>CAYYRC010000001.1:0-15871 GCA_964474045.1 uncultured Actinomycetes bacterium
TAAGCGGGTTTGGGGTTTAAAGCCCCATCGAGGGTTCAAATCCCTCCGCCTCCGCCATTCGTCGAGGGTGGTCCCGCGGGACCACCCTCGACGCGCGCCTTGGCCAACTGCTCCTGCGCCTCCACCTGGCGTCGGCGCCAGGGCGCCATACCGTCGATCTCGACGTCCAGCGAGAAGCTCAGCAACGTGCGCACCAGCACCAGGATTCCCAGGATCACGACGTTGTCCAGCGTCGTCGCGACGCTGACGGTCTTGACGATGTCGGCGGCGACCAGGACCTCCAGGCCGAGCAGCAGGGCGCGGCCGAAGTCGCTGCGGATGCCCTGGTAGACGTTGCGGCCTGCGCGGTAGTTGGTCACCGCGCGGATCGCCGCCCAGACCCCGCCGACCACCAGGATCGATACGCCCGCGACCTCAAAGGCGCGGGCGATGCCCTCCATCACGTTCTCGAACTCCACAGCGTGGAACCCTAGCCGGATGTAGCGCGGGTGGGGCAGCCCGTGACTGACAGGGGCGTGACGGTGGACCCGTTGCGGTTGGCCACCACGAGTTCCGGTGCCGCCCCAGGCGCGCACACGTCCGAGGGCATCGCGATGCGCACGTATTGCGCACCTTCCCGCAGGGTTGGGTTGGCATCGGTGTCCAGGGGCATGTCGATGTAGATGCCGCTGGTGTCCTTGGCGCTGCGCAGGCGCAGCCAGCTGCGCTGCACAGGATCGGAGCTGGCGGGCTGGAACCAACCCACCGCCAGGTCCTTGCCGAGGGTGCGCACGCGTGCGTCCAGCGGCGGCGTCGGGCGGTTGAGGCATCCAGCGGCCATGCCGACCTGGGCGAGCCCCGCCAGGTCGCCCGCTTTGTAGCCGGTGGCGTCGGCCTCGTCCACGATCTCGTGCATGACCTCGGCCTCTGCAGCAACGTGCGTGATACCCAGGACGTGACCGATCTCGTGCAGGTAGATCGCCGTGCGCAAGTCGGCCGAGGTTTCGGTGCCGATATCGGCCTGGATGGATCCCGCGTAGGGCAGCTCGCGCTGCGCGCCGCCGCTTCGGAACTGCATCTCGCCCTCGCCCTTGACGCGGTCGCCGGGAACGCTGCGCAGCTGCACGGCGACTGCCGCCTGTTCGCCGGCAGTGACCTCCCGGAACGTGAGGCCGGTGGCCAGTGAAGCGGTGTCGAAGGCGGCCGCCATGCGTTCGTGCTCCTCGGCTGCGGAGTCCGCAGACATCGCCCAGGTGACCTCCGTGCACGGGTTCCACCGCACCGGCAAGCCCGCATACAGCGTCTGCAGCGCGTAGTCGCCTGCCGCGCCTTGGCCGGACGCGGCGGGCTTGGCTGGGAAGTAGTTGATTCCGAGTGCGACAGTGTCGGCGAAGCCGACGGTCACGGTGCTCATGGCCGGCTGCGGGACGACCTCGCCTAGCCTGCCGCTGCTGGACTCGCCGGTGAGGGTGTAGGTGCCGGGGGCCAGGCCGCGCAGGACTGTGCTCGTCGTCAACTCGCTGCGATAGCCGTCTGGGCCGGTCAGCAGCGCCCGGGTGGGTGCGCCGCCGGGTGCTGCGGACAGTTCGATGGTGATCGCCGACTGAGACAGTGGTTCGCGCAGTGGGGCCGCGTTGGCTGTGACGGTGGCGCCCAGCAGGGCGGCGGTGGTCAGGCAGGTCAACGTGATGGAGCGAGTCGATCTCACGGTTGCCTCCTTCGCCGGTCCGCATCCCGACCGTCGCTCGGTCGGGTTCGCTTCAGGATAGGCGTCGTTAGCGGAGTCGAAAAGGTGTCCGCGTCGATCCGTGGATCGCGCCGACGCGGCGGGGTGGCCTTCCGCAACGTCCGCGTGGCGCCGGTGTCCCACCGCCGCTGACCGTTGCAGCCCGGACGGTGGTAGATTCTTGGGGCAGCAGGCGCCCGTAGCTCAACGGATAGAGCATCTGACTACGGATCAGAAGGTTAGGGGTTCGAATCCCTTCGGGCGCGCCACGAAAGTTGTTCATACCCAAGCACTCTGGCCTCGATGGCACCCCCGCGGTGAGGCTCCGGGCACTGTAGTCGTTCACCAAGGTGCTCTGAAGCGACTCGGAGTGCACCTCCTGCGATCACGCCACTCGTGGGGACCCGACCATCAGGTCGGCTGGGCTCCCCTGAACGCGGTCTGGCGTTTCTGCTGGGAGCAATGCCCGCCGGACGTTGAGGTCTCCGTCGCGAACAGTGCTCCACTCGATCGCACACGCCTCGAGTTGCCGAGTCCCGACACCTGGTGTGCCAGTGGTGGCTGGAGTGACGCCGTCATCGGTGACGATTACCGCGATCGAGTCCGCGGACGGCAAGTCGATGTTGATTCGCACATCCGTCGCACCTCCGTGGCGAATCGCGTTGGACACGATCTCGTGCATGACGGACACGGTCGCATCAGAGCACAACTGGTCGCCGCGCAAGGTGGTCAAAGCAGCTGGATCGCAGTGCCCGTGGATCACAGATAATCCCGCCCAGAGGGCGGCAACCTCCCCTAGTGCCCGTTCCACGTCGATAGCGGCGTCTCGCTTGTCGATCGCACGCATTACGGCGATCCGCAGTGTCCGCGCCAGGCTCTGGACATCCGGCTTTCCGTTCTGGGCGTCGCCGAGTTCGGCTTGGAGTGACAAGCTCGTGGACAGAATCGCTGTCTGTGCCGGGCCGTGCAACGCGAGAGAAAGCGATCCGTGGCGTTGCCACAGGGTCATGCGAGCGCGCGCCCCAAGCCAGCGGAGCCGCCGATCGAGCTCCTGCGCCTGCAGCTCGAGTTGCTCGTCCTGCTGAACCGATCGTCGGGCAACCGCGACGATCCACACCATGAGCAACGTCGAACCGATCATGCCCCGAGCGGTCAGAGCCTGCCCGGGCCCGGGCCCGGCGATCCAGCGCGCCAGTAGCGCGTTGGGCAGCGTCGCGATGACGATGAGGACTGAGACCGCCACGAACCGCAGCCACGGTGATGAACTGGGAATGGTGAGCGCCAGCTTCTTGGCCAGCGCCAAACAGGGCGTGAGCACAACGATTGAGCCGATCCACATCACTACTGATCTATCCCAGCCGTACACGGCCAACAGGCTCCCCACGCCAGCGGCGATCAATATCAGCACTGTGGTCAGCGGGGCTATGCAGGCCTCGACTTTGCTGGCCTGCCAGAGGCGCCGCCAGTTCAAGCGATAGCTGCGTGGGTCCGCCGGAACAGGGTCCCAAATGGGTATCTGGTCCGACAGCTCACGGCTGAGGGGGCGCACGACCTCGTCGCTGAGAGACCTCAGTGCTGGCAATGCCTCCTGGGGCTGGCTGGCCGCGATTGAGTCAATTGCCTGGTCAAGCGCTTCACGAACTCCAAGGACGAGCTCTTCCTGTATCGCAACGGTACTGGCGCTTACCTGCTCCAAAGTCGTGGTCAAAGTAGCCTGCTTCTCGGCCACAAACTGCATACGTCGATGAAACTCGCGCCACACGTCAACCGCCAGGGTGCCGGCGCAGAGCAGAACGATCACCCAAGTTGCGCTACTGGCGACCCTGAACTGCATGTTCTGGCTGTTCGGATCTGTCAGACCCCAGCGAACCAGCAGTTCCTGCTGGCAGAAACCGCGAATTACGCCGGCAAGCAAGAACGATGCCAGGGTGGCAATGATCCGAGGCGTTCCGGTCAACCTGCGAAGGACCAGGAACCAGACGATGTAGAGGCAGCCGAAACACACGAGCATCGATAGGGCACTTGCCGCACCACGCCCGGCCAGGTTTCCGCGGTCCCCGCTGTAGCCCAACCCCATCGCCATGATGGCCGTCAGGGTGGTGGCGCCGACCATGAGCGGCCACGACACGAGCGCGTCACTCGTCATGCGTCGCAGCGAGGTTCGCAGGCCGGGGGTTCCAGTCACTGACGATGCAAGCCTTCGCGTACCGGGATTCCGGAGTCGGCGATGAAGATGCGAACCGCCTCGGCGCGAGGATTGATGTCCTCACCTGTCGGGATCTCCAGCGCAGCGTAGATTTGACGCATCAGCTTCGCGACGGCGCTGACTGATGAGTTGCGTTGCGCAGCGATGGAAGTGGTGGAGTACCCCTGAGCGATCATCCGCAGGACACTGAACTGGCCCTCGGTCAGATGGGCCAGACTGCCGGTGGTGGGAATTGGATATTGCTCCTGAGGGACGTTTGCCGTCAGGCACGTCTCGACCGCGTCCAGCAAGACCGACGCATCGCAAATCGCCTGTTTGGAAAGAAATCCGCAGGCACCGGGCAGCCCATCGGTTGCGGATTTGACGCCGCGCAGGTCTTTGTGCTGAGTCAGAATCAACAATGCGACCTCAGGGCGAGTTTGGCCGAGCAGGAAGGCCAAATCCAAGCCACTGGGTCCGCGCCCAAGCGCAACGTCAATGATTGCGATGTCGGGCTCGATCTCGGCGAGCACTGCGCGCGCCTCCGTGGCGCTATGAGCGACGGCCGTCTCGAAGCCAGCGCCCTCCAACGCGGAGCTGACGAGCGCGGCTACGAACTGCTCGTCGTCGACGACCAGCGCGAACCGAGTCGCGGACAAGGCGCCCGCCTCAGGTGACCTCAGCGAAGCCGCCGGAACAAGCGACGACCCCGGCAAGTCGGTCATCTTTGCCCCACCTGTCTGGTGATCGGTCACCGCGGTTCACTTTCGAATACCTTCAGGCCTGCGTGCCGTCGCGTCGTCGCTAACTTCGGTTCCTGGCATTGGAGTTCGAGGGCGGTCCAATGAAGGAACGGCACGCATGGTGGGCGCGGGTACTCGTGCTCGGCTTGGTCCTGTTTGCCTTCAACGTACTTGGCTTCGCCTACACGCACAACAACGTACTGCTGGCGCCGATCCTGATCCTGGGCAGCTTCCTGGTGCCCGTGACGTGTGTCATCGCGACCTTGGAGTGGCTGCGTCGAGGGCAAGCAGGGGCGCTTGGTCTGGAACTCGGCCGAGTCCTGGGTGCCTTCTGCATGGCTGGGTTGGTCGCCGTCGTCTTCGCAGCCCTGATCGAGACACAGGCCGTCGAGCACGGGCCGCAGGGCTGGTACTTCCTGCTTGTCGGCATCACGGAAGAGGGGCTGAAACTCGCTGTCCTGTGGCTCGTCGCCCGTGGCCTGGGAACGTTTAACCGCCGCCAGGGGATGGTTCTCGGTGCGGTCGTTGGCTTTGGGTTCGCAGCTTTCGAGACCGTTGGGCAAGCACTCAATGTGCTGTTGCAGGGGCGCAGCGCGACCATCGACATGGTCCCGCTGCTGGAGACGTTGCTGTTGCGCGGAGTGCTCGCGCCTTTCGGTCACGGCCTCTGGACGGCGCTGTTGGGGGGTGCTCTCTTCGCGGCGGCCGCAAAGACGGGCAAGTTGCACATCACGTGGTCCGTCGTCGGCTGGTTCGCCGTGGCGGTGCTGCTGCACACGGCTTGGGATGCGGCCGCCAGTTTCGCGGTGATCTTGACCGACGAGGTCGTCGGTATCGCACCCAATTGGAAGACCTTCACTGAGGCACAGATCCCCCACGAGACGGTGGGGCAACAGCGTTGGCTGATCATGTTCATCACGATCTTGCGGGTGATCGTCGCTGTTGTGGGGCTCCTCATCTTCCGCCACATGTGGCGCACTGACGACTCCCCAGCGGAAGCGGAAGCGGAAGCGGAAGCAGCCCCGCAGGCCGCGGCGTGACCTCGCCACATGGGTGGGGGCGGCGGTTCACTTTCGCGCAGTATTGCGCCGGGCCGTCTCGGGGGCGGGTCTAGCGTCATCGCCATCACCGTTCCGGGATCGGCTGGAGGCTTGCTGTGCAGAGTGTGAAGAGAGGCAGTCGAGTCGCCGTGGTGCTGGCGACGATCGCTGGGGTGACGGCGTTGACTGCTGGTTGCTCTACCGCGAACTCGTCTGACCCTGCCAAGACTGGCGGGGTGAACGGCAAGGACGCGGTGACCGGCGCCAACAGCACGACCAACCTGATCGCGAACGCGGTGGGGTGGCCGATGGAACCCCCGGACTGCACTGGGACGACCAGTGTGATGCCGGTGACGATCTACAACTACTCCAACCAGACCATCCAGTTCCCGGTCCAAATCGGGCAGAGCCCGGACCCGGCGTACCTTTCCGCTCCAGCCCAGAACGCGGGTCAGCCGACCTGGACCGAAGCGGCCACCCACGTGTGGGTCGTCAACGGCGTCCAGGGGACGACGTGCCCTGGGCAAACCGGTGAACCCCCTTTCAGCAGCATGGAAGTCATTCCGCCCGGTGGACAGCTCCAGATCGCCTTCGGCATGGGGGGTATCGACCACTCGGGCAGCAGCGCCGACTTCCAGGTCGGTGCCATCGACTACAACGTTCAGATTGGCAGCGGGGGCGCATGGAAGAGTACAACCGCGTCGCTCCTGCCCTTCAACGTCGGGAGCGCCGGCAGCAACTTGCAGATGGTGCCCATCAACTGCAGCTCAGTCTCAGCGGCGAACCCGACTGAGTACGAGTCGGGTTCGGTCCCGCTGAATACCGCCTCATGCATCGGGATCGGACCGTACGCAAGTAACTCGAACTCGCAGATCGCCCCGCAGACACCCCTGGCGCCGCTCACCAGCACGGTGCCCAATCTCGCCACGCCGAACTGTGGAGCGGCTGACGCGCAGGGCGTGGAAGTCAACCCTGTGATCGTCACCAACTACACGCAACAGGCTCAGACCGTGGGTGGGAACATCGAGGGTCCGTCGGCAGTTTCGCCGACGCCGTCGTCATCTACTGGCACGATTGCGTGTCCCAATCCAACGTTCAACGGAACGGCGGGGGTTATCCCGAACTCGACCATCCAACCCCTTCAGACCGAGGTCTTCTGGGTGGTGAGCTTGCCGGGAGACGACGCGAGCAATCCCGTCCAATTCAGTGGGGCGCCGGGGACTGGTGGGAACACCGGGCCGCAGTGGTATCAGTTCAATCCAGGATTGCGTGCAGGCTCGGTCGTGAGTCCGACGATTACCGTCCCCGCAGCGACCGGCGGTGCCGGAACAGGCAGCACTCAGAACGGTTTCACCATCACCAACTGCAACGCGATCGCCCCCAGCAGCTCGGTAAGCGGCGTAAACGGCCTACCCGCGACCGATGGCGGCGTCGCCCAGGCGTCGGCGGTATCCACCGCCTGGCTGCAGCAGACGTCGTCTTTGCCTACCCCGAATTGGAGCGACGGGGCGACCGCGCTGACTCTCAAATCCGCCAACGATGCGATCTGTGCGGCGTTCCTGCCGGCCTCGCCACCCCAGTACATGACTTCCGGAGTAGTCGCCAACTCGCCCCAGCAGTAGGCCCACGGCAAGTCCGCCACAGCAGCGCCGCAACGGCATTGGTGAAGGTTCACCAAAGTGTGTGATGCGACTTGATCCGGCGGGTCGCGGCCGCAGTCAGTCCAGCCAGCGGTGCACCATCGGCACCACCGAGGCGCCTTCGCCGACCGCCGATGCCACCCGCTTCATCGACCCCGACCGGGTGTCACCGACGGCGAAGATGCCGCCAACCGTGGTGGCGAGGTCCTCCGGCGGGGTGCCGTCGACCCACGTCGCGTTGGGCGTGTCACGACCCGTGAGCACGAAGCCGTGGGAGTCGAGCGCGATCTCGTCCGGCAGCCATTCGCAGTGGGGGTCGGCGCCCAAGAGCAGGAAGAGCCCTGCCACCGCGTGTCGGGACCGCTCGCCATCGGTCACCCGCTCCACCTGCACGCTGGCCAGGCGGCCGTCGGCCGCGCCCGCATCGACGATGCGCGACCCCGTCAGGACCGTTATCCGAGGGTTGGCCTCGACCTGGTCGATCAAGTACTGGCTCATGGTGTCCTGCAGGCCGTCGCGGCGCACCATGATCGTGACTTCGCTGGCGAAGCGTGCAAGGTGCAGGGCGGACTGGCCCGCGGAGTTGCCGCCGCCCACGACCATCACCTTCGCCCCCGTGTGCTGTCGGGCGAAGGAAACGGCACTGCCGTAGTACACACCCCGACCCAGCAGCTCCTCCACCGCCGCCACCCCGATCCGCCGATAGGTCACGCCCATCGCCAGCACCACGGCCTGGGCGCGGATGTCGCCACGTGCCGTGTGCACGACGTGGGGCCGGCCCTCGGCACCGGTGGTGATGCCGGTGGCCCGGGCCCCGACGTAGAACCAGGCCCCGAACTGCATGGCTTGGCTCAGGGCTCGCTGGGCCAGCCGCATCCCCGAGATCCCCCGCTCGAAGCCCAGGTAGTTGCGGATGCTCGAGCTCGTGCCGGCTTGTCCCCCGACGGCGTCCATCTCCAACGCGATGGTCTGCAACCCCTCGGAAGCGCCGTACACCGCCGCTGCCAAGCCGGCCGGGCCGGCGCCGACGATGACCAGATCGACCACGGCATCATCGGGCACCTCGTCGGGCCGACCGTAGATGCCGGTGGCCAGGTCGGCCACGGAGGTCGGGGCAAGCACCATGCCGGTGATGGGTGTGCGCACCATCGGCAGTCGCGTCTCGCGCGTCGAGGACAGGATCGAGCGGCCGACCAGGCTGTCCGGCGAGTAGGTCTTGTGGGGGTAGCCGGACCGGTCTAGGAAGTCGCGGAGGTCGGCGGTCAGGGGCTCATCGCCCTCGGCGACGATCTGCACCCACTCGTTGTCGGCCCCCGCCACGTTCGCGTTCCAGTCTGAGAGCAACTCCGTGATCGCTGTGTGGAACTCCTCGTCCCGCCTGCCGGACGGCAGGAAGAGCAGTGCGTCGAAGCGGTTTGCGGCGAGGTCCGCGACCAGCGCCGCGCGGTCGGCCAGGAACGCCTCCCGGTCCCCCGGCTGCCGGTCTCGCAGCAGCAGGACCACCCGGCGGGCAGTGGGGAACGTCGAGCGCCAACCGGCCAGGGCGTCTGACACTGGCAGGTCGGACAGCTCCGCCTCGCACACGAACAAGGCCACCCGGTCGCCCGCGCGCTCGTGCTCGGCCGCCAGCACCGAGGCCTCGGCCGCCGTCGCCGCCCAGCGGACCTCGTAGTCGCGCGCGTACCGGGCGAACTCGTCGACCAGCCGGTTTGACTGCTGTTCCCCCACCAAGATGATCGCGGGATTCTGCAAGCGCATCTGCCAATGTTGCCACGATCGGGCCGCTTGGTTTCATGCTGCGATACGACTCTGGGTCGGTGGGCTCTCGTAGGTTGGTCTAGGGACGTGAAGGAGGCCTCGCACCGTGACAACTACGCAGGTCGGCGTGCACGAGGTCCGCTTCGGCACCGGCACCGCGAGGATCGTGCTCTTGGTGACCATCCTCGCCAGTGGCATGGCCTTCCTGGACGGCACCATCGTGAACGTCGCGCTCCCGCGTATCGAGGCTGACCTGGGCGGCGGTCTGGCGACCCTGCAATGGGTGCTCAACGCCTACATGCTCACGCTCGGCTCCCTCGTGCTGGTGGGGGGCAGCCTGGGCGACCTGTTGGGAATCCGCCGGGTGTTCGGCTGGGGAGTCGTGGGCTTCACCGTCACCACCGTGATCTGCGCCCTGGCACCCACCGCGCCGCTGCTCGTCGCCGGTCGCGCGTTGCAGGGGGTGAGCGCGGCGCTGATGGTGCCGGGCAGCCTGGCGCTGATCTCGTCGCTGTTCGTCGAGGAGCAGCGCGGGCGCGCCATCGGACTGTGGTCGGGCCTGTCCGGCGTCGCCATGGCGTTGGGACCCTTCATCGGCGGCGTGTTGGTGGACATGGACGGCGGAGGCTGGCGGTGGGCCTTCCTGGCCAAGCTGCCGCTGGCGATCGTCGTCCTGGTGCTGCTGCCCAAGGTGCCGACGGTCCCCGGTCGGCGCACCGATGCCCCGCTGGGCAGCCAGCTCGACCTGATGGGCGCCTTCCTGACCACCGCCGGGTTGGCGCTGCTGGTCGCGCCGCTGACCGAGGTGGAACGGCTCGGGCGTCCCCTGACCGCAGCCCTCACCGCACTCGGTGCGGCGTTCCTGGTCGGATTCTGGCTGCTTGAGCGGCGGCGCGAGGCGACCAACTCCCCGGCGCCGATGATGCCGCCGTCGCTGTGGCGGATCCGATCGTTCACTACCGCCAACATCGTGACTTTCGTCGTCTATGGAGCGCTGTCCGCGGTGATGTTCCTGCTGACGCTGGCGCTGATGATCGGCATGGGTTGGTCCGCGCTGGTCACGGGACTGGCCACCCTGCCGATGACGATCATGCTGGCGGTGTTCTCGGGCAAAGTCGGCTCGTTGATCCCGCGCTTCGGCGCGCGTCCGCTGCTGACGGCCGGTTGCGTCTTTATGGCCATCGGCATGTTCATGCTTGCGTACCTGCCGCCCCACCCCTCGTACTGGACCGAGGTCTTCCCCGGGGTGATGGTGTTCTCGCTGGGCATGACGCTCATCGTCGCCCCGATCACCACCACCGCCTTGGGCGACATCCCGGTGGCGGCCTCGGGCGTCGGCTCGGGTGTCAACAACGCGGTTTCCCGGATCGGGGGTCTGGTCACCGTGGCCGTCATCCCGGTCGTGGCGGGGCTGTCGGGGATCACGTCGGACGCGGGTTTGTCCGTGATGAACGGGTACAACCACGCCACGATCATCTCCGCCGGCCTCTGCGCCGTGGGCGCGGTCGTGTCCTGGCTGGGGTTCCACCCCGACACCGGCAAGGCCGTCACGGCGGCCTGACGTTCGCGTCCCAGACGACGGCGGCAATCCAGCCGATACTGAAGCCCAGGTAGATCCCGGCGATAACGTCGCTGAGGAAGTGGAAGTCCGACAGCAGCAGCGCCGCGCTCACGACGACGACCGGAACGGCATACAGCAGTCGCCACCGCGGGTACCAGAACCAGGCCACAGCGACGGCCGCGCAGATCGACGCGGTCGTCCCCGACGGGAACGCCTGGAACGCCTCGGTGCCGTTGAAGGGATCGAAGTAGTACGAGCCGTCCCCGATCAGCGAGGGACCAACCGCCCACGGCTCGGGCCAGGTTCGGCCGAAAGCCCACTGCAGGTCGTCCTTGACCGCGCGGGTGGTCAGGTAAACAACGGGCGTGAGCAGGAAGATCGCCTGC
Organism: uncultured Actinomycetes bacterium; assembly: GCA_964474045.1. Lineage (GTDB taxonomy): Bacteria > Actinomycetota > Actinomycetes > S36-B12 > UBA10799 > JACJWR01. Next base: position 11,019 of record CAYYRC010000001.1, read on the forward strand.
GGCCGGGTGAGGCGGCGGGCCCCGACGGCGTAGATGCCCATCGCGGCGGCCAGGAGGATCATCGCCGGCTGCAGCAGCCAGTTGAACTCCGTGGCCCACGACAGGAGCTCCAGGGGGCGCGTGTGCGCGTGGGCGAAACGCGCCCAGGGCCGATCCAGCCACAGATAGCTCACCACAACGAGGGCCAGCGTCACCGCCGTTGCGATGGCGAAGCGCGTGCGCGGGCTGGCGGAGGTGGCCATGTGCCGAACGTTACGGCGCTAGGCACGTCCTCGTCGCGGGCCTCACAATGGCTGTGTGCCCTCACTCGTGCTGGTCCTGGGCGATCAGCTGAACCGCGATTCGGCCGCGTTCGACGATTTCGATCCCACGCGCGACGCGGTGTGGATGGCGGAGGTGGTGGAGGAGTCCACCCATGTGTGGTCGGCGAAGCAGCGCATCACGCTGTTCCTGGCAGCGATGCGGCACTTCCGCGACGAACTGCGTTCCGCCGGGGTCAGAGTGCGGTACCGGGAGCTCGGCGTGACGACCACCTCCCACGGGCACGCGACTGCTGCGGAGCCGAGGACCCTGGCCGAGGCGCTGGCGCTTGACGTCGCCACCGAACGGCCGCAGCGGCTGGTGCTTGTGGAGCCCGGTGACTTCCGCGTGCGCGCGGAGTTGCAGGCGGCTGCCGCCGGCCTCGGTGTCCCGCTGGAGCTCCGCCCCGACCGGCACCACCTGTGCAGCGTCGAAGAGTTCGCCGCCCACGCGTCGGGCCGCAAGCAGCTGCGGATGGAGTACTTCTACCGGATGATGCGCCGCCGCTACGGCGTGCTGATGGCCGGCGATGAGCCCGCCGGAGGCAGCTGGAACTACGACGCCAAGAACCGGGTGAGCTTCCCGGCGACCGGCCCTGGTCTGCTTCCCGCACCCGCCGAGTTCGCCCCCGACGCCGTGACCGCGCCGGTGATCGACCTGGTGAACGACCGTTTCGCAACGCACCCCGGATCGCTTGACGACTTCGGCTGGCCGGTCACGCGGGAGCAGGCCCTCGCGGCGTTGACGGACTTCGTGGATCACCGCCTGCCGGAGTTCGGCCGCTTCCAGGACGCCATGTGGACCGGCGAGCCGTGGCTGTTCCACTCCCGGCTGTCGGCGGCGATGAACCTCAAGCTGCTCGACCCGCGCGAGGTGATCGCGGCGGCGGAGCAGGCCTGGCGCTCGGGCGCCGCGCCCTTGGCCGCCGTAGAGGGATTCATCCGGCAGATTCTGGGTTGGCGGGAGTACGTCCGGGGGATCTACTGGACGCGGATGCCCGACTACGCGGGCCTGAACGCGCTGGGCGCTGATCGGCCGCTGCCGTCGTGGTACTGGACGGGTGACACCCCGATGGCCTGTCTGCGCGACGCGCTGGGGCAGACGCTGCGGCTGGGCTACGCCCACCACATCCAGCGGCTGATGGTCACCGGGCTGTTCGCGCAGCTGCTGGGCGTCGAGCCGCGGCAGGTGCACGAGTGGTACCTGGCGGTGTATGTCGATGCGGTGGAGTGGGTCGAGCTGCCCAACGTGCTCGGGATGTCGCAGTACGCCGACGGCGGGATCATGGCGTCGAAGCCCTACGTCGCCACCGGCAAGTACATCGCCCGGATGTCGAACGCCTGCCGGCAGTGCCCGTTCGACCCTGCGCAGCGGGTGGGCGCGGACGCGTGCCCGTTCACCACGTTGTACTGGGACTTCCTGCTGCGCCACGAGGCGATGCTGGGCGGCAACCCCCGGATGGCCCTGCAGGTGCGCAACGCGCGGGCTCTGCCCGCGGCGGATCAGGAGGCCATCAGGCTGCGGGCCGCCGAGGTGCGGGCGGAGTTCGGGGGGTAGCCCGGCGGTGCGACCGTTGTTGCGCGAAGCGCCGCCCCGTAGTCGTCGCATGGCGCAACAACGGTCGCTTGGCCGCTGGTGGTGGCCGGTGAATTCACCTGGAAGCTGCGCCGGTCGGGCTCGGCCGGCGTGGGGCATCGTCTTCGCGGCACCTGTGTGGGTGCCTGCCGGTAACCTCGGCAGTGGATGTTGGGCGCAAGGGCGGGATGCGATGGTGCAGGGGTCGTCAGGTGACTCGGAACTCGAACGCGCCGTCGGGGTGCGCCTCGAGCACCTGGCCCCTGGTCTGACGGTTTCCGGCGCGGTCGGTGCGGGACCGGTCGATGTGGTCTCGGTGACGTGGCACGGTGGCAACCTGGTGACGTTGACCTATTTGGACGCCGGTGGTCGGGCGGACCAGGTGATCTTGGGCCGCGATGCCGAGGCCGATTTGCGCATCGAGGCCGGGGCCGGGGCGGTCAGCGCCTTCGACGGCGATCCGGAGTCGTGGCGGCTCGCGGCCGAGGCTCTGCGCATCCGCAATGCGGCCTACTTCGATCCGATGTTGGCCGTCGCCACCAGCGATGTCCGCCCACTGCCGCACCAGATCCGGGCGGTCTACGACGACGGCGCGATGCTGGACAGGTCGCCGCTGCGCTTCCTGCTGGCCGACGATCCGGGTGCCGGCAAGACGATCATGTGCGGTCTGTACATCAAGGAGCTGCTCCTGCGCGGCGACCTGGCCCGTTGCCTGATCGTGGCTCCCGGATCGTTGGTGGAGCAGTGGCAGGACGAGCTGCACGACAAGTTCGGCCTTCGGTTCGAGATTCTGACCCGGGCCATGGTCGAGGCGGGACTTGACGGCGAGGTGTTCCTGGCGCACCCGCTGCTCATCGCCCGGATGGACCAGCTGTCCCGCAGCGACGAGTTGCTGGCCGACCTGGAGCAGTCCGACTGGGACCTGGTGGTCGTCGACGAGGCCCACCGGATGTCGGCGCACTACTACAGCAACGAGCTCAAGGCCACCCGCCGCTACGAGCTCGGCCGGTTGCTGGGCCGCATCGCCCGCCATCTACTGCTGATGACGGCGACCCCCCACGCCGGCAAACAGGAGGACTTCCAGCTGTTCCTGGCGCTACTTGATGGCGACCGGTTCGAGGGCCGCTACCGCGACGGGGTGCACTCGGTGGAGCCAGGGGACCTGATGCGACGGATGGTCAAGGAGGAGCTGCTGACGATGGAGGGTCGGCCGCTGTTCCCCGAGCGCATTGCCTACACGGTGCCCTATGAGCTGTCCGACGCGGAGGCGGAGTTGTACCAGGCGGTCACCGAGTACGTGCGGGAGGAGATGAACCGCGCCGACCGGCTCAAAGCCCAGGGTGAGGGCCGTCGCGGCAACACCGTTGGCTTCGCGATGGCCGTGCTGCAGCGGCGCCTGGCGTCCAGCCCGGAGGCGATCCTGCGCAGCCTGGAGCGGCGGCGCGATCGGCTCGAGGCTCGGCGCAGGGAGATGCAGGCCGTGGCGGATGGCCGTCCCGAGCCGAAGCTGAGCCAGCGGCTGGCAGAGCTCGTGGGTCGCAGCACGGCCGACGCGGACGACCTCGACGACGTGTGGGACGACCTCGACGGCGACGAGGCCGAGACGCTCGAGGAGGAAGTCGTCGATGCTGCCACCGCAGCCAAGACCGTCGTCGAGCTCGCCGCCGAGATCGCCATCCTTTCCGACCTGGCCGAGTTGGCCCGCCGGGTGCGGCACTCGGGCACCGACCGCAAGTGGTCCGAGCTGCGCTCCATCCTGACCGACCAGGGCCTGGTCGGTGGTGACGCGGGGGAACGTCGCAAGATCATCATCTTCACCGAGCACCGCGACACCCTGAACTACCTGGTCGACCAGATCGGCACCCTGCTCGGCCGGCCGGAGGCGGTCGTGGCGATCCATGGCGGGGTGCGCCGCGAACAGCGGCGGATCGTGCAGGAGCAGTTCACCGCCAACCCGCACGTGCGGGTGCTGGTGGCCACCGACGCCGCCGGAGAGGGCCTGAATCTGCAGCGCGCCCACCTGATGGTCAACTACGACCTGCCCTGGAACCCCAACCGGATCGAGCAGCGGTTCGGCCGCATCCACCGGATCGGGCAGACCGAGGTGTGCCACCTGTGGAACCTGGTCGCCGCCAACACCCGGGAGGGCGAGGTGTTCACGCGGCTGCTGGAGAAGATCGAGCAGCAGCGCCTGGCTTATGCGGGCAAGGTGTTCGACGTGCTCGGCGACGCCTTCGCCGAGCAGCCGCTGCGCGCCCTGCTTTGGGAGGCGATCCGCTACGGCGACCAGCCGCAGGTGCGCGAGCGGCTCAACGTCGTCATCGACGCGACCGTCGGCGAAGGGCTCGACCAGCTGCTCGCCGAGCGGGCGTTGGGCCACGACACGATGGCCGACACTGACGTCGAGCGGATTCGACGACGGATGGAGGAGGTGCAGGCCCGCCGGCTGCAGCCGTTCTACGTCCGGGCGTTCTTCCTGACCGCCTTCGCCCGCCTCGGCGGGCGCATCGCGGCGCGGGAGGCCGGGCGGTACCAGGTGACGCACGTGCCGGCGATCGTCCGCGACCGGGACCGACAGCGTGGCGGCGGCGCCACCGGGGCCCCAGTGCTCACGGAATACGAGCGGGTCACCTTCGACCGGGATCACATGGCGCTGGCGGGTCAGGTGCCGGCCGCGCTGGTCGCCCCCGGGCATCCGCTGCTCGACGCGGTGGTAGACGTGACCGTCGAACGCCACGCCTCGACCCTCAAACACGCAGCGGTGTTGGTCGATCCTCGCGACCACGGCCAGACGCCGCGGCTGCTGGTAGGCGTCGAGCAGCGCATCAACGACGGCCACTCACCGGCGCGCACGCTCTCGAAGCGCTTTGACTTCGTAGAGCTCGCCCCCGATGGTTCGGCGCATGCGGCAGGTCCCGCGCCGTATCTGGACTACGAGGCACCGCCCGACGGCCTCGCCAAGGAACTCGTCGCCGCGG
>CAYYRC010000001.1:15971-19599 GCA_964474045.1 uncultured Actinomycetes bacterium
TATCTGGACTACGAGGCACCGCCCGACGGCCTCGCCAAGGAACTCGTCGCCGCGGCGACGGAGCTGCCCGGCAGTTGGCTGGCTGCGGGCGCGGAGCAGGTGGCCCGGAACTGGGCCATCGAGCACCTGCTGGGCGATCACTTGGCCGAGGTCAAGGCCCGGGTGCTGCCCGACGTGGCGCGCACCAGGGCGCAGGTGCACAAGCGGCTCACGGGCGAGATCAACTACTGGGACACCCGCTACAACGAGCTTGCTGACGCTGACTCGGCAGGCCGGCAGCTCAAGATCCGGCCCGAGACTGCGTTGCGCCGCGCCCGCGACCTGGAGGCCCGGTTGACTGGCCGGCTCGCCGAGCTCGACGACGACGCCCGAGTGGTTGCGCTGCCGCCGACCATCATGGGCACCGCCCTGGTGGTGCCGCAGGGCCTGGTCGACCGGCTCACCGGCGGCAGCGACCAGGCCGCTCAGCACGCCCGCGAGACCCAGCGCGTCGAACGCCGCGCGGTCGATGCCGTGCTCGCCGCAGAGCGCGCCCTGGGCCGCACGCCCGAGGAGCTGCCCCACAACCACCCCGGCTACGACCTCCGCTCGCAAACCCCCGACGGCACCGTGGTGCGCATCGAGGTCAAAGGCCGCGTCGCTGGCGCCGAGGACTTCGTCATCACCCGCAACGAGGTGCTGACCGCCAAGAACCTCGGCGATGACTACCGCCTGGCACTGGTGGAGGTGGCCGACGACGGGCCTCACGCCGACCGCGTCCGCTACCTCACCCGACCGTTCGAGCAGACCGGCACCGACGACTTCACCGTCACGAAGTTCACAATGAACTGGGCCGAGCGCTGGGCCGAAGGCGGGGAGCCACTGTGAAGAACACGTCGAACGCCTCCCGACGGGCTCAGTTGACGGAGCCGGGGGGAGTGACCCATTGGCAGGGCTGGCCGGTGACGGCGGCGATGAGGTCGAAGTCGGCGTCGTAGTGCAGTACGACCAGGCCCGCTTCCTCCGCTGCGGCCGCCACGAGCAGATCAGGAATCTTTCGCCCGCGCTGGCTGACGGCGGCCAGCAGTCGCTGAACTGCCCGGGCCCGCTGGAAGTGTCGGGCGGTGGTCTCGACCAGCGCGAACGCAGTGAGCGCCGCGCTGAGTTGATCCCACTCGGCGGCATTGCGCGCGGAGAACCCGACCTCCAAGTCGCTGACCCCCGCACGGGCAGCCACACCTGCCGCCGCCAGAGGCTCCACGACATCGCGGATCTCGGGCCGATGAAGCCGGGTCAGAACACTCGTGTCCAGCAGGTGGGTCAGCGCCACGCGTCGCCACGATCGCGCAGGTCGAAGGTGGCTAGGACGTCGAGCGATTGCCGCACTTCGACAGCCCTTGCGGACGCTGCAGCTCGAAGGGATTCGTTGACGGTGTCCTTGATGGTGATGGTGCCCAGTTCGGCCCGGGCAGCGGCGAGCGCTGCTTCATCGATGTCCACCAGGTGCTTTCCCATAGGGTGAGTATATATCAGGGAAATGTCGTATATCTAGGTAGTGTTGGCGAGGCCGGCAACGAACCCGATCGGCTGTTCGGAACCACACACGAGGGGACCAGATGACGCCGCCGAAGCGCAAGCTGATCGAGGTCGCGCTGCCGCTGGAGGCGATCAACCGGGAGTCCGCGCGGGAGAAGTCGATCCGCCACGGGCACCCGGCAACGCTGCACCTGTGGTGGGCCCGCCGGCCGCTCGCCGCGTGCCGGGCGGTGCTGTTTGCGCAGCTGGTGGACGACCCGTCGTCGCACCCGGAGAAGTTCCCCACCGAGGCCGAGCAGGCCGCCGAGCGGCGCCGGCTGTTCGACCTGATCGAGCGGCTGGTGGTGTGGGAGAACACCGGCGACCAGGAGTTGCTGGCCGCCGCCCATGCCGAGATCGTCGCCTCCTGCGACGGCGAGCCGCCGGCCATTCTCGACCCGTTCGCGGGCGGCGGTTCGATCCCGCTGGAAGCCCAGCGGCTGGGGCTGGAGGCGCATGCCTCGGACCTCAACCCGGTGGCGGTGCTGATCAACAAGGCGCTGATCGAGATTCCGCCCAAGTGGGCCGGGCGACCGCCGGTGTTCCCAGGTGCGGCCGAGGAACGCCTGGGTGACTGGCCGCGCGCCACCGGCCTGGCCGAGGATGTGCGCCGCTACGGCGCCTGGATGCGCGACGAGGCGGAGCGGCGGATCGGGCACCTGTACCCGAAGGCGACGCTGCCGGACGGCACGAAGGCCAACGTGATCGCCTGGATCTGGGCGCGCACTGTGACCTGCCCCAACCCGGCGTGCGGGATCGAGATGCCGCTGGTGCGCTCGTGGTGGCTGGGCAAGAAGAAGGGCAAGGAGGCCTACGTGGTGCCGACCGTCGAGACGGTCGACGGGGTGCGCCGGGTGCGCTTCGGCATCGGCCATGACGTCGCGGGTGCACCGAGGAAAGGCGAGGACGGCACCGTCAGCCGCACCGGTGCGGTGTGCATCGCCTGCTCGACGGCGGTGCCGCTGACCTACGTGCGGGCCGAAGGCAAGGCCGGGAGGATGGGCGCGCAGTTGATGGCCGTGGCAGCGGAGGGGAACCGGCGGCGGGTGTACCTGGCGCCGACGCCCGAGCACGAGGAGGCAGCGCAGGTTCCAAGGCCGGAGGGCGTGCCGGATACGGAGTTGCCCACGGCCGCGCTCGGCTTCCGGGTGCAGGGCTACGGGATGACGCACCACGCGGACCTGTTCACGCCCCGGCAGTTGACCGCGTTGACCACCTTCAGCGACCTGGTGGGCGAGGCACGGCATCGGGTCTATCGAGACGCCGTCGAGGCGGGGCTGGCGGCGGGGGAAGCGGCGACAGATCGGCTGGAGAGCGGCGGTTCCGGGGCGGCGGCGTACGCGGATTCCGTGGCGGTGTATCTGGGACTCGCAGTGGATCGCCTTGCCAACGAGTTGTCAGCGCTATGTACGTGGGTGCCCTTGGCCAGCAAAGAGCACGTACGAGCTACCTTCGCGCTTCAAACCCTCAGCATGACCTGGGATTTCGGGGAGGCCCAACCGTTCTTCGACTCGACGGGTTCGTTCTTGAATTGCATCGGATGGATCGTTCGAGTTACCGATGCACTCGCGGCCGCGCGCCCTGGTGATGCCTCGCTGGGAGACGCGGCGAGCATCGACTACCAAAGCCGACTCGTCTCCACCGACCCGCCCTACTACGACAACATCGGCTACGCCGACCTCTCCGACTTCTTCTACGTGTGGCTGCGTCGTTCACTCGGCGACGTGATGCCGTCAACCCTCGGAACGGTTCTCACGCCGAAGTCCGACGAACTCGTCGCCGACCCGTTCCGTCACGAGGGTGCCGCGCAGGCCGAACAGTTCTTCGAGGACGGGTTCCGCGACGTGTTCGCCCGCATCCGTCGTGACACCCCACCCGACTACCCGATCACGGTCTACTACGCCTTCAAACAAGCGGACAGCGACGACGATGGCACCGCCAGCACCGGATGGCAGACCCTGCTGGAAGGCATGCTTCGATCTGGCTGGGAAGTCACAGGCACCTGGCCCATGCGCACCGAGCGCGGCGGGCGAGCGCGTGACATCGGCTCCAACGCCCTCGCCTCGTCCATCGT
>CAYYRC010000001.1:19699-44826 GCA_964474045.1 uncultured Actinomycetes bacterium
GACCGGCTGCACAAGGGTGCTTGAGGCCGTTCCGGAGCTGCGGACGGAGGACCTTCGCAACATCGACATGGACCAACGGCTTCTGCAGTTCCGCAACAAGAGCAAGGGAAAGTACGCAGACAAGACGTTGGAGGCATACAGGAAGCGGTTCGAACAGTCCGTCTCGATGTACTGCAGCTGGCTTGTCGACGAGAAGGACTGGATGACCGTGCGGCCGCGTCGGCAGTCGTCGAACCGCCAGACGGTCTCGGCTGCGGCGTTGGCCCCGACCGGGGCGCAGCAACTGTCGGACAGCGCTGGAACCGCCGAACAACGCTCTTCCCCAATGGTGACGTATCCCCTGCCGATCCGCTCGGGCCTGAAGGCAACCTTGATTCTTCCCGAGGACCTCACCGAGCGAGAGGCCGCCCGGGTAGCGCAATTCGTCAAAGCGTTGGCGTTTGAGAACCCTGCGACAAGCGGCCTGGCGGAGAGTAGATGAGCGCAGGGAGGCCAGGAGCCCGCGAGCTCTGGCTATTCGCGGATGAAAGTAAGGATCCTGCCTAAGTTATGGCCGCTGTGCATGTCGAGCCGACTGATGCTGCATCGGTCAGGAAGCAGTTGCGGGGACTCCTCCTGGGCGGTCAGTCGCGCCTGCACATGGCGAAGGAGAGCCGTCGGCGACAGCGGTTGTTGGCCAGCTTCCTGTTGGATTCCGGACTCCCGGTCTTTCTCTACCGGTGTTCAAGCCAGGTACGCCCTCGCGATGCGATCGTTCGGCGACTCGCAATGGATGCCTACACCTTCGGGGCAGCGCGACTGGTCTTGGAGCAGGACGCCACGACATCCGAATCGGATGCCAGGATCATCTACGACGTCGCCCATTCAGGAAACCGAACTCCCAGTTTGCGTTACGAGCACCTTCCTGCGCGATCGGAGCCCCTCCTGTGGCTGCCAGACATGGCTGCTTGGATGTGGAACAGCTCGAAGTACCGCGGTCCCACGCCTTTCGAGATTGTGTGGGCATGAAAGCGCGAAGCCTGGCCGGCCCACCATTCCGGAAGGCTGCCAGGCTCACTTCGCGGCGCTACTGCACCGCGCTTTCAAATGGTAGCGCGCAGAGGTCCGCAGCTCAACATCGGCGACTCTGTGGGCTGCATGCCCTCGGTCCGGTGAGCCCGCGGAGGTACCTGCTGGACCAATTCACGGTGAACGGCTACGTCTATGTCGGCTACATCCACGGGCATCTGACGAACACGCGGACCAAAGGATCAGCGCCCGCAGGGCCCGGGCCAAGCCCATGCGGCTACGTGTCGGAGAGTGGAACTACGATTTGAGGGGAACCTGCCACGGTCGCCTGCGGTGCTGCTGCCATCGCTCTCCGGCAACGGATCGGCCCGTGGAGGTTCCCCTATTTCTTCGGGCATTCCGCGCAGGGAAACCAGTCCTCGCTGGTTAGCAGGTAGTTGTCCGGCATGCTCATTATTCCGGTCGGGATCGCGCAGGTGAGAGTAGGCCTAACGTCAGGCGCGGACGATCTCCACAATCTCGCTGAGGTGCTCGACATCTGCGACGTTGGCGGTGACGAGCCGGGCGCCGTGGGCCAGTGCCGTCGCGGCGATCATCAAGTCCAGGCTGCGGGCGCTCGACTTGCGGCCTGCCCTATGTGTGGCCGCGGCGATTTCGGCGTAGCTGGCCGCCACGGCACCGTCAACGGGCAACGGTTCAAAGACCCGCATGATGCCGGTCAGTCGAGCGAGCCGGTGCGCCCGCTGCTGATCGCTGGGCGCCACCAGCACACCGAACTGCAGTTCCGCCACGGACACCACGCTGATCGCGAGTTGGCCGGGGATGGACTCGACTCCCGTGGCAATGAGCACGCTGGTGTCGAGCACGCTGAGCATCAGCGGGTCCAGGGGTCGCGCAAGCCGTCGCTCCCGGCCGCCTTTCGCTCGGCGTCCCAGTCCGGGTCGGTCGGGCCGTCGAACACCTGCTTGACCAGATCCCAGCTGGTCCATTGCTCGGCGCGGATCGGGATGATCTGCGCCACGGGGCGCCCCGCCACGGTGACAGTTGCTGCCTCGCCGGCCTCGACGGCTCGCAGCACCTCGGACGCGTGCTGACGCAGCTCGCGGACGCCTATCGTGCTCACGAACGCAATGTAGCACATGTGTAACACTCGTCTTCGCCGTGGCGGGTTGGCACGGATGATTGGGCTAGTCTCGCCATGGACTCTTTGGTCACCGCGACGGCCGGGGTTCTGGCACCGCCCGGTGTGATGACTGGAGAGTGGGGACTCCCTGATGGCTATGAGCAATCGCGACCGCGTCGGCCGGGGTTTCGAGGTCCTCGCGGTCGGTCTGGGCCCGTTCGTGGACGAGTGGATGCGCGGAGCGATGGACGGGCGTGCGGACTGGCTGGACGTCTATGCGGCTCGGGAGGGCCGCGGAGGCGCGAAGGAGTACAGCCTGCAGGACCCGGCGCTTCAGCTGAAGATGATCACCGAGGGCTGGCGGGTGTTCAAGGATCATCTTTCCCGGGTGGAGCAGAACTTCGCCTCCGAGCTGCGTGACACCCGCAACAAGTGGGCGCATAACGCTTCCTTCAACACCGAGGACACCTACCGGGCGCTTGACACGATGGAGCGGCTGCTGACCGCTGTCGGCGCCACGGAGCCAGCAGATCAGGAGCGCGAGCTCCGCACTGAACTCCAGCGCCAGCTGTACGAGGCCGAGCAGCGTCGGGGCAGGAAGGGCGAGCCGTCCCCGGGTGTTCCGGGCCACGGCCTGAAGTCCTGGCGCGAGGTGTTGCCGCCGCACGAGGATGTCGCCACCGGAAACTTCACCGCCAGCGAGTTCGCCGCCGACCTGCACACGGTCGCCTTCGCCGATGACACCCCGAGCTCCGAGGGTCGGGGGCGCGAGTACACCGATGCCGTCGAGTTCTTCCGGCGGACGTACCTGACCGAGGGGCTGCGCGACCTGCTGTCCACTGCGGTCCGCCGGATTTCCGGCGACGCCAACGCGGCCCCGGTGGTCAACTTGCAGACCAACTTTGGCGGTGGCAAGACGCACTCGATGCTGGCGCTGTGGCACGTTGTGTCTGGAGTTCCGTCGACGCAGTTCCCGGAGGATGTCCAGGACCTGATCGGGTCTGCGCCTTTGCCGGCTACCGTGCGGAGGGTCGCGCTGGTGGGCAACCATCTGATGCCGACTGGCTCGACCAAACCGGACGGGACCAAGGTCAACACGATCTGGGGCGAGTTGGCCTGGCAGCTGGGCGGTGCCGAGGCCTTTGCCATCGTCGCCGACTCCGATGCGGCATCGACGAGCCCCGGGGACTCGTTGCGGACCCTGCTGGAGGCCTACTCCCCGTGCATCATCCTGGTGGACGAATGGGTGGCGTACGCCCGACAGCTGTGGGGTCGGGAGGACCTGCCGGCAGGCACTTTCGACACGCAGTTCACGTTCGCGCAGACGCTCACCGAGGTCGCCAAGACCGTCCCCGGCGTGCTGCTGGTGATCTCGATCCCGGCCTCCCACGACCCGGACCGCGACGGCGATGACAGCGGCTCGTCGATCGAGGTCGGAGGGCCGAACGGCCAGGAGGCGCTGAAGCGGCTGCAGAACGTCGTGCGCCGGGTGGCTGACCAGTGGCGCCCCGCGAGTTCCCAGGAGTCCTTCGAGATCGTGCGTCGCCGGCTGTTCACCGAGCCGGACGAGCAGGCGCGCAGCGACATCGGCGCCGTGGCCCGTCAGTTCCATCAGTTCTACGCCAAGCACACCGGGGAGTTTCCCCGGGAAGTCGTGGATCCGGCGTATGAGTCGCGGCTGCGCGACTCGTTCCCCATCCACCCAGAGCTGTTCGACCGGCTCTACCAGGACTGGTCCACCCTCGATCGCTTCCAGCGCACCCGTGGCGTCCTGCGGATGATGAGCGCGGTCGTGCACGCGCTGTGGTCGGCGCAGGATCCCTCGCCGATGATCCTGCCGGGGACGATTCCCCTGGACTCCGCCGTGGCCTCCAGCGAGATCCTGCAGTACCTGCCGGACTCCTGGAAGCCGATCGTGGATGCCGATGTGGACGGCGCCGAGTCGACCCCAGCGAGGATCGATGCGTCCCGTCCGGCGTTCGGACAGCGGGCGGTCACGCGCCGCCTGTCCCGATCGATTTTCATGGCCGCCGCGCCCACGCTGCGGTCGGCCCATCGAGGGGTCGAGCGGCACCGCGTTTGGCTCGGAGCCGCGGTACCCGGCGATGTCGTCGGCAACTTCGGGTCGGCCCTGGATCTGCTGGGCCAACAGGCCACCTACCTGTATCGCGAGGGCGAGCGCTACTGGTATGACACCCAGGCATCGGTCACCCGCACGGCGGCAGACAAGGCGGAGGCGCTGCGCGACCAGCCGGAGGAGGCCTGGCAGGAGCTCGTCGAGCGGATGCGCCGGTCCGTGCCCAAACATCGAGGCGGCTTCGCAGGAGTGCACGTAGCGCCGGAGTCAAGCGCCGACATTCCCGACACAGATGCGGCCCGGCTGGTGGTTCTGCATCCATCTCACCCACACACCAAGGGTGCGGGCGACTCGGCGGCGATGCTGTTCGCCCACGACGCCTTCGAACGGCGCGGCAACGCTCAGCGCACCAATCGCAACATGGTCGTATTCCTCGCCCCCGACGGCAAGCGCCTGGACGAGTTGCTGCAGGCCACGCGCGAGTTCCTGGCCTGGACCTGGGTGCATCAGCGCCGCGAGGAGCTCAACCTGTCGCCCACGCAGGTCAAACAAGTCGACGGCAATGTGACGCGGGCCGACGAGATCGTGAACGCGCGCATAGCCGAGACCTATCACTGGGTGCTGGTCCCGGAGCAGCTCGATCCGCAGGCCCCCGCCGACATCGTCGTGGAGAAGGCCGACGGGGCCAACGAGCGCCTCGCCGAGCGCGTCACCGACCGCCTGACGCGCAGCGGCCTGCTGACTGGCCAACTCGCCCCGCGCACGATCCGGCTCGAACTCGACCAGAAGCTCGGCGCGGTGTGGGCCAAGGGGCATGTCTCGGTGGGGGACCTGTGGGGCTATCTGTGTCGTTATCCCTACCTGCCGAGGGTGCGGGATCGCGCTGTCCTGGACGACGCAGTGCGCTACGTGCTCGTGGACATCGGTTGGGAGATCGACGGGTTCGTCCTGGCCGAAGGATTCGACCAGGAGTCGGGCCGTTACACCGGCCTGGTGGTGCCGCACGGCGGTGCCAACTTCGGCCAGATCACTGACTCGACCCTGCTTGTCCACCCCGACGCTGTCGCGGCGCAGCAGCCGGCGCAGACCTGTGAGGACTGCGGGCAGCCCGCGCACGACGGACCATGCAGCACCGGGGCACTGTGTGCCGAATGCGGACGCCCCGTCCATGGCGGGCCGTGCGCGCCCGGCAGGCCGGAGAAGGTGGATCCTGTCCCGCCAGCGCCACTTGCGCGGAACACGCGCTTCTACGGGGTCTACCGAGTCGACGCCGAGCGCTACGGACGCGACTTCGGCCGCATCGGGCAAGAGATCCTGGCGCACCTGGCCGCCTTGGACGATGTCGATCTGGATGTCACCGTCGAAGTCCACGCCAAGCATCCGGGCGGCTTCCCGGACGACAAGGTCCGCATCCTCCTCGAGAACGCCAGCGCACTCAAGTTCGAGTCCTTCGGGATCGAGGACTGATCGCGTCGGGGCGGGCTGGCCTCGCCGGCCACCCTCAGTACTTCTCGTAGATCGCCGTGGCGATCTTGCCCAAGTCCTCGTTGGCGGCGAAGACGCCTTGGATGTCGTCGAACATCGCTTGGTTCACGATGATCGACACCGCCAGGCGCCGACCGGACTGGGCGTCGATGTAGCCGCCGAGCGCCTTGGTCTCCAGCCGCAAACGGTCGTTGACCAGGTCCGCGGCGCCCAGCGTGCCCGTCTTGGCGAAGACGTGCCCCGCCGCCGGGCTGTCGCGCTGCACCGTGGCGATGGAGCCGTCCTTGCCCATGGTCGGCAGCGTGGACTGCCAGCGCGCGGCCTCGGGTCGGGCGTTGAAGCCCGCCATCAGCTGGGCCGAGGCGGTCGGGGTGATGTAGTTGCCGGGCAGCCCGGAGCCGTCGACCAGCGCGACCTGCTTAGGGTCCACCGAGACCTGCGGAAGAAGCGTGGCGAGCTGGCCCAGGCCGGCGTCGCAGTCCTTGCTGCCAGCGGCCACCGCCAGCAGGCAGATCTGGGTCTGGGCGCCCCGGTTGTAACTGACCTTCAGGATGTAGGTGGCGTTCTGCTCGTAGCTCAGCCCAGCCAGCGAGGCCACCTGCGGCAGTTGAGCCACGGCAGACTCTGCCGGCAGCCCCGCGGCGGCGGCTGCGTTCACGTCCGCCGGGCTGGCCGCCACCGTCACACCAGCCCGCTGCAGCGCCTCGACGAACGCCGTCCGGGCGAAGGTGGCCGGGTCGGGCATGGCATAGACGCTGACGACGGGCCCGCCGTCGGCGGGGATCGAGCCGCGCAGGGTGATGACCCCCGGCTTCTCCGACGTCACCTCCACCTTGGGCTCTGCTCCGGCAGCCGCGGTGACGACCTGGTTGTCCACCTGCCAGGTGGAGAGCTGCGGGCGCACCTTGGACGTCGTCACCGGCTGGCCAGCCGCGGCCCCCGGCGTGGACACGACGTCGACGAGGTTGTTGTTGATGACGATCGGCGACACCGGGCCGTTGTGGCCCAGGTCCTGGGTGGTGAACAGCCGGTCGTCGATGACGACCTGGCCGCTGACGGTACTGATCCCTGCGGCCTTCACCTGAGCCGCCAGTGCGTCCAGGCCGGCCAGCGGGTTGTTGTCGGCGATGGTCGCGCCGGGGATGTCGTTGGCGTCGTTGTGGTCGAGGTCGGTGAACACCACGCGTCCGTCCGACCCGGTCTGCCCGCCCATGAGGATGTCGCCCTTGGCCACCAGCACGAGGTCGCCGGTGAGGGTGCCGGCGTCCACCGTGCCGGTGTGCACCACCGGGGTGGTGATCCGCGAGTCAGGACCGAACTTGAGCCAGCCGGCACCGACGGAGAAGGTCTTCGTCACCGACGCCGGCTCCACCAGCGCCGAGGCGTTGTAGTCCACCAGCGCCTCGCCCGAGGCGGCGTCGGTCACCTTGATCGCCCAGGTGGAGTTCGCATAGGGCGGGCTGTTCATGATGTCCACCGCGCTGGTCGGGAGGCCGGGGATCTGCGGTACCGACGCGCTGCTCGTGGACCCGGATGATGCGCCCGCGCTGGTCGTGCTCGTGCTTCCGATCCCGCCGCCGCAGGCGGTCAGCGCGAAGGCGGTCGCGGCGCAGAGCGCGCCGGCTGCGGTGATCTTCCTGTCCATCGCCAGTAGTCCTTGTGCTCGCGCTTCGCTGGCGGGGAGGTGCCCAAGCCTGCGTCACTCACGGGTGGTGACGCCCAGGCTACTCGGTGTGAGCTGCTCGGGTTGCGGCCCAGGGGCCGCCGCGGTGGTCGCGGAACACCGTCCAGCGGCCAGCGCTGGGACTCGTGGCGCTGTCTGCACTAGCGTGCCGGGATGCCCGACTCCCCCGCGTCCGTGACGCGCTTCGTGATCGTCCCCAAAGTCGCCCATCCCTGGTACGAGGAGGTGGTGCGCGGCGCCCGGCGCCAGGTGGATGCCATGGCGGCCCATGTGACTGGCCCGCTGGAGCTGGAGTACGAGCCGCCGGCGCAGGCCAGCACGGAGACACAGGAGTCGGTGCTCGAACGCGTCCTCGCCACCAGGCCGACGGGCATCGCTATCGACCTGGTGGACTCGGTCGCGCAGCTTCCCGCCGTCGCTCGCGCCCGCGAGCTCGGGGTCGCCGTGGTCGTCTTCGACTCCCCCGCACCGGAACCCGGCGTCACCGGAGTCGGCAACGACTTCGCCGAACAGGGGCGGATCGCGGCCACTAGGTTGGCGACGCTGCTGGACGGTGTCGGCGAGGTCGCGGTGATGCGGGGTGTGCCGGAGGCTCCCAACCATGACCAGCGCTACCGGGCCCAGCTTGCTGTCCTGGCCGAGCACCCCGGCATCACGGTGGTGGACGGGGGCGCCGACTGGGATGACATCGAACGGGCCGAGCAGGAGGCAGCCGCCGTGCTGCGCGATTGTCCCAACCTCCGGGGGTACCTGGCCTGCGACGCGTCCGGGCCGATCGGGATCGCGCGCGCCGTCGTGGCCGCGGGCCGCGCCGATACCGTCACGGTCGTCGGCATGGACTCCATCGCACCCATCGCCGCGGCGGTCGCCGACGGCGTCCTGGAGTCGTCCGTGGCCACCATCCCGCGCATGCAGGGGGCTATGGCCGTGCTGATGCTGTGGCAGGCCAGCCTCGGTCAGCCGATCCCGCGGTTCGTTGACACCGGCATCGAGGTCGTCACGGCGGCCAACGCGGCCGAGTATCTGACTGGCTGAACTCTCGCGCTGCTTCGGGTGCGTCCGACGGGCGGGTGCCGTCGGGCGAAGTGCTCGGTTCGGCGAACAACCCTCACGCTGCACTAGCGTGGCCGGATGGCCAAGCGAACTGTCGGATTTGCGCTGGGGGGCGGTGGTGCTCGGGGGTCGTTCTCGGCCGGTGCCCTGGAGTACCTGATCCACGAGGCCGGCCTGCTGCCGAAGGTGATCACCGGCACTTCGGCCGGTGCCATCTGTGCAGCCGTGCTCGCCCAGGCCCGCACCGAGGCCGAGTTCCACACGGCCGCCGCCGTGCTGCGCGACGACGTGATCCGCATGGGAGTGCCGGGCGTCGCCTTTGAGCCGCAGTCCTGGCTGACGGGGCTCGAGGGAACTCCCCTGGCGGTGGACGTCAGCGAACTGATGGCCGGCGCCATGCGCCCCACCATCCCGGCGGATCCGACGCTGGCCGAGGACGTCCTGGCGGAGGCCATGGCCGCCAGCCGGTCGAACGCGGTCAAACAGGGCATCGACGCGGCCAAGAGCGTCGTGTCGGGACTCGCCATGACCCATAAGGCGATCAAAGGCATCAGCACGAACGCCGACTCCCTGGCGGTGATCGATCCGCTGGGTGACGCCTTCGCGGGCAAGACTCCCGGCGTGGGTCCGGCGCCGCTTGACGCCGATGCGATCGCCCGCGAGGGCCTGGAGCTCCGGCTGACGGTCACCGCGCTGGGCGCTGGTTGCGTCCGCTACGTGACCCAGACCGGCGCCATGGTGGAGCAGGACGGGGTGACTCCGGCACCAGGTGCACCGGAGCCGGGGGTGATCGAGGGCGTGCTGGCATCCTCCAGCGTGCCCATGGTCTTCGCGCCCAGACCCATCGGGGACGACGTCTACGTCGACGGCGGGGTGCTCCAGAACATCCCCGTTGCCCCGGCGTTCGCCCTGGGCGCCACGGATGTGTACGCGGTGCTGGCCGACTCGCTGACCTGCCCGCCGCCCGAGGTGGACTACGCCAAGGCGAACATGCTGTCGGTGCTGCTGCGGTCGCAGGTCTACGTGACCCTCTACGGCCAGCAGCGCCGGGACTTGGCCATGCACCGGCCCGACGGCACCAGGCTCGTGGTCATCGACCCGACCGTGATGGCGATCGGGTTGTTCGAGACCGAACCCGGGCTGATGAGCATCAACATCGACTACGGGTGGCTGCGCGCCTGCGGCGAGACTGCCAAGCTCAGCGACCCCGACCGCTCCCGGGCGCACGAGCTGGCCGACTTGATCGTCACGGGTCGCTTGCGCGCCTGGTACCTGGAGCACGGCGCGGCCGGGGACCTGGTCGATGACGCCGCAGACGGCGATGCGGCGCACTCGTCTGCTGATCGTGCGCTGGAGAGCGCCAAGCGTCTGGTCGCGACCTCACTGGCGCAGTGGCGCGAACTCGGCCTGGCGCTGCCGGCCAAGGCCGACGCTTGGAGCGAGCAGCCCGAGCTGGCCTAGGGCTCCAGCAAGTCCACCGCGAGGCTCTGTCCTGCTAGAGGCTCTGTCCCGCTAGAGGTGGAAGGCCGCCGTGGTTGCATAGTCGTCCGGAATGATGGCGTCCGCCCACCACGCGGGTGGTTCGGGACGGGTGCCGTAGGTCGGTTCGATCTTCGCCTCGCCGACAGTTGGGAAGGCCTGGGGCACGGCTTGAACCTGGCGGGCGACGACTGCTTCCTTTGTGATGTTGAAGATGGTCAGGTCCTGTGTCTGGACGACCGGCCCGTCGAAAACGGCGCTGACCTCCTCGAGGATGGGCACGACCACGGCTGGAACGAGGAACGTGTGCCAGAGCGCGCCCATGCGGGGCTGCACGAGGGAGAACACCATCCCGGCGGTCTTCGGGACGGTGTGGGCGGATGTGACGACCTGGAAATTCTCGATGCTGCCCCCGGTTAAAGCGGCGAGGGTGGCAGCCGAGGGGAAGCACTCGTGGATGAGCAGATCCGTGCCCTGCGCGGCGTGGACCAGCGGCCAGCACGGGTGCGTGTCGCCGGAGAAGACCATGCTCACCCCAGCGAAGTCGACGCGGTAGCCGACGGCTCCATGCAGGGCGTGGATCACCGGGAAGGCGGTGATGGTCACACCGTTCTGCTCGTAGACGACGGACGTGGCCGCCGCGTCGAACTCCGCGCCGATAAGCACCGTGGACTCGTTCGACTTGAAGCCGCGGGTGGATTCGGTGTCCCACGCGCACGCGGCCTCGATCGCGTCCAGGGCGACCTTCGTGCCGAACTTGGGCTCGGACCCGTCCCCGCCCCATACGTGCAGTGGCCCTTCGCGCCCGGCCTTGCGGAAACTGCCGAACAGGGTGATCAGGTCGGCGGTGTGGTCGGCGTGCAGGTGGGTGAGGAACACCTTGTCCAGGGAGTTGACGGGTAGGCCCAGGCTCATGAAGTTGGCCAAGGAACCGCTGCCGACATCGAAGATGAACATGTCGCGCTCCGCGTTGCCCACCTCCACCAGGATGGAGCCCGAGGCTTGCGCCCGCGTCGGCGGCGGATTACCGCTGCCCAGGACCGTGACTCGGATCTCACCGTCTTTGATCGGCTCCGCGCCAGGGACGTATGCCTCCGGATATGGCTCCGCCGGGTGCCCGATGAGCGGGTTCGTCGCGACCGCCTTCGTACCCCCCATGTACGCCAAGTCCGTGTAGGCGGTCGACATTGCCAGAGTCATCGTCATGTTCCCTTCTCCTGGAACGCGGTGCCGCCGGCACCAACTCGACACCGGGTCCATTTCAGGCTATTCCGGAAAACCAAGTCCTGCAGCCAGCAGCGGCGAAGTTCACGCTTGCTCAAGGGTGCGCTGGGTCGCGCCGCCAGGCGAGAGCTTCGCTGGCCACAGCGCCCAGCTGCACTCCGATGGAGATGGCGAGCACGGTGGCGGCCATCGTGAACAGCAGCGACTGCGCCGAGTCCGACGCCTCGCCGGCGAACTGTGTGAGGGACGCCAGTCCCATGGAGCCGGGCACCAGCAGCCAGAAGGCGGGTCGGAAGGTCACGATCGCGGGGAGGTTGCCGTACCGGCGCTCCACCAGGCGCGTCAGGACCAGCATCACTGCGGCCGCTGCCCCGCTGGCGATGACGCTTGTCGTCGCCGAGCCGATGCCGACAAGCAGCGCGTAGGTCACCAGCAGCACCACGACCACGACCACGCCTAACCTGGGCGGCGCACAGTTGGAGAGCGCGATTCCGATCCCCATCACCACAAGTCCCGGCCAGGCGGACCAGGCCGGCAGTGCCCCCTGCGGACGCAGCACCAACTCGGTCAACGCTGCCCCATTCGCCGCCGCGCCCAGCAGGATGCCCAGCAGCAGCATCAGCCAAGTGACGAGCCCGCCGATGAGGCGTCCGCCACCGGAAACGACGTCACCAGCGGCAAGTTCGATCACGGCGTTCGTGATCGCCGCCCCGGGCACCAACACCACGATCGGCGCGAAGACGGCATACAACGGCGCCCCTGGGACGTGCAGCCCGTGCGCCACCGCGAACAGCAATCCCGAGGTGACGAAGCCCAGGACGAACGGCATGAGACCAGCCAGCCGGGGAACCCGCGCGGTCCAGTGCAGCACCGCCCCCACCAGCAGCCCGAGCAGGAAGTCCAGCGCAACCGCCAGCCAGGTGGTCCGGAACACCACGGAAACGCCGGCGGCCACCAGCGCATTGCCCACGATGACCGCCCAGGCCGGGTAGGGCGCGGGCATCCTCGACACACCTGCCAGGCGGTCGCGGATCAACGAGGGCTGGGCCGTGGGCAGAGCGGCCTGAGATGCCAGCCCCCCGACGACTTGGGTCTGGTCGAAGCGGTAGGAGGTGCCTGGCGCCATGCCCGCGATGCGGGCGCGTCCTGCGACCGGGTCATCGATCAGGATCGCGGTGGGAATGGCGCCGACGGTCAGCGAGGGACGGCCGTGTACAGATGCGACGGCCGCCAGGGTCGAGCCGACGTCGGTGACGGCGTAGCCCGCTGCGAGCATGGCGACCCCGAGCTCGCCGACCAGATCCTCGACGGCGTCGCCCCCTTGGGAATTGCCCCCTGGGGCGTCGCCTTCCATACCGTGATCCTGGCAGAGTCCAGCCGCATTGAGACCGCGTCCGAAAATCCGCCGGCGGCAGCACCCGACGGACTCGCCCTACACTCCGCGCATGGGGCAGAGTGACGTGGCGATGTCGACGGCCAGCGGGGTGGCGCTGGTCGCGCTCATCGTCATCGCCTACAACCTGTTCGCCAAGCGGCTCGGCGGTTGGAATCTGACTGCCCCGATCGTCCTGATGCTGGCCGGGCTCGCCTTGAGCCCTCTGGT
This sequence comes from uncultured Actinomycetes bacterium, assembly GCA_964474045.1. Lineage (GTDB taxonomy): Bacteria > Actinomycetota > Actinomycetes > S36-B12 > UBA10799 > JACJWR01. The sequence continues at coordinate 32,436 of CAYYRC010000001.1, forward strand.
CGATGCCGCGGACGCCGCCCACGAGGGTCTGAAGGTGCTGGCCGAGATCACCCTGGCCATCGTCCTCTTCACCGATGCCGCGGGGGTGCGCCCGCGCGAGATCGGCCGCGACTCGGGTCCCGTGTCGCGGCTGCTGCTCATCGGCCTGCCGCTGTCGATCGCGTTGGGAACGTGGTTCGCGTCCGTGCTCTGGCCGACCATGCCCTTCGCTGCGGCGCTGCTCATCGGGTCCGCGCTGGCGCCGACGGATGCGGCCCTGGGAGCTGCCACGGTGCTCAACAAGGCCGTGCCCGCACGCGTGCGGCGGCTCCTCAACGTGGAGAGCGGCCTGAACGACGGCCTCGCGACCCCTGTGGTGATGTTCGCGATCGCCGCCCTGGCGGGGGAGGAGGGCTTGAGCCCGCGGGAGTCGGTCGTAGCAGCGCTCATCGAGCTGGCGATCGGGGTTGCGGTCGGCGTTGCGGTCGGCCTGGGCGCAGGCAGAGCGCTCTACTGGTCCAAGCTGAGGGGCCTGTCCGCAGGTCGGGGTCGGCGGGTGGCGGTGCTGCTGCTGCCAATCCTCGCCTACGCCCTGGCCAACGTGGTCACGGGCAACGGCTTCATCGCGGCGTTCGTCGCGGGCACGATGTTCGCCTCGGCCTTCCGCAAGGACACGGCTGCGCAGCTCGAGCTCGCCGAAGGTGTCGCCGATCCGCTGGGAGCCGTCACCTGGCTCGCCTTCGGCGCCCTGATCATCCCCCAGTTGCTGCCCGGGCTGACCTGGCGCACCGTCGTCTTTGCGGTGGCGGCGTTGACCGTGGTGCGCATGGTCCCGGTCGCGCTGTCGCTCATCGGGGCCGGCTTCCAGCCGCGGACGGTGGCCTTCATCGGCTGGTTCGGACCCCGGGGCCTGGCCTCGGTGGTCTTCTCGCTGATCGCGCTGGAATCGCTGGAGGCCAACGAGCTGTTGTCGGAGATTCTGGCCACGACCACGTTGACCATCATCCTGAGCGTGCTGCTGCACGGCGTCACCGCGGCCTGGGGTGCCCGCAGCTACGGCGCGTGGGCGGATGCCACCCGGCCACCGGCGGAGACGGCGGTGACCGGTGCGCCGTCGGCCAGGGGGCCGATGGCCGCCCAGGCGCACGCCGCCGGCGACTAGCCCAGGCGGCGCTGGCGCGAACCCTGGGCGCCCATGACCCGCAGTATCTCCTCGGCGGTCGTCAGTCCCTCGACCGCCAGCCGCGCCGCCGACATCGACAGCGGCTGGTAGCCCGACTTCATCGCCAGGGCGGCGATCTCCTCGGTACCCGCCCCGTCCACGAAAGCGTCACGGACCTCGTCGGTCAGTGCCAGAATCTCGAACACCCCGACCCGGCCCAGGTACCCGCTCCCCTTGCACATGTCGCACCCGGTTCCCCGGACGAGCTTGGCTGCCTGTGCCTCGGTCAGGCCCAGCTGCTGTCGCGTCTCCCCGTTGACCGGCGCCGGTCGGGTGCAGAAAGCGCAGGGTCGACGCAGCAGTCGCTGCGCGATGATGATCCGCAGCGAGTCCGCGATCAGGTACCGCGGCACGCCCAGCTGCACCAGCCGCAGCAAGCCGGACGGTGCGTCCAGGGTGTGCATGGTCGACAACATCAGGTGACCGGTCAGAGCGGCGCTGATGGCCATGTGCGCGGTCTCCGGGTCCCGAATCTCACCCACCATGACGACGTCGGGGTCTTGGCGCAGCGACGCCCGCAGGGCATTGGGGAAGGTGACGCCGTTGGTCTCGTCGATCTGGATCTGCGTGACGCCGGCGATCTCCATCTCGACCGGGTCCTCCATCGTGATCGCGTGTCGGTCCTCGCCGACGTACTCGCAGATCAGCGCGTAGAGCGTCGTCGACTTGCCGGAACCGGTGGGGCCGGTCACGATCACACAACCCTGGTGGCCCTGCATCGTCGAGGCCAGCAGCTCCACCTGCGGCCAGTGCAGGCCCATCTGCTCCAGCTTCGGCAGGTCCGCCTGCAGGCTCATGATCCGCAGCACCAGGTTCTCGCCGTGGAGGGCGGGCACCGTCGACACCCGCAGGTCCACCGACCGCCCGTGGACGGTGACCCGTGTGCGCCCGTCCTGTGGCAGCCGACGCTGGAAGACGTCCAGCCCGGACAGCACCTTCACCCGCGCGATGATGGGGGCGAGGCTGGCCGCCGGCAGCCGAAGGGCCTGGTGCATGACGCCGTCCACCCGGAAGCGCACCCGCACGCCGTCGGGGGCCGCCTCGATGTGGATGTCGCTGGCATGCGCGGCTACGGCGTCGGCCAGGATCTGGTCGACCATCCGGACGGCGCCGTGCTCCTCCTCCGGCTCCACGATGGCCTCGGTTGGCCGGCTGGGCAGGTTCTGCACGAAGGCTCGCAGCACATCGTCGCGCTGAGTCTCCCCCCACACGCGCCCGATGTGGTCCTCCAGCTGGGAGCGCGGCGCCACGACCAGCGTCACCTTGGTGCCGAACCGGGCGCGCAGGTCGTCGGTCATGAAGATGTCGAATGGGTCGGCGATCGCGACGACCAGGCCGCCGTGGGACTCGGCGATCGGCAGCGCGCAGTATCGCTGGGCCCTGGACTTGTCCAGCCGCTTGGCGATGTCGGGGTCGATGTCCATACGGTCCAGATCGACGATGCGCAGTCCGTGCAGTTCCGCGAGGGCGGCCGACAGCGTCTGTTCGTCGATGAGCCGTTCGCGCATGAGGATCGAGCCCAGGCGGGGTCGGCCGGGGTCGCTGCGCTGGATTCGCAGGGCGGTCTCTAGGTCGTTCTCGGTGATCTCGTTCCACTCGCGCAGGACGTCGCCGAGTCGCCGCCGCGGCCGTGAGGTCTTCTGCATGGCTGGCCCCTGAACCCGATCGATGCTGTAGCTCCCAAGGTACTCGCGCGCGGTCAGGCCCGCAGGCCTTGGGCTAGTCGTGCCGGGGCAGGACGATCGCCGGGACCGGAGTCGAGCGGAGCAGCTTGTACGTCATGTCGCCGAGGAAGACCCGGCGCACCGGGCCGCTGACCGCCGACCCCATCACCAGCAGCTCGTCACCCTCCCACTCGGTGCGCTCCATGGCGGCCTGCACCGAGTCCGCGGTGACGGTGGTCGACTCGACCTGAACATCGGCGCCGCTGTTCGCCAACGTCTCAGCGACGGCCGCCGCCGCATCGTCGCGCAACGACGCGAGCATCGGCCCCTCGGCGTCGGCCCCGAGGTTGCTGGCGTAGATCCGGTGGCGCAGGAGGATGGTGAGGACCTCCAGCGGCACCCCGGTGCGGGCTGAGTAGTCCGCGGCAGTGCTCAGCGTTCGACGGCTCTCGGCGGTGTTCTGGAAGCAGACGACGATCTTGCCCACCTCGCCCTGCCGGGTGCGGGCGTAGCCGGCAGGGGCCACCGCCACCGGCACGCCGGCGCTGTGGAGCAGCTTGTCCGCAGTGGAGCCGATGACGAAGCGGCCGCTGGCCGCGTTCGGCGCCGCGCCGATGACGATCATGTCCGAGCCGCGACGCTCGGCCACCTGGACTAAGCCCTTGCCGCTCGAACGGTTTCCGGCGATGACGGTCGTCACCTGCTCCGGCGACCAACCCCATACCCGGCAGAAGCGCTCCTTCGCCTCCGCGATGAGCTGCTCTGCCTCGCGCTCCACGAAGGAGCGCCACTCGACGTCCACATGGGCCGCGGACGGGTAGTCGAAGGACGTGGGGAAGATGTGCGCAAGCACAACGTCGGCTTTCAGCAGCAGCGCCAGATTGGAGCCGAGGGCGAAGGCGTCGTTGTCGAGCGAGTCGGGGTTGACCCCGATGATGATCTCCACGCATCCTCCTCCGTCGCGGCGGACCGCCCGAGCGGTCTGCACCGAAGTCGCGCCTTGGGCGGCACCTAGTGGCTACGGTAGCCATAATCACCCGCTGGCGGCGCATCTGTGGAGGAACCATGGCGACCACCTCAAGCAGCCCGCAGAGCTTGGCGTCGAAGTTCCGACGCATCAAGCCGGCCGACGTGCTGACGGCGGAGGGGGACCACGGCGGCCTCAAGCGCAGCATGGGGCTGATCGCGCTCACGATGTTCAGCGTCGGCTCGATCGTCGGCACCGGCATCTTCGTCATCCTCGGCGAGGCGGTGCCCAAGGCTGGCCCAGCTGTGCTGATCTCGTTCGTGTTGGCGGCCGTCGTCTGTGCCTTCTCGGCACTGTCCTACGCCGAATTGGCGGGTTCGATCCCGGTGTCCGGGTCGTCGTACTCCTACACCTACGCCACGCTCGGCGAGCTCGTCGCGTGGATCGTCGGTTGGTGCCTGATGCTGGAGTACGGCGTCTCGGTGGCCGCCGTGGCCGTCGGCTGGGGCCAGTACCTGAATGAGTTCCTGTCCACGTTCGGCCTGGAGATCCCGGCGCAGTTCGCCAACCCGCCGGGCGAGGCGGGGGGTGTCTTCAACATCCCGGCCGTCATCGTGGTGGTGCTGTGCGCCTTCCTGCTGCTACGCGGGGCGAGCGAGTCGGCGAAGGTCAACACCATCATGGTGTTCCTCAAGATCGGCATCCTGCTGTTCTTCTGCGCCATCGCCTTCACCGCCTTCGAGCCGGGCAACTTCAAGCCGTTCCTGCCGCTGGGCGCCGCCGGCATCAGCGCGGCGGCCGGGCAAGTGTTCTTCAGCTACATCGGCTTCGACGCTGCCTCGACCGCCGGCGAGGAGGCCAAGAACGCCAAGCGAGACCTCCCGCGGGCCATCATCGCCTCGCTCGTCATCGTGACGATCCTGTATGTGCTGGTGGCGGCGGCCGCGATCGGCGCCCGCGGCGGGCAGCCGGACCAATGGGAGGGCGCCAACTCCGAGGCGGTGCTGGCCGGCATCGCCCGCGAGGTGACCGGATCCAGCTGGGCACCCACCATCATCGCCCTGGGCGCGGTGATCTCGATCTTCTCGGTGGTGCTCGTAGTGATGTACGGCCAGACCCGGATCCTGTTCGCGATGGGTCGCGACGGGCTGCTGCCGAAGGTGTTCACCAAGGTCAATCCGAAGACGCAGACCCCGGTCAACAACACGATCATCGTGGCGGTGGTGATCTCGATCCTGGCGGCCTTCGTGCCCTTGGGGCAGCTGGCCGAGGCGACGTCGATCGGCACCCTCGCGGCGTTTGCCGTGGTCAACGTGGGCGTCATCACCCTGTGGCTGTCGCGGCCGGACCTGGAGCGCACTTTCAAGGTTCCGCTGCTGCCGCTGTTCCCGATCATCGGCGTGGTGTTCTGCCTCTGGCTCATCGCCGCGCTGGACATCGTCACCTGGATCGTCTTCTTCGCGTGGCTTCTGCTCGGCCTGCTCGTCTACTTCTTCTACGGCCTCAAGCACTCGAACGTGTCCTCGGATGCGCCCAACGATGTACCCGCGGCGGTCGCCGCCAAGGATCTGCCCACGCGGAACATCAGCGTCGGCTCGATCATCGGCGCGGTGATCCTCGTCGTGCTGGCGGTGGTGTCGTTCAGCAAGGCGTTCAGCGAGGGCATGGGCGCGGTGAAGATGGTCATCTGGATCGTCATGGGCCTGGTCGCGCTCGCCGGCATCGCCTACGTGGTCATCGGCCTCCGGCAGGAATCGGCCGGGCGAGCCGAGGTCGCTGCCGGAAAGTCCGCCGACGGCGCCGCGGCTATGCGCGGCGGCACCAACCGGATCACAGCGGCCCTGCTCATCCCGGGCATCTTGTTCGTGTTGGCCATGACCTTCGCCACCTCCACCCGCGCGGCCGAGGAGAAGGCCAACCAGGAAGCCGGCGGCCAGGTGACCACGACTTCGCAGCTGCTTCCGTAATCCCGCGGCGAATGGCATCGGCCCAGGCGGGCACCTAGGCTGCGGGCCATGAGCGAAGTCATCAAGTTGATCCCCGGCCTCCCGACCGGCGCGACTGTCCAGGAGCGCATCGAGCACGGCCGGGAGGCGCGCAAGCGCCTCCCCCGCAAAGCTTTCGCCGACTGGTCGCCGCCGGCCGACCGCCCTAGCGCCGTCGACCTGCTCACCAGCCAGGAGGGCACCCGGGTGCCGATGCTGGTACCGGTGCGGCATGCCCGCATGGCGGTGTCACCCTTCACCTTCTATCGCGGCGCCGCCATCGTGATGGCCTCCGACCTGGGGCAGAGCCCCAACACCGACCTCTGGGCGCAGCTCTGCGGGGACGCCCACCTGTCCAACTTCGGCGCCTTCGGGTCCGCCGAGCGCAACCTGGTGTTCGACGTCAACGACTTCGACGAGACCTCGCCCGGCCCCTTCGAGTGGGACCTCATGCGGTTGGCGGCGTCGTTCATCCTGGCCGGTCGTGACAACCAGATCCCCGACAGCGAGTCCAAGGACTTCGCCACGACTGCGGCCCTGGCCTACCAGAAGGTCATGATGGTCGCGGCCGAGCGGCCCAACCTGGCGAACTGGTACACGGTATTCACCCCGGAGCAGATTCTGGACTATGCCCAGGCGATGCTCGACACGAAGCAGTTGCAGAAGACCCGCAAGCGGCTCGACCTCACCGTCCAGAAGGCCAAGTCGCGGGACACGTGGTCGGCGATCAAGAAGCTCACTGAGGTGGGGCCGACCGGCCAGCGGCGCTTCCTCAACCAGCCGCCGCTGCTCGTGCGGGTAGCCGATCTGCCGCAAGCAGCAGGGATCAAGGAGGGCATGTTCGAGGCGCTCTCCACCACGTTCGAGCAGACGCTGGGCTATGACCGGCAGGCGCTGCTGCAGCGCTACCGCCTGATCGACGTGGCGCACAAGGTGGTCGGCGTGGGCAGCGTCGGGCTGCCGGCGCTCATCGGCCTGCTGCAGGGCCGCGACGATGATGACCTCATGGTGTTGCAGTTCAAGGCGGCCGAGGCTTCTGTGCTCGAGAAGTGGACGCGCCCCAGTCCTTTCAGCGAGCACGGTCAGCGCGTTGTGGTGGGCCAGCGCCTGATGCAGTCCTCCGGCGACCCCTTCCTGGGCTGGGTCACCGGCCCCCGTGGCGTCCACTTCTACGGCCGCCAGCTGCGCGACTTCAAGTTCTCGGTCGATCTCAACGGCCTCAAGCGCGGGCAGTTCGTGGGCTACGCCGCTTTGTGCGGCGCGACGCTCGCCATGGCGCACGCGCGCGCGGGCGACCCGATCGCGCTCTCTGCCTACATGGGTAAGGGGAAGTCGTTCCCCAACGCCATCGCACAGTTCGCGATCACCTACGCGAACCTGACCGATGAGGACTACAAGGAGTTCACCACTGCCATCGCGGACGGCAAGCTCGCCGTGGACGACGGGACAACCGCCGACGCCGGCCTGGTCAACGTGACGCCGTCGGACGACGATGACGATGTGACCAAGCAGGATGTGGTCGAGGGTGACTCGGCCGAGCCCTCGGCGGCCTCGGCCGCCGACACCCTTGCCGCGGACGCAGAGGGCAAGGCCGCTTCGACGGATGGGGCCGGCTCGTGACTGAGCTCGTCTCCGCCTACTCGACGGTGCTGGCCACCGACATGGCCGGCGCTGAGCAGCGGGTGCGCGAGGCGTTGCAGGCCGAGGGTTTCGGCGTCCTGACTGAGATCGACGTGGCCGCCACCCTGAAGGCCAAGCTCGACCTCGACCGGGAGCCGTTGAAGATCCTGGGCGCGTGCAATCCCGTGCTCGCCTCGCAGGTACTGGAGCGCGATGTCTCCCTTGCTCTGATGCTCCCATGCAATGTGGTGCTGCAGGCGGTGCCCGATGGGGTTCGGGTGAGCGCGATCGATCCGATCGCGATGCTGCCCGGCGATGAGGTCGCCGACCTGGCGGCGGATGCGGGCGCCCGGCTGGCCCGTGCCGTGGCCAGCCTCCAGGGCTGAGCCCAGGGGTGCCGGCCGGCACCGATCCGCCCACCCGGCTCGCGCGCCATCTTGGGCTGCGCGACGCGGTGGTCATCGGCCTGGGCTCCATGCTGGGCGCCGGTGTGTTCGCGGCGTTCGCCCCGGCGGCCCGGGCTGCCGGGGCCGCGCTGCTCGTGGGTCTGGCGCTCGCCGCAGTCGTGGCGTACGCCAACGCGACCAGCACCGCGCGGCTCGCCGCCGCGCTGCCGACATCCGGCGGCGCCTATGCCTACGGCCGGGCCCAGCTCGGCCCCGGCTGGGGTTTCCTCGCCGGTTGGTGCTTCGTCGTCGGCAAGACCGCCAGCTGCGCTGCCATGGCGCTCACGTTCGGGGCGTACCTCGCCCCCGGGTACTCCCGGCCGCTGGCGGTCCTGGCTGTGGTGTCGGTGGTGGCTGTCAACCTCGGTGGGGTGGCCAAGACTGCTAAGGCCACGGCGGTGATCGTGGCCCTGGTGCTGGCCGTGCTCGCCCTGGTGGCTGTGGGGGGTTTCCTCGCGCCGAACGTCGGCGGCATGACGGCGTCGGACGCCACCGGCGGGTTCTACGGGGTGCTGCAGTCGGCGGGCATCCTGTTCTTCGCCTTCGCCGGCTATGCCCGTATCGCCACCCTGGGCGAGGAGGTTCGCGACCCACGGCGCACGATCCCGCGGGCCGTGCCCATCGCGCTCGGCCTCGCGCTGGCGGTCTACCTGGTCATCGGCGTGGCGGCGCTGCGGGCTCTCGGCCCGCAGCGCCTGGCAGCTTCGTCGGCACCGCTCGTGGACGTGGTGAGGGCAGCGGGCCCGCTGGCCGGTTGGTCCCCGGTGGTGCAGGTCGGCGCTGCCGTGGCCGCGCTGGGGGTGCTGCTGTCCCTGATCGCCGGCGTCGGCCGAACCGCCTTCGCGATGTCGCACGAGGGCGACCTTCCCCCCGCCTTGGGCCGGGTCTCGACCGGCTCGCGGGTGCCGTATGTGGCGGAGCTCGCGGTCGGCGTGGTGGTGGTCATCGTGGTGCTGGCCGCCGACGTGAGGGGGGCGATCGGCTTCAGCTCGTTCGCCGTCCTGGTCTACTACGCGGTCGCGAATGCGTCGGCCTACCGGCTGCGACCGGACAGGGGTCAGCGCTGGTCTCGCATCGTTGCTGTCCTGGGGCTGGTCGGCTGTGCGGTGCTGGCTGTGACGCTGCCGCTGCTCTCGGTGCTGGCTGGAATCCTGGTGGTGGCGGTGGGGATGCTGGGGTGGCGCGTCGCGCGGGGTCGTCGGGGTTTCGGCTAGCCCATCCCCGGGGCGTCCAGGGCCCGCCAGCAGTACCAGGCCGCCACACTCCGGTAGGGCCGCAGCGGATCGCCCAGCGGGTCAAGCGCGGCGGGCGTGATGTCGGGCGGAGGCTGGCTGGTCGCACCTGCGTGCAGCTTCGCCCAGCCGCGCCGCAACGCCAGATCGCCCACGGGCCAGACATCCAGGCGGTGCAGCGTGAACATCTCGAACATCTCCGCCGTCCAGCGACCGATCCCCCAGAGCGCGGTCAGGTCACGGCGAACCCGGTGGGGGTCCGGATCGGCGACCATCGCTGCCAGGTCGAGGTCGCCGGAGCTCACCGCCGCCGCCAGCCCCCGGATGGTTCGGCTCTTGGCCCCCGACAGGCCTGCGGCCCGCATCTCCTGCACATCCAGGGCCAGCACCTTGGCCGGCGACACCTGCCCTGCCAGTGCCGCCGTGAATCGGCTGGTGAGGGTCTCAGCGACGCGCGTGGACAGTTGCTGGGCGATGATGTCGCCGACCAACCGCGCGAAGTGGTCGTCCGGCGTCTGCGCGCGTGGCCGGGCAAGGGTGCACGGGCCAGCTGCGTCGACCACTGCAGCGAAGGCGGGATCGGCCCGCAGGATGTGGGCGACGGCCGCATCCATGCTCACCTGCGGGGTCCCATGGGCCGTCAGCCTGGCACGTGGCGCGGTGGTGCGTTTGTGTCGGGGGTGCCGGGCACGGTTCTGCCATGGAACTCTCCCCGCCGGCAACGGCGTCCAGGCCCCAACCGCAGACGGCCCAGCAGCTCAGCTCGGGTCCGCTGATCGTGGAAGTGGTGTCGGACCTGCCACTGGCGGGCCGCAGCGTGCTGTGCCTGCTGCGCGCGTTCCGTCCCGGCTGGGCAGTCGTCGAGTCGGCGCCCGGCTCGGCGCTGGACGGCCTGGCCGCGCAGGCGGTGCAGCAGGTGGTGGTCCTCGTCTCGGACACCTCCTCGCGCGAGGGCTGGATCGGCGACGAGATCGCGCAGCGTCGCGCCGTCGGGCACCCGGTCGTGGTGATCGGACCCGCCGGCCGGCGCTGTGCGGACTCATCGGTCTGCGGCACATCGATCGACCTGGACTGGTCGGCCGACCCGGTAGAGGTCGTCGCCGCCGTTCAGTGGGCCGCGCGGAGCAACCTGGCTTCGCTTCGGCGCACCGGCGCGCAGCGCCACCAGGCGCTCGGACAGGTGGAGGACCTGCTGAGCGAGCGCGAGCTCGACGTCCTCACCCTGTACACCGGGGGTCTGAAGATCGAGTCCATCGGGCGACGGCTCGGCCTGTCACCGCACACCGTCAGCACCTACCTTCGCCGCGTCCGGGCCAAGTTCGCGCGCGCGGGTCAGCCCGCCTCGACGGCGCTGGACTTGTATGTGGCGGCAGTCGGACTCGGCGTGCTCGCGGCGCGCCCGGCATGAAGCGGCGCTAGGTTCGTCCTCATGCAGGCAGTTGTGTGCCGCGGCTCCGGTGGACCGGAGGTGATGGTGATAGCCGAGGTGGAGGACGCGCGCACGTCGGCCCCCGACGAGGTCCTGATCGAAGTCACCGCCGCCGGGGTCAATCGCGCCGACCTGCTGCAGCGGCAGGGCTTCTACCCGCCTCCGCCTGGGGCCTCCCCGATCCTGGGCCTGGAATGCAGCGGGACAGTGGGCGGCGACGACGTGTGCGCCCTGCTCACCGGCGGCGGCTACGCACAGCGGGTCGCCGTGCCTGCCGGTCAGGTGATGCCGCTGCCACCCGGCATCGGGCCGGTGGCGGCAGCGGGTCTGCCTGAAGTGGCTGCGACGGTGTACTCGAACCTGCACCTCGAGGCCCAGTTGCAGCCTGGCGAGTGGCTGCTCGTGCACGGTGGTGGCAGCGGCATAGGCACCTTCGCCATCCAGTGGGCCAAGGCGATCGGGGCTCGCGTCGTCGTGACCGCGGGCAGTGACGCCAAGCGGGAGCGATGCAGGCAGCTCGGGGCCGAGGCGGCTATCGACTACCGCGGCGAGGACTGGCCGGCGCAGGTGCGAGCCGCCACGCAGGGCCATGGTGCTGACGTCATCCTCGACATCGTCGGAGCGAGGTACCTGGACGGCAACGTCGCCTGCCTGGCTGTCGGCGGCCGGATCGTGGTCATCGGCCTACAGGGCGGCACCCGGGGCGAGCTCGACCTCGCAGCGCTGCTCATGCGGCGCGGGACCCTTATGGCCACATCCCTGCGGGCGCGACCCGCCGAGCAGAAGGCGGCCATCTGCGCGGGCCTGGTCGCTGATGTGTGGCCGCTGCTCGGTTCCGGCAGGATCGTGCCCGTCATCGACCAGGTGCTGCCGCTCGAGCAGGTTCGACGGGCCCACGAGCAGCTTGCGGCGGGCAGCGTCACGGGGAAGCTGGTGCTCCAGGTGGGCCCATCGTCCGACCGCTGAGCAGGGCATCCGTCCGGTGGATGTGTGCCAGTCGTCCGCGCGTGTCGGTTGCATTTGCCGACCTGTGGGGCGCACCCTGGCGCAATGGTGGGATTGGTGAGTCAGGTCGCAGGGTCGTTCTCCACGCCCGCGACCCAGGATCCGTCCTCGGCCATGATGCGCAGGGCCTTCCACGACCTCGGCTACCCGGTGGAGTACCTCAACCTCGACATCAGCGCGCTGCGTCTGGGCGATGCCGTCACCGGCGCTCGGGCCATGGGCTGGATGGGCTTCCTCGTCGGGGAGCCGCACAAGGTCAGCGTGGTGGCGCACCTGGACGGCCTGGCGGAGTCCGCCGCCCTGATCGGCTCAGCGACGGTAGCTGCCCGTCGGGGCGACGCGCTGGTGGGCGAGAACACCGAGGGCTGGGCCTTGGTGGAGGGCGTCGAGGAGTCCATGGACCTCGAGCACTCCCGCGTGGTCATCCTGGGAGCTGGCGGCGCTGCGCGGGCGGCGGCGGTGGAGTTCGCGCGGGCGGGCGCGAGCCACATCACGATCGTCAACCGACGCCCGGCTCGGGCTCGGCAGCTCGCCGGCAACCTGGCCGGCGTCGAGGGGCTGACCGTGAGCGTCCTGGGCGTGGAAGGCCGTCTGCGCCTGCCGAGCACGACCGATGTGCTGGTCAACGCCACGTCGGCCGGGGCCGACTATGACCCTCAGCCGCTCATGAACCTGGACTACGAGACGTTGCGGCCGCAGATGGTCGTAGCCGACTACGTGCCGGTTCTGGGCGGCACGGCTCTGCTTAAGGAAGCCGCCGCTCTCGGTGCCCAGACCCTCGACGGCATCGAGATCAGGGCCCGACAGGGGGCGTTGGCGGTTCGGATGTGGACGAACGCCGA
>CAYYRC010000001.1:44926-260679 GCA_964474045.1 uncultured Actinomycetes bacterium
TCGAGATCAGGGCCCGACAGGGGGCGTTGGCGGTTCGGATGTGGACGAACGCCGATGCCGACTGGACGGCCATGCGCGCGGAGCTCGAGGACTCGCTGGCCCGGCTGGCCTGAGCCCGGCTGGCCTGAGCCCGGCGGACGCCGACCACCTCAGTCCCTTCGGCCCTCCGCTCAGTCGCGTCGGCCCTCCGCTCAGTCGCGTCGGCCCTCCGCTCAGTCGCGTCGGCCCTCCGCCACAAAGCGCCGGCCCGAGATCTCGTGCGGGTCGATCTCCACCAGGTGGTGCTTGGGCGCCATGTTCCATGGGAACAGGGGCAGCGACTCGAGGTGCTCCTCGTCGGGGCCGTGGTGGATCAGCTTCGCCTGACCGTGCAGCACGACACTCCAGGCGTGGTTGGTGTCCGCGTCGTAGCCATCGACCTCGAAAGCCACGTGCGAGTTGATCGCCAGCGACGCGAGCTTGGAGCCCTCGGCGGTCCGGAACACCACATTGCCCTCGTAGACGATGAAGTTGACCGGGAAGATGTCCGGCCGCCCTCCGACTGCGACCGCCAGCCGGCCGAACTGGTTGTTGCCCAGGATTTCCATGCACTCATCCGGGGTCAGGTGGTCGAAGCCTGCGGTGTCTGTCTCCTGGTTATCGGTCACGGGTCGATTCTCGCGCATAACCGCGCCGCAGTCACGCCCATGGTGCGAGAGTTGTTAGCGTCTGCCCATGGCCCGTCCCACCATGATCGCGCTCGGCATCGCTGGCGCCCTGGTCGTGGCCGCGGGTGCTGTGGTGCTCTCGGAGTCGCCGCAGAAGCCCGTCCCGCTCGCGGTGGTGCAGCCGACCCCCACCCCGACCGCGAGCCCGACGCCCTCACCCTCGGCACCTCCGGCGCCCGCTCCCACGCCGACCCCGACCGCCCCCGCCACCCCGACCGTCCCCGGGCCCATTCAGCCGATGCTCCTCAACAACGGCCCGCGCGAGGTGCCGAAGATCGCGATCACGTTCGACACCCCCTACAACGACGCCATCGGCTACCAGGTCACGGCGGGTTCCCTGCCGCGACAGGTGAACGCCGACGTGCTGAACGTGCTCGAGGCCACCGGCACCCCCGCGACGGTCTTCGTCACCGGCCAGTGGGCCAACGCCTATCCAGATGCGATGGGGCGCATGTCGGCCAACCCGCTCTACGAGATCGGCAACCACACCTGGAGCCATAGCGCCTGGTCCCCGGACTGCTACGGACTGGACCCCATCGGCGATCTGAACGTCCAGAAGTTCGAGGTCCGCGCCACCGCGGACGTCATCGCCAAGTACACCGGCTACTACCCGACGCTGTTCCGCTTCCCCGCGCTCTGCGGCACCGAGGCGGCCCTCGCCGTGCCGGCGGAGATCGGCGAGGTCACCATCGGCTCTGACGTGCCGTTCTCGGACGCCTATGTCACCGACGTCAACAGCTACGTCGCGACCGTCGTGTCGCAGGCGCAGAACGGATCGATCCTGCTGCTCAACCTGAACGGTCCGCCCAACGCGCCGGCCACCGCCCAGATCCTGGAGGCGCTCATTCCCGCGCTGAAGGCCAAGGGCCTGCAGCCGGTCAAGGTGTCCGACTTGATCGCCGGCATCCCCGGGGTGCCGGCGGCGCCGGTGCCGGTGGCGAAGCAGCCAGCGCCTGCCGCGGCTCCGGGAGCGCAGGCGACCCCCGCCAACCCGGCGGCGACGCCGACACCTACCCCGACGCCCACGCCGTCGGCCACCGTCAAGCCAGTCCCGACGGCGACCATCGACCCCAACACCGGCTTGCGCAGCTACCGCGACCCGAAGACCGGCCTGGAGTACATCGACCCCTACACGGGCCTGCCCTACCTGGACCCGAACACCGGTCGTCCGTTCGTCAACCCGGACACCGGCCAGCCGTACGTCCAGTGACCTCAGCCCATCAGCAGGCTGCCCACGGTGTGGATCGCGAGACCCGCGAGGGCGCCGACGACCGTGCCGTTGACCCGGATCCACTGCAGGTCGCGGCCCACCTGTAGTTCGATGCGCTCGCTGGCCTCGGTCGCGTCCCACTTGGCGACGGTGTCCGAGATGAGTGCGACCGCCTCGGTGCCATAGCGCTCGGACAGGTACGCCGCCGCGGACTCGATGCGCCCGTTGACCGTGGACCGGAACTCTTCGTCCACCACCAGCCGGTCGGCGGTGGTCGCCACCCACGCCTCGGCCCGCGTGCGCAGGTCCCCGTCGGGGTCGGCCAAACTGTCCAGGGCGATCTGCCGGACTGTCGGCCACAGCGCGGCCACGGCTTGCTGGGTCTCTCCGCTGGCCAGCACCTGCTGCTTGAAGGTCTCGACTTTGTCGATCAGGACCGGGTCCTCGCGCAGCCGGCGGGCCGAGTCGAGGAGCCATCGGTCAACGGCGCGGCGGGTGGCGCAGGCGGGGTCGTCGACGGCCTCCGTGAGCCACTTGAGCAGCTCCTTGTAGGCCTTGATGCCGATGGCCTCGTGGGTGGCGCGCGCCAGGAAGAAGCCCTGCGCCGGCCCCCGATCGGCCACGATCATCACGATCGTCTCGCGGTTGGCGGCCACCCAGTCCCGGGCAGCCCGGAACGCTGCCTCGACAGCGGGCTGGTGCGTCTGGTCGCTGACGGCCGCGGCCAGCAGCCGTCCCGCCGGCGGCGCCCAGGCGTAGGACGCCGCCTGCGTGAACAGGACGTTGCGCACCAACAGCTGAGCCTCGTCATCGTCGATGGACTCGATCGCCCTGGCCGCCAGCGCGGCGCCCTCCGCGACCAGCTTGGCGCGGTGCTCGGGCACCTGCAAGTAGCTCCCGATGCGCCGTGCCGGGTCTGCTGCGGCGACCCTGGACCGGACCACGTCGGGGTTGAGGAAGTTGCGTCGCACGAAGTCGGCCAGGCTGCCGCCCAACTGGTCCTTCTTCGCGGGGATGAGCGCCGTGTGGGGGATTGGCAGGCCCAGCGGATGCCGGAACAGGGCCGTGACCGCGAACCAGTCCGCGAGGCCGCCCACCATCCCCGCCTCCGCCATCGCGCGCACGTAGCCCCAAACCGCGGACGAGTTGGGCTGCTTCTCGAAGTACCAGCTGACGACGAAGACGGCGGCGGCGAGGAGCAGCAGGCCCAGCGGGATGGCCTTCATCCGCCGCAGGGCGCGGCGGCGGTCCGCGTCGGTGATCCCGTCCTCGACCGTCACACGCCGAGGGTATCGCCGTCGGGACTTGCCCGCGGCGGCGTGCGCGACGACGATCTTGGTCTAGCGTGGGAGGATGCCGCAGTCCATGCTCACCCTGATCCCCGCAGTCGAGGTCGCAGACGGGCGCACGTCGATCCGAAAGCGTGACGCCATCCGCACCGAGCAGGACTTCGGCGATGCCGTGGCCGATGCCCAGTCATGGGTGGATCAAGGCGCCTCCTGGCTGCACCTGGCCGACCTGGACAACGGGTCGCAGACGAATCGAGAGGTCCTGCAGGACGTCCGGCGCGGCGTGCACAAGCGGGCCCGCACCCAGGTCGCCGGTGGCATCGCGGACGATGCCGGCGTGCGCTGGGCCTTCGGGGCCGGCTTCGACCAGGTGGTCGCCGACACCCGCGCGCTGCTCGACCCCGAGTGGTTGACCAGGGCCTGCAAGGAGCATCACGGCCGGCTGGTGGTGGGTCTGGACGTGCGCGGGGGACGGGTGTACGCCCCCGGCACGAAGTTGGACCGCTCGGACCTCGGCGCCGCCCTGGCGACGATCAAGGCGGTTGTGGCGCCGGGGGTGGTGCTCACGGATATCGATCTGGAGGACACCCGCAAGGGGCCGGATGCCAAGCTGATCAAGGCCGTGGCAGCCGCCACTGGGGTGCCGGTGTGCGTGGCGGGCGGACTGGAACGGCTGGAGCACCTGCACGAGCTGAGCGATCTGATGGCCGACGGGGTGGTGGCCGCGATCCTCGACGCTGCGCTGTACGAGGACTTCTACGGAGTGGCCGAGGCGTTGGCCGCCGTCGAGCCGCGGTTCGACCCCTACGAATGGGGCCCGGCTCAGCCCTGGGGTTTGACGCAGGGTCTGTGACCCGTGGCGCGGCCGCATTGCCGGGCGCTGCCGTGCGATTGCCGGGCGCTGCCGTGCGCGCGGCGATAGCCTGACGGACGTGTCCGACGAAACCCCGGCGGCTGAGCCGGACGATGCAGGTGCACCCCCCTGGCTGGCCGGTCTGATCACCCGATCAATGTGGCGCGCCGTGGCGATCGTGCTTGCGGTGCTTGCCCTCCTCTGGGCGCTCAACCAGGCACGTGACCTGGTGGTCATGGGCATCGTGGCGTGTTTCCTGGCCCTGGCCATCCTGCCCGCCGTGGATGGCCTGGTGCGGCGGCACAACCTGTCACGCGGGCTGGCGACGATGCTGGTGATGCTCGGGGTGTTCCTGACGGTCGCGCTGCTCATCGGGTTCCTGGTGCCGGCGCTGGTGGACGTGTTCTCCAAGGTGTCGTCAGAGGTGCCGACCTGGCTGGACGAGGTTCGCCGGCTCGGCCTGCCGATCCCGGCGCTGAAGGAGTCCGACGCGCAGCTCCTGGCGGACTTCGAGAACTGGATCCGCCAGAACGGCGGCCATCAGGCGCTCAGCCTTGCCGGCAGTGGGCTGGGCCTGCTGGCGAAGGTGTTCGTGACCTTCATCTTCACCATCATCATCGCCTCCGGCGAGCCAGCTATCCTGCGCGCGATCCTGAGCAGGCTCGGGCCTTCTCACCAGGTGCGGCTGGTGGATGCCTGGGAGACGGCGATCCAGCAGACCGGCGGCTACTTCTACTCCCGGCTGCTGCTGATGTTCTTCACCTCCACCGGCTACCTGATCGTCATGCTGCTGGTGGGGACGCCGTGGCTGTTCGCGATCCCGCTGGCCGTGTTCGGCGCCTTCTTCGTGGAGTTCATCCCCCTGGTCGGCGGCTACATCGGCATCGCGATCCCCGTGATCTTCGTGCTGGTGGAGAAGGGTCCGATCCGCGCGCTCATCCTGCTCGCGTGGGCGATCATCTACCAGCAGATCCACGACTACGTCCTCAGTCCGCGAATCAGCTCCCGGACCATGACGCTGAGCCCGGGCATAGCCCTGGGCTCGGCGCTCGTGGGCGGTGCCCTCGCCGGCCCGCTGGGAGCGCTGTTCGCCATGCCCACCGCCGGCATGATCACCGCGTTCCTCACGAAGTACCTGCCCTCGCGGCCCATCGTCGTGAGCCCGGAGTCGCTGGCGCTGCCAGACAAGCGGCCGGGCAAGCAGTCACCGTCCAGCAGCCACGCCCCCGATGTGAAGGAATCCTGAGCCATGACCCGCTTCAACAAGATCGAGGACCCGCCCGTCACGCACGTGACCGTCAACCCGGGGGTCTTCTCGGAGGAGCCGATCCAGATCCCGACCGACGGCGTGCCGCCGCGAGGGATCCCGTCAAAGGCGGCGTATCAGATCGTCCATGACGAGGCGATGCTCGACGGCAACGCGCGTCTGAACCTCGCCACCTTCGTCACCACCTGGATGGATGACGAGGCCGATCGCATCTATGGCGAGGCCTTCGACAAGAACATGATCGACAAGGACGAGTACCCGGCCACAGCGGCGATCGAAGAGCGCTGCGCCCGGATGATCGCCAAGCTCTGGAACGCGCCGGGCGAGACCATCGGCGTCTCGACCATCGGGTCGTCGGAGGCCTGCATGATGGGCGGGCTGGCGTTCCTCAAGCGCTGGCGGGCCGCGCGCAAGGCCGCGGGCAAGTCCACGGATTCCCCGAACATGGTCATGAGCTCGACGGTGCAGGTGGTCTGGGAGCGGTTCTGCCGCTACTGGGACGTCGAGCTGCGCACCGTGGACGTCACCTTGGATCAGCTCAACATGACGCCGAAGGGGATGCTCGCCCAGGTTGATGAGAACACCATCGGCGTCGTCGGCATCCTGGGTGTGACCTACACCGGCGCCTACGAGCCGATCGCGGAGCTGGCGGCGGCGCTGGACGATCTGCAGCAGCGCACCGGCCTGGATGTGCCGCTGCACGTGGACGGGGCTTCCGGCGGCATGGTCGCGCCCTTCTTGAACCCGGAGCTCGTGTGGGACTTCCGGCTGGAGCGGGTGCACTCGATCAACACCTCCGGCCACAAGTACGGCCTGGTCTACCCGGGGTTGGGCTGGATCGTCTGGCGCAGCAAGGACCTTGTGCCGGACGAGATGATCTTCGACGTGGCCTACCTGGGCGGTCACATGCCCACCCTCGGGATCAACTTCTCGCGCCCCGGTGCGCAGGTGCTGCTGCAGTACTACCTGTTCCTGCGCCACGGGCGGCAGGGCTACACGGTGGTGCACTCGGTGAGCCAGCGCGTCGCCGTTCACCTGAGTGCGGCCATCGGCGCCATGCCGGAGTTCACGCTGCTCAGCAAGGGCGATGAGACCCCGGTGTTCGCCTGGCGCCTCGCCGACGACTTCAAGGGCGGCTGGACGCTGCCGCAGCTGTCCGACGCGCTGAGGTACCACGGCTGGCAGGTTCCGGCCTATCCCATGCCGGCCTCGATCGAGGATGTCGAGGTGATGCGCATCGTGGTGCGCAACGGACTGTCGATGGACCTGGCCGACAAGCTGCTCACGGATATCCGCACCTCGGTGGACGAGCTTAACAAGCTGAGCATCAGGCCCCAGGGCAAGCGGGGTTTCGCGCATTGAGCGCCCGGACGACTGGCGCCGAGGCCTGGGATGACCGCTACTCGTCCTCGGAGCTGGTCTGGACGCTGGAGCCCAACCGCTGGGTCGTGGAGGTGCTCGCCGAGGTCGAGCCGGCAGGGCGGCGCGCCTTGGATCTGGGGGCCGGCGAGGGGCGCAACTCGATCTGGCTCGCGCAACGCGGCTGGCGGGTCGAGGCCGTGGACTTCTCGGCCGTCGGCCTGGATCGTGCCCGCCAACTTGCGGCGGCGGCCGGGGTCGGCGATCGGCTCGTCACCGTGGTCGACGACGTCGTGGACTTCACTCCCGCGCCGGGAGGATTCGCGCTGGCCCTGCTGTGCTATCTGCAGTTGCCGCGCTCGGAGCGGATGCTGTCGGTCCGCAACGCCGCCCGCGGTGTCGCCCCGGGGGGTCTGCTGGTCGTCGTCGCCCACGACAGCAGCAACCTGGAGCAGGGCACGGGCGGACCGCAGAGCGCCGACGTGCTGTACACGGCCCAGGACGTCATGGCCGACTTGGGAGCTGAGCTGACGAACTGGGAGGTCCTGCGGGCCGAAGTCGTCCAGCGCCCGGTGGCCGGGGCCCCGCGTCCAGCGCTCGACGCCTTGGCAGTGCTGCGCCGGACGGCGGCCGCCTGACTCAGGCGCCGTCGCAGCCGGTGGCGTCGGCGGGCACCTTGGCCGAAGGGTCCAGTAGGTACGCGCTCACGAGCGCATCGATACAGGCCGAGCCGCGCAGGTAGCTGACACCGTGGCCGATGCCGCCGTAGTTGACGGTCACGCCCCCTACCGCCGTGGCCATGGCCGGACCCCAGTCCGCGGCCACCAGCTGGTCGCCCAGGGACGTCACGACCACCACCCGGGCGGCCGGCGTGGCGCTGATGTCGGTGATGGGCCTGCTGCCGAGCGGCCAGCCGACGCAGGTCGCTGCCAGGTAGGAGCGGGCGTCGGCGGCCTGCAGACCCGCGGCACGGGCCGCGGTGACGATGGAGCTGACCGCAGCCGCGTCGGGCCGATCGGCCAGGTCGGCGCAGTTGACAGTCACCAGGGCGTCCTGGATGTCGCCGGGGGTGCCGGCCGGGCGCGGAGCTGCCCCCGCGCCGTTGCCGGCGCCAGGCGGCTGCTGACCGGACACCAGCGTGTAGAACGGGCCGGTGTCGCCGGCGGCGAAGGCGGCGAGCGCGGGACCCAGGGCGGTCCACTTGGCCGGGTCCAGGCCCGAGACGCCGGCATCGAGGAACTGCTCGAAGTCACCCCGGGTCCAGGACAGCCCGCTGCCGGCGTCGGTCAGGGGCAGGGCGGCAGTGGCGGCCGCCACCGTCGCGAGCGCGCCCCCGGTGGCCACCGGCGCACAGGCGGCCTGCGCATCGCACTGCTGCGCCCACCGGCGGACGATCGTGTCCACTGCCCGGGCCTTGCCGGCGCCGAACTCCGCCAGGCCGCCGCTGGGGTTGACAGCGGAATCGAGCACCATGGCGCGCACGCGATCGCCGTAGCGCATGGCGTAGACCGCGCCCAGACGCGTGCCGTAGGAGTAGCCCAGGTAGCTGATGCGCTCAGCCCCCAACGACGCTCTGATGGCATCCATGTCGGCCGTGGCCGACCATGTGCCGTAGGGGGCGGGATCCGTCCCCAGCTCGGCCAGGCAGGCGCCGTTGGCGGCGGCCATCCGGTCCATGAAGGCCTGCACCGCCGCCGCGTCGTTGGGATCCGGCAGCGAGTAGTAGGCCCCTTCGATCCCTGGCTTGGCGTTGGGGCAGGCGGTGGCGGATGAGTGCAGGGTGGCGCGCGGGTCCATCAGGACGACTTCGAAGCGGTCGCGCACGTCCGGCGGGAGCGCCGCCACGATGGGCACCGCGGAGTCCGCGCTGGGATCCCCCGGACCCCCGAGATTGATGAACAACGGTCCGAGGGAAGGGGTGATGCTGGCCGGACGGCGCCGCACCTCCAGGTCGATGGTCTCGGTGCCGCCGTCGACCAGCGGCACCGGGAACTGGCCGCACTGCCAGCCGGCCGGGACCTCGGGGGGGCACGGGCCGCAGCGCCATCCAGGCGGACAGGTGTCGGTAGGCACAGGTGCCCCGGTGGCCGCGGAGGACCCGGCAGGCGCACCCGTGGCGGCCGCCGCCGCATTCGTACCACCGTTCTTGGGCACGCTGCCCGACGTCCCGCCGCCGCTGCCGCAGGCGGCCAGCAGCACGGCCGCCAACAGCGCGATCAGGGCCTGGGGCATCGGCCGCTGGTTCCGCCCGCTCATCTGCGAACGTTAGGCCGAATCGGACACCTTGGGAAGTCGATACCCCGGCGGGTGTGGGCCAAACCGCGAACTCCTGCTAATGTCCTCCCACAGGTCAAGAGAACCAGCGCCAAGCCTCAGCTTGCTGGTCTGCAACCCTCCTCCGCGGTGGGGTGCAACTGAGGAGACCGGGCCGGCCGCAACCGCGGATCGGCAAGCGCGGGTCACGGAGACTTCCGGGCCCACTGGGCTGCGCCCGGGTTGGTCTAGGCCTATCCGGGTGCGGTCGAGCGAGACTCAGAGATGAGGAAACCGCATGTCAGACGGCTGGTCCTTCGAGACGCGCCAGATCCACGCAGGTCAGACCCCGGACGGCGACACCAACGCCCGGGCCCTGCCGATCTACCAGACGACCTCGTACACGTTCAACGATGCGACCCACGCGGCGAACCTGTTCGGGCTCAAGGAGTTCGGCAACATCTACACCCGCATCATGAACCCGACCCAGGCGGTCGTGGAGGAGCGCGTGGCCTCGCTGGAGGGCGGCGTGGGTGCGCTGCTGGTCAGCTCCGGCCAGGCCGCGGAGACGCTGGCCATCCTCAACGTGGCCGAGGCCGGGGATCACGTCGTGTCCTCCCCCAGTCTCTATGGCGGCACCTACAACCTGTTCCACTACACGCTGCCCAAGCTGGGGATCGAGGTCACCTTCGTCGAGGACCCGGACGACCTGGACTCGTGGCGCGCGGCCGTGCGCCCGAACACCAAGGCCTTCTTCGGCGAGTCGATCTCCAACCCGAAGAACGACGTGCTCGACATCGCCGGTGTGGCCGGCGTCGCCCATGAGGCCGGCGTGCCGCTGATTGTGGACAACACCGTCGCCACCCCCTACCTCATCCGGCCCATCGAGTGGGGCGCGGACATCGTCATCCACTCGGCCACCAAGTACCTGGGCGGCCACGGCACGGCAGTCGCGGGCGTGATCGTGGATTCGGGCAACTTCGACTTCGCCGCCGACCCGGCCAAGTTCCCCCAGTACAACGAGCCGGACCCCAGCTACCACGGCCTGGTCTACGCCCGCGACCTCGGCGTCGGCTCGGACCTGGGCGCCAACCTGGCGTTCATCCTCAAGGCGCGCGTGCAGCTGCTGCGCGACCTCGGTGCGGCCGTTGCGCCGTTCAATGCCTGGCTGATCTCGCAGGGCCTCGAGACGCTGAGCCTGCGGGTGGAGCGTCACGTCCAGAACGCCAAGGCCGTCGCGGCGTGGCTGACGGAGCGCCCAGAGGTGCTCAGCGTCAACTATGCCGGGCTGGAGTCCAGCCCTTGGTACGCCTTGGGCCAGAAGTACGCGCCCAACGGCACCGGCGCCGTGCTGTCCTTCGAGATCGACGGCGGCGTGGAGGCGGGCAAGGCCTTCGTCGAGGCGCTGGAGCTGCACAGCCACGTCGCCAACATCGGCGATGTGCGCTCGCTGGTCATCCACCCGGCCTCCACCACGCACTCCCAGCTGACGCCCGAGGAGCAGCTTGCCGCCGGGGTTACCCCGGGCCTGGTCCGGCTCGCGGTCGGCATCGAGAACATCGATGACATCCTGGCCGACCTCGACGCCGGGTTCCGCGCAGCCAAGAGCGAATGATCGGGCTGATGACGACCGGCGCCGGCGCCGCCGCGACGACCCCTCCCCGGGTGTCGCGGCGGGCCGGCGTGCCCGGCCGTCGATACACGCACTTCGGAGCCCTCGACCTGGAGCTCGGAGGTCAGCTGCCGGAGGTCACGGTCGGCTACGAGACCTACGGGACGCTCAACCGCGCTGGCGACAACGCCGTGCTGGTGCTGCACGCCCTCACCGGGGACGCCCACGCCGTCGGCGAGGCCGACGCCGGGCACGTGACGCCGGGCTGGTGGGACGCGGTGGTCGGACCGGGCAGGGCGATCGACACCAACCGCTGGTTCGTGGTGTCCAGCAATGTGCTGGGCGGTTGCCAGGGCACCACCGGCCCGTCCTCCCTCGCCCCGGACGGGCGCGCCTATGGCTCGCGCTTCCCCCGGGTCACCATCCGCGACCAGGTGCGGGTCGAGGCGATGCTGGCCGACTACTTGGGTGTGGAGCGCTTCGCCCTGGTCGCCGGCGGCTCCATGGGCGGCATGCGCGCCCTCGAGTGGTGCCTGCTGTATCCCGACCGGGTGGAGGCGGCGTGGGTGTCGGCGAGCTCGGCCTACGCCACCGCCGACCAGATCGGGCTGCAGACCGCGCAGATCCAGATCATCGCCAACGACCCTGACTGGCACGGCGGCGACTACGCCGAGCACGGCGCCGTGCCGTTGGCGGGGATGGGGCTGGCGCGCCGGGTGGCGCACCTGAGCTATCGCACCGAGCAGGAACTCGCCGTGCGCTTCGGCCGTTCGGCGCAGGAGGGCGAGCAGCCCCTGGGCGCCGCCACCGTCGGCCAGGCCTACGGTGTGGGCGTCGGGCATCGCTATGCGGTGCAGAGCTACCTGGACCACCACGGGGACAAGATCGGCGGGCGCTTCGACCCGGGCACCTACGTCACCCTGACCGACGCCATGAACACCCATGACGTCGGCCGCGGCCGCGGTGGCGTGGAGGCCGCATTGGCCTCGATCAGCGTGCCGATGGTGGTGTCTGGAATCGACTCCGACCGCCTCTACCCGCTGTACCTGCAGCAGCAGATCGCCGACCTGGTGCCCAGCTCAGGTCCGCTGCGGGTGATCGAGTCGCCCTACGGCCACGATGGCTTCCTGCTGGAGTCCGATGCCATCGGCGAGCAGCTGGGCGAGGCCCTGCAGCTCGTCGTCGGCCATCGGCCCACAGATGCTCACTGCGCCTGACCGACCGCCTTCAGGGCTGTCACGATCTGCTCGCCCACCGGGTCGCCCTGCTTGACGAAGGCCGCCGGCGTTCCGATGGGCGCCTGTACCACCGTCACCTGGTCGCCCTGGAAGGTCTCGCCGGTGAGGGCGTGCACCCACGTTCCGGGCGGGAAGGTCACTTGCACGCTGGTGGCGTCGTTGGTGGTGACCGGGGCCATGAGCAGGTGATCGCCCAGGAAGAACTGCATGTCGGCGGTAGCGGCTTTGGTGCCCGGATAGACCAGCCAGCCGTGCCGCACCGCCGGCATGCCATTGGCCTGGGCCTCCGCGAGCACGGTGGCCCGGTAGGGCTGTAGCGCCGCGTAGATCTGGCTGGCGCGGGCGAACTGGGCGCGGGTCTCGGGGGTGTCGTAGACCTGCTGGTTCTGCTGCGGGCGGTTCGTCTCGTGCGTGCGCATCCACACGCCGAAGGCCTGCAGCTCGGCCCAGCGGGCGTTGAGGTTGGGCGGCCGGACGTAGTTCTTGACCACCGCGTTGATGCTGGTGTAGCCGCCGATGTCGCTGTGCCACAGCGGCGCGCCGGAGATGCCCCCGGAGTTCATGCCCAGCACCACGCTGGCCAGGCCATCCTGCTCGGCGAAGTCCACCATCTGGTCACCGGCCCACATGAGGGCGTTGGCCTGCGGGGTGCCCAGGTAGGACGATCGCATGAACGCCGCGCAGTCGGGCTGGCCGGCCAGCTCGCAGGCCTTCCGCACGGTGTCCGCCCATAGCTGCGGGTAGCGGTTGTGCTGCTCGGCGGCCGTGCCGACGGCCACGACCGCGTCCATCGGCAGCGCCTCGCCGAAGTCGGCCATGAAGCCCTTGGCGCCCACGCCGAACACCTCCGAGGCGATCACCCCCGCATACCAGTCCTGGGCAGCCGGGTTGGTGAGGTCCATCAGCCCCACGGGGAAGCCCACCGTCTGGACGACGTAGGGCTGACCCGCGGCGTCCTTCACCAGGAAGCCCTTCGCCGCGGCCTCGGCGTAGAGGTTGCGGATGCTGGGGTCGTTCTTGGCGGCTGCGTCGGCCAGGAAGGGGTTGACGTAGGTGAGCACATCGATGCCCTGGGCGGCGAAGTCAGCGACCATCTGGTTCCAGCCCGGGTACTGCTGCTGGTCCAGCTGCCAGGTCCACCAGAGCTGGGAGCCGAACGAAGTCTGGCGCTTACCGGTCCAGTCCTGCAGCCAGACGCCGGAGACCTTGGTGCCCGCCGCCTGCATGTCGCTGACGATGCCGCGCACCCGCTCGGTGCCGCCCTGCAGGCCCAGCACGGCGCCGTCCAGCGTCGCCTCGCTCAAGGCCGGTCGGGTCACGCCTGCGGCGCGCGCCTTGATCAGGTCGGCCGGGCTGTCCGCGGCGGTCGCCTCCGCCGACACGTGCGGCCCCCAGCTCTCGTAGGACACCTGACCGGATCGACTCAGGTCGGCGATCCCGAACGCGCCCGACGCCTGCACGTCGGCCAGCGCGAACGAGCGGTTGGCGCTCGTGACGTACGTCGGCCAGGAACCGTAGGTGGTGTATTTGTTGCCGCCACCCCAGTTGGTGATGTCGGCCAGGAACGTGATGGGTTGTTGCCCGCGGCCGATGCCCTGCTCCTGCACGAGCACGGGGAAGACCGCGCCGGATAGGTCCAGCGCCCGGTACTGCTCGCCGAAGCCGTAGACCTGCTCATCCTTGTCGCGCCCCGATGTGATGAGCGCGCTGGTGGGCGCCTTCCCGTCGGACGTCTCGCCCAGGTTCAGGTCCATTCCCAGCACGGTCACGGTCGGGGACTTCACCACCGGCGACAGGGTCAGCGTGTAGGGGGCGCTCGTGTCGTCGCCGCGGACCTCGCCCTTGACCTGCACCGTGCCGGCCGACTCCGAGACGGAGGTGATCGTCTGGTCGACCAGGCGGTTGGACCGGGAGACCCGGGCCCAGAAGTAGCCGAACTTCTCGGTCCACGACACGTCGCCCACGCTGGCGCCCACGAAGGCTTGGCCGGGGTCGCTCGACCAGACCACCCGACCGCGGTCGTCGGCGACGGACAGGGCCGCCTTGTCCGCCTCGAGGGTCACCGTGAAGGGTCCCGCCTTCAGGGCGCCGGCGGCGGGGGCGGCACCCTCGCCGACGACGGACGCCGACCCGGGGCGCAGCGGATCCAGATGGTCCTGCGGCACCCGGTACCACAGGTAGCCCACATAGCCCGCCGCTGCCAGCACCACCACGAGAACGAGCGCGAGCAGCCCCAGCAGAAACTTCCGCAGCAGCGAACGTCGCTTCGGCGCCTCTGCGGGCGCGGGATCGGTCATGCCATAGATGTACCGCCAACGGGCCTCCCGCGGCCACCTATCCGCACTGTTCGCTTCCGAGTTCGGCACACAATGGCGGTTTCTTTGTGATAGCAAGTCCTTCGGGATGGGCTCACAGGCGCCCTCGAAGGGAGTAACAGTGTCTTCAGCACTGACACGCAGGGGGTTCCTGGGCCTCAGCGCCGCCCTCGCGGCATCGTTCGGGCTGCCGCGGGACGCCCTGGCGCGCACGCTCGCGGAGCCCGCCGCGCCCGCCGATGTGCCGTCGACGCTGCGGCAGACGATCCTGCAGCGCACGGTCGCCCAGAAGAACAACTACCGCACGCTCACGACGGGTCCCGGCGAAGCTCCGATCGTGCGCCCGGACCTGGTCGCTGCTGACCCGGCGCCCGGCCGAGTGGCGGCTCGGCGTTCCCTGGCCTACCTGGGCCACACCTCGGACATCCACATCATCGACGCCCAGACTCCGGGCTGGCTCGATCCGGTGGCGGCCTTCGACTTCACGCTGCTGCCCGGCGTCTGTCGCCCGCAGGAGACGATGTCGGTGCACGTGCAGGGAGCCATGATCCAGGCGCTCAACGATGTGGCGCTCAGCCCCATCACGGGGGCGCCCATGCTGGCTCTGCTCAACACCGGCGACAACTCCGACCGCCTGAGCAACCTGGAGCTGCGCTGGTATATCGACCTGTTCGACGGCAAGTCCGTCACCCCCAACAGCGGCGCACCGGACAAGTACGAGGGCCCGCAGGCGTGGTCCGAGACCACCTACGCCTACCACCCGGACGATCCCAGCAACGACCCCTACGGCACCTATGGCTTCCCCACCATCCCCGGGCTGCTGGAGGCAGCCGTGACCAGCTCGGTGAAGTCGCCAGGTAGCCCGGCCCCCTGGTACACCGTCTACGGCAACCACGACACCACTCTCAACGGCACTTTCGAGATCGACTCGTCGTTCCGCAACCTGGCCACGGGCAGCCAGCGCGGCTACGCCTTCCCCGGGTTCGCGTCCAGCCTGTTCCGCGGCATGGCGACCGACATCAGCGCCACCACGCGGCTGATCGATGCGCTGCGCCAGCAGTTCGGCAACAACCCGGGCTTCAAGACCGTCACCGCCGACCCGGCGCGCAAGATGCTGGGCGGCGTGGAGTTCATGCAGCAGCACCTCGACACCCCGGATAACCCCGGACCGGTCGGACACGGGTTCACGCAGGAGAACATCGACAACAAGACCACCTACTGGCAGGCCGACGTCGGACCCGCGCTGCGGCTGTTCGGCCTCGACACCTGCAACCAGGTGGTGGGAGCCGATGGCGCGGTTCCGCAGTCGCAGTTCGACTGGCTGCAAGCGCAGCTGAAGCAGGCGCAGACCGACGGCAAGCTGGCCATCGTGCTCAGCCACCACAACAGCCTCACGCTCGAGAACACCGCCCACAACGTGTTCGACCCGGGCGAGACGCTGATCCACGGCGAGGAGTTCGTGGACATGTTGCTGCAGTACCCGAACCTGGTGGCGTGGCTCAACGGCCACACGCACATCAACACGATCCAGGCGCACCCCAAGAAGGGCGGCGTCGGCGGGTTCTGGGAGATCACCACCGCATCGTGCATCGACTACCCGCAGCAGGCTCAGGTGGTGGAGCTGGTGGACAACAAGGACGGCACGATGTCGATCTTCTGCGTCGTCCTGGACCACGCCTCGCCGGCGGCCTGGAACCCTGGCGACTTCTCACAGGTGGGTTTGGCGTCGCTGAGCCGCGAGCTCGCGTCCAACGACTGGTCGGCGGACCCGCTGATGCGGCGGGGCTCGCCGCTGGACCGCAACACCGAGTTGCTGCTGCCGGCGCCGTTCGACCTCTCTTCGATCACCGATGCGGCGCTTGAGACCGAGTTCGCAACCCGCAAGGCGCAGGTCGCCGCTGCGGCCAGCCAGGGAGGATCCCAATGAGAAGGCTGACCATCGTCGCGGCAGCCGGCGTCGCCGTCGCCGGGCTGGCCGGCTGCTCGCAGGTCCAGCAGTTGCAGCCGGTCGCCGGCGACGCCGAGATCTCGGTGCGGGCCACCACGATCGACGTCGCTCTGGGCGCCGGCCTGACCTTCAAGTCAGCGCCCACGTGCGAGTTCTCGGGGACCCACTTCAACTGCCAGGGCCTCGCCACCGACGGCCGCGCGGTGATCGGGGAGGCCGACCAGTACACGACGCCGGAGGTCCCGGAGCAGTACAAGGCCGACTTGCCGAAGGATGCGGCCGCCGCGGACAAGTTCATCGTCATCAAGGTCACTGCCGGCGACGCCACCCTCTACCAGGGTCTGACCGGCAAGATCCTGGAGCAGAACGCGAGGACAGCCCAATGAGCGACGTCGCCACCAAGCCCGCCGACAGCGGCTCCGCGCCCGCGCCCGCGGTGCCCAAGAAGTACGGCTTCTCGGCGCTGCTGACGGGGCTGGCCCGGATGTGGCGCGGGACTGCCCCGGCCCTGATCGTGATCATCGTCAACGCGATCGTGCAGGCGGTGCTGGTCTTCTGGAACGCTGGTGTGGGCCTGAATGCGCCCTTCATCATCTCGTTCATCATCTCGTTGGCGGTGCTCCTGGTGTCCTTCGCGGTCCTCAGCCGCACAGCGCTGGAGGCCGTGGACGGGAAGGTGTCGCTCTCCGGCGCCATGTCGTCGACGACCCCGATCCTGGGCAACTTCGTGCTCTGGGCCGTGGTGCTGTTCGTGCTCGTGACGATCGGTTTCATGGTCTATCCGTTCCTCGGGCTGCTGGTTGCCTGGCTGTTGGCCTTCCTGGCCCCGGCCGCGGCAGACGGGCAGAGGAACGCGATCGGGGCTAACTTCCGGGCTCTCAAGGATCGCTGGGGGCGCTGGCTCATCACCTCGATCCTGCTGACCATCGGTGGTCTGATCATGTTCCTGCTCATGGCCGTGAACGTGTTCTTCATCCATGGCTTCATGGCCTCGCTCATCGGCTGGCTGGTGCTGGGCCTGGTCGCGTGGTGGCTGCTGACGGCCTGGTCGGCGATCTACCGCAGCACCAAGGTCGGCGCAGCCGGCGGAGCCGATGCGGCGCCCGCCGACGGCGACTGAGCGCCATTCGTGCGGGCGCGGGTCGCGCACGTCCACTACACTGCGTAATATACGTTCCATGCGGGGGAGCGCAGCACGAGAGGTGTGAGTGACGATGAGTGGCAGGCGTAGCAGGGCGGAGACCCGCGCCAAGATGATCGATGCGGCCATCGCTGTGTTCTCCGAACGTGGCTATGCAGGTGCCTCGATCGAGGCGATCGCCCGCGAGTCGGGCATGACGATCGGGGCGCTGTACTCGAACTTCAGCGGTAAGCGCGACCTCTTCATGGCGGCGCTGCGTGTGAGCACCGGCAGGGGCGCCGACCCGGGGCCGCAGCAGCTCGACCCCGACGTCGTCGCCAACTCCCGCGAGCGGCTGGTCGCCGACGGCGCCGCCTTCATGACCCAGGTGCGGGCGCAGCCGCAACGCTTCCGGCTCCTGGTGTGGTCGATGATGGACGCCGCCAACGACGCCGACGTGCGCTCGGTGGTGGTGGAGGTTCTGCGCGAGCAGCGCCAGCTCCAGAGCGATCTGCTGGCGGACGTCATCACCCCCGAGTCTGGCGGGCTGACCACGGACCAAGGCGCCGTCGCCCTCAACAGTATGGCGATCGGCTTCGCGCTGCAGCAGATGGTGGACCCGGAGCTGGTGGGAGCTGCCGAAGGCGCCGAGGCCCTGCGCGTCTTCGTGTCGACCATCGCCGGCGAAGCGGCTCCGGCCGTGGCTACCGGGGCAGACGCGTCAAGGTGACGGTCACGCCGAGGGCCTCTGACGAGCCCCCGGCGTAGATGCCCTTGAGCGGGCTGACGTCCGCGTAGTCCCTGCCGCGGGCCACCACGACGTGGCCCTCGCCGACGACGCGGCCGTTGGTCGGGTCCAGGCCGTGCCAGTCGCCGTCCCACACCTCGACCCAGGCATGCGACTCTCCTGTCACCTGTTCGCCGATCTCGCCGCTGCCGGTGTAGAGGTAGCCGGACACGTATCGGGCGGGGATGCCCAGGGCTCGCAGCAGCGACAGCGTCACGTGGGTGAAGTCCTGGCAGACTCCGGCCGCGTTGTCCCAGGCCTCCGCGGCAGTGGTGAAGACGGTCGTGGCCCCGGGGGTGTAGCGCATGCGGGACTCCACCGCACCAACAGCGGCGGCGATCGCGTCGGCGGGGGACGGCAGCAGGCGCAGCTCCTTCACCAGCGGGCCGCGCTCGGACCCGGCGGCGGCCTCATCGACGAAAGCGCTCGGCCGCAGGTACTCGCACCAGCGGTCCTGGACCGCGGGGTCGGCCAGCTCATCCCAGGTCGTGGTCGTGGCTGGCGGAGTCGTCTGCGAGGTCTCAACGACGCTGCTCGCCGTGACGTCCAGCAGGGTGTGCGCCTCGTGCAGGTCGAACGCCTCGACCAGCGTGCCCCAGTAGTCGGTGTAGGTCTGGATCCGCGCCGACGGCGTCGCCCGCAACTCGTGGGCGATCAGCAGTTGCCCGCCGCCGTCCGCCGGCGTCATGCGGGCCTCGTTGAACGATGCCGAGACGGGTTCGGAGTAGCGCAACCCGGTGTGGTGGATGACCTTCAGCCGCCAGCTCATCATTGACTCCACACGATGGTTCCGGCCTGCCGGAAGAAGGCGTCGGAGACCTCCGCCCCAGCCTCGCCGGCGGCGGCCATCGCGCTCTCGGCCATCGCGTCGATGGTCTGCGGCGACGGCGCGGAGGCCGAGAACTCCAGCTCGCTCTGCAGCATGCCGACGGTGCGCAGCAAGCTTCCGCTGGTGTCCAGCGACCCTTGCGCCTCGAGTTCCCGCACCGTCGTCACCGCTCCCCGGGCCGAGCCCAGCATGGACCGCGGGAAGAGCGGGTCGAGCACCAGGAAGCCGCGCACCTGCTCGGCGTTCATGGGGTTGCGGCCGCGCAGGAAGGCGTGCAGGCCGCCGGAGGCGCGCAGCATGGCCACGGGTCCGGACTCCGGCCACAGCGACTCGTGGTGCACTGCGAGCAGGCGGCCCGTCATGTCGATGCGCTCGATGGTCCGGCCCAGCCGCAGGAACAGGTAGCCCTCGTCGCGCGGAGAGGTCCAGTCGATAACGCCGTGCACGATCGCCAGGCGCTCCAGCACCCCGTGCAGGAGGACGCCCGGGCTGCGGATGTCGGGTTTCGAGACCGCCAGGGTGAGTCGCATATCGACGCTGTTGAGCGCCTCGAACACCTCGCCGGACAGCGCGTCGCGGATGGCGCGGGCGTTCTCGCGCGCGGCGTGCACAGAGCCGCTGATGGTGCCGGTGTCCTCGGGCGTCCCCAGCACCTGTCGGGCCAGGGCCCCGGGCGTCGTCGCCGGCTCGTCCGGGTCCAGCTGCAGGGCCTCGAGCAGCACCTGGGCACCGCGCGCAGGCGTGACGCGCTTGTCCTCGACGATCAGCTGGTGGTGCTCGGCGAGCAGCCTGGCGCTGGCCTCCGAGCGCTCGATGTAGCGCCCGATCCAGTAGAAGCTCTCGGCCAACCTGCTCAGCATGGTGCGCCACCGCCCTGCTGTTGTTGCTGCTCAGCCTGCTGCCGCATGCGCTCCTCGGTGACAGTGGGGCCCTGTTCCCGCCAGGCCGGGCGCCGGCGGTAGCGGCGCCCGATGTCGATGAAGCCGGCCGAGGTCCCATCCGCCACGGCGGGGGAGGGCTCGGAGCTGATGCCGCCAAGACCATCGTCCAGCACCCAGGTGTCCTTAGAGCCCCCGCCCTGGGACGAGTTCACCACCAGGCTGCCGCGGCGCAGCGCGACCCTGGTGAGGCCGCCGGGCAGCACCCAGACGCTCTCGCCGTCGTTGACCGCGAAGGGCCGTAGGTCGACGTGGCGCGGCTCCACGGCGCCGTCGCCCACGGCGGTTGGCGACGTGCTCAGCGTCAGCACCGGCTGCGCCACCCACGCCCGCGGCTCGGCCTGGATCGCCTCGGCCACCCGGGACAGCTCCTCGTCGTCGGCCTGGTGGCCCATGACCAGGCCGTAGCCGCCCGAGCCGTCCACCGGCTTGAGCACCATGGTGTCCAGCCGCTCCAGGACGAATGCGCGCACCTCGTCGTCCTGCAGGTCATACGTGGGGACGTTGGGCAGGATCGGCTTCTCGCCCAGGTAGTACTCGATGATCTGCGGCACGTAGGGGTACAGCGCCTTGTCGTCGGCGACGCCGTTGCCCACTGCGTTGGCCAGTGACACCGTCCCGGCCCGGGCGGCGTTGAGGATGCCGGGAATCCCGAGGATGCTGTCGGGCCGAAAGTGCACGGGGTCGAGGTAGTCGTCATCGATCCGGCGGTAGATCACGTGCACCTGGCGCGGACCCGTGGTGGTGCGCACGAACACGCTGCCGTCGCGGCAGAACAGGTCGCGGCCCTCGACGAGCTCCACCCCCATCCGCCGGGCCAGGAAGGCGTGCTCGAAGTGCGCCGAGTTGTGCACGCCCGGGGTCAGCACCACCACGTTGGGGTCCGGCACGCCGCGCGGAGCCGCTGCGACGAGCGAGGCGAGCAGCTTCTCTGGGTACTCCGAGATTCCCCGCACGCGCTGGGTCGGGAAGAGCTCCGGCACGACGTGGGCCAAGGTGCGACGGTTCTCCAGCACGTACGAGACCCCGGACGGGTTGCGCAGGTTGTCCTCGAGCACCCGGATGGTGCCCTCCTGATCCCTGACGAGATCGACCCCGGCGACGTGGATGCGCACCCCGTTGGGGGGCGAGAAGCCGTGCGCGGCGCGGTGGAAGTGGGCCGACGACGTCACCAGGGCTCGCGGCACCACCTGCTCAGACAGGATCTGACCGGCGCCGTACACATCGGCCAGGAACATCTCCAGCGCCTTAATCCGCTGTCCCACGCCCTGGTCGATGGTGCGCCACTCGGCCGCCGCGATGACCCTGGGGATGAGGTCCATGGGCAGCGGCCGCTCCCGCCCGCTCAGCGTGAAGGTGATCCCCTGCGCGGTCAGGTGGCTGTCCCGGACGCGGCCGCGTTCCCGCAGCCCGTCCGGGCCGAGGGCGGCCAGGGCCGCGTCCAGCTGCGCCAGCCCGGCGCGGGGGAGCCCGGCGTCGTCGAAGATCTCGTCGTACGCGCCCGGGGTCGGCGCGTAGCGGCCCGGCCCCGGCTCCTCGGCGGTCATAGGCGGCTCCCAACTCCGCTCACACCTTACTGGTCGTGTGGAATGTCAGGAAGGCACGCGCGCGCCTGGACCGACGCACTACTGTGAGCGACACCAAGAGACCATGGCAGGAGCAGGAAGGAAGCCCCGTGGCTGGTGCGCCGCTGTACCCCCTCGGGGCGACGCTTCCTGTGGGCGTGGCCGACGACTACCGACAGCGGGTCGATCGGCTGCTCGCGGACTACGCGGCCATCCCGCCGGGGGCGCCGGTGCGCCTGGCCAAGAAGACGTCGAACCTGTTCCGCATCCGGGAGCAGGCCACCGCCCCCGGCGTCGACGTCGGCGCCTTCGCCGGCGTGCTCTGGGTGGACCCCGTCAACCGCACCGCGGACGTGCTGGGGATGACCACGTACGAGGACCTCGTCGACGCCACGCTCGCCTACGGGCTGATGCCGCTGGTGGTGCCGCAGCTCAAGACGATCACCCTGGGCGGGGCGGTGACCGGCCTGGGGATCGAGTCGACGTCCTTCCGGGACGGGCTGCCGCACGAGTCGGTGATCGAGATGGACGTGCTCACTGGTGCCGGCGAGGTCGTGACCGCCCGGCCCGACGGCGAGCACGCCGATCTCTTCTTCGGCTTCCCCAACTCCTACGGCACGCTTGGCTACGCCCTTCGGCTGCGGATCGAGCTGGCACCGGTCCACCCGTTCGTCGAGCTCGAGCACGTCCGCTTCGGCTCCGCTGCGGCTGCCGCCGCGGCGCTCGAGCGCATCACCGACGAGCGGGTCCACGACGGCCGGCCGGTGGACTTCCTGGACGGCACTGTGTTCGCGCCCGATGAGGTGTATCTGACCCTTGGGCGGTGGGCCGACGCCGCGCCGTACACCTCCGACTACACCGGCCGCGAGATCTACTACCGGTCCATCGCCGAGCGCACCCGCGACTTCCTGACAGTCAGGGACTACATCTGGCGCTGGGACACCGACTGGTTCTGGTGCTCGGCCGGCGTCGGCGCCCAGAACCGGTATCTGCGCCCGCTGATCCCGAAGCGCTACCTGCGCTCGGAGGTGTACTTCAAGATCATCGCGGCCAGCCGGCGCTCTGGCTTCGTTGATCGCTGGGACGCCGTGCGCGGCAGGCCCCAGCGCGAGTTCGTGATCCAGGACATCGAGGTCCCGGTGGGCCGGCTGGCCGAGTTCCTGGCCTTCTTCGACGCCGAGGTCGGAATCTCGCCGGTGTGGCTTTGCCCGCTGCGCCAGCGCGACCCGGAGCACCGCTGGGACCTCTACGTCTTGCGTCCCGACGAGACCTACGTCAACGTCGGCTTCTGGTCCAGCGTGGCGGTGCGGCCGGGCGCGGCGGTGGGGGACGTGAACCGGGCCATCGAGGTGGAGGTCGAGCGGCTGGGCGGCCGCAAGTCGCTGTACTCGTCGGCCTACTACCCGGTGGACGATTTCTGGCGGATCTACAACGGTCAGACCTACGAGCAGCTCCGCAAGCGCTACGACCCGGACGCGCGGCTGCTTGACCTATACGACAAGTGCGTGAGCGGAAGGTGATTCGATGAAGATCGCGGACGTTTTCTCCACCCTGTTGGGGCCGGACTCCCCGGTCGCCGTCACCGCGTATGACGGCAGCTCGGCCGGACCCGCCGAGCCGGTGGCGACGATCGAGGTCAACACGCCGGAGGCTGTCCAGTACATCGCCACGGCCCCCGGCGACCTGGGCCTCGCCCGGGCTTACATCACCGGTGCCCTGGACGTCACGGGCGATCTGCACGCGGCCGTGCTCAGCCTGGCGTCCTTCAAGTTGGGCGACGTGCCGTGGGCCGACGCCGTGGACATCGCGAAGGCGCTGGGCTGGCGCAGCTTCCGGCGACCGCCGGTCCCCGCCCAGGAGGTCCGCGGACTCGGCGGGCGGCGTCACTCCCGCAAGCGCGATGCCGAGGCGATCTCGCACCACTACGACGTGTCCAACGAGTTCTACCGGATGCTGCTCGGACCCTCCATGGCCTACACCTGTGCCGTCTTCCCGACGCCGGAGTCGAGCCTGGAGGAGGCCCAGGAGTACAAGTTCGACCTGGTCTGCCGCAAGCTGGGGCTCGAGCCGGGCATGCGTTTGCTGGACGTCGGCTGCGGCTGGGGCGGCATGGTGGTCCACGCCGCCGAGAACTACGGCGTGCAGGCGCTTGGCGTGACGCTGTCGCGCCAGCAGGCCGACTACGCGGCCAAGCTCATCGCCGACCGCGGTCTGTCCGATCGCGCCGAGGTGCGGTTCCTCGACTACCGCGACGTGCCGGAAGGCGGCTTCGACCGGATCTCGTCCATCGGGCTGACCGAGCACATCGGCAAGCGCAACTACCCGTCGTACTTCGGCTCCCTGCGCGCCAAGCTCAAGGATGAGGGAAGGCTGCTCAACCACACCATCACCAGGGACAACGGTCAGCGGCGGGTGCGCGCCAAGGGGTTCATCGACCGCTACATCTTCCCGGACGGCGAGTTGTGCGGCCCGGGCCAGGTGATGGACGCGATGAACAACGCCGGCTTCGAGATCCAGCACGAGGAGAACTTCCGCCGCCACTACGCGATGACGCTGTCGCACTGGAGCGCCAACCTCGACGACAACTGGGACGCGGCCGTGGCCGATATCGGTCTTCCCAAGGCCCGGACCTGGCGGCTCTACCTGGCTGTGTCCCGGGTCGGATTCGACATCAACCGAATCGAGCTGCACCAGTTCCTGGGCACCAAGACCACCGCCGACGGCGAGTCTGGCTACCCCTGGCGGCACACCTTCTAGCCCGCGCAGGCCAGGGTGCGGTTAGCCAGGTCGCAGACGCCCAGGGGGGCGCCGTCGAAGCGGAACTCGTCGATCGTCCAGGCGCCCGGTTCGGTTCCGGGCCGCGCGATGCCGTAGCCGTAGTCGACCTTCGTCCACAGCATGGTGGCGTTGGGGTACGGCGCCAGCCCCGGGACCAGCGGCTGACCGTCGGCACGGGTGAGCGGGCCGTACGCGGGGATGTAGTACTCCCCCGGAGGGTCCAGCAGGGCGCCGCCGTTGCCCATGATCAGGGCACCGGGCTGGCCGGGTATCTGCGTCGCCTGCAGATAGTGGTTGTGGCTGGCGAGGATCATGGAGTAGTTGTCCAGCAGGCCGTAGGAGGCCACCATCTGCCCGTCGGAGCTCCAGGTGTCGGCCAGCGGATCATCCTTCGGCAGGTTGACGTCGGCTATGACGGCGAAGAGCGGACGGTGGGTGAGCAGCCATGACTCGCGCCCCGGCGTGGGCGTGGTCAGCGCCGCGGCCTCGCTGTAGCTCACCCGCTGCTTGTCCACCCAGTCGGTCAACTCCTTGTCGGTGCCGTACGCGGAGTCCACCATCGCCACCCGCAGCTCGCGGCCGCCGTTCGCCGCGATCGGCAGGTCGAAGGCCCAGGTGGGCGTCGTCTGCGGGGGATGGGCCTGCAGCCCGTCGCCCGTCTGCTGCGGCGCGCACAGGTCCTCCACGCCGTCGCGCGGGTCGAGGTAGAGGAAGAAGCCGTTGCCCGCCCGGCCGCAGTCCTCGTGGTTGCCCCGCAGGAAGGCGATCGGCGCCACCGGGAACATGGGCGACATCGGCTCGATCATCTCGTAGAGCCACCCTTGATCGTTCTCGTCGAAGGGCATGCCAGGCGTGGGGCTCGGCCCTGGGCTGCACTTCGCGACGTCCTCAGCGGGGCAGGGGATCTCGCGGTAGTAGTAGTCGCCCGGATCAAGGATCACATCGGGCCGCGCGGCGGCGATGCGCTCGGCCATCTGAGCGAGGGGCCAGCCGTCGCGGCTGTTGCAGTCCTGGATGCGCTTTTCGTCCACCCGGCAGCCGGAGTCGGCCAGGATGGCGACCTCATCCACCTCGTCGGGCAGGGCGGCCGGGATGGTCAGGCCCGCCACGGTGGCACTGGTCAGGCCCGCGGGCAGGGGGGCGCTGCACGCCAGCAGGGAGGCGAAGGCCGGCTGTGCGGTAGCACCAGGGCGCCGGGGCGTCATGTCCAGCTCGCGGTCCCCGCCCGCCCCCGAGACCCTGACCTGCGGGCAGGGCGCCTCTGCCCGGACGAGGGCGCGGGCAACCAGCTGGGACTCCGACACGTCGCGCGGGGCCATGATCGTGAAGGCGGCGAGGGGTGCATTGCGGTTGTCGCGCGCGGCGACTGCCAGAACCGCCATGAGCCCCACCACGGCGACCACCAGCACGGCCGCAACCGGCCACACGGACCGCGACGGGCGCATGGCGGATTCGGCTCAGGCCTGGGCGTGGGTGGGCGCCGGGGCCTTGGCGAAGTAGGCCGCGGCGTCGAGGTAGTCGGCGGTGGCGGCCTTCTGCTTGGCATGCGCCAACGGGGCGCCGATCTTGGTGAACCAGGCAGCGGGCTTGGACACCGCCCGCACCGTCAGCACCACCGAGTTATCGGGACGGTGCGCCAGCAGGAACGACTCCTCGCCGTGCATCGGGTGACCCGGCAGCGACCCGTAGGCGAAGCCGGTCAGGTCCCCCTCGGCGACCACGGCCACGACCTCGCACACCGCGGACACGCCCATGACGCCCAACAGCGGCAGCACGAGTCCCACCCGCTCGCCGGTCCGGACCGAGTTGTGCTGGGGCTGCACCTGGAAGCCGGCACGACGGTTGACCTCCCAGTGCATGAGCGCGTAGCCGATCTTGCGGTACTCGTCCTCGCCCTGGCCCACGACGCGTTCGGTCACGACGTCCCGGAACCCGTCCGGGACCGGCTGCCAGCCCAGGCTGATGCCGACCGGGGCGTAGGTGAGCTGGGCGTTGCGGGTGCGCTCGACGAGCGCACGGGCGGCGGTGCCGTCGACTTTGCGGCGGGTGAAGTGCACGGTGGGACCTCCAGCAGCGGTCGGCGGGTGGCGCAGCACCCGGGCGGGAACGGCAGCAGTCTAGCCGCCCGCGCCGTCAGTGATCCTCGTCGTTCTCGCGGCCGGCCAGGAAGCGCTCGACCTGATCGACGAAGTCCTTGGGGTCCAGATCTGAGATGTCGGTTGCCTGGTCGTCGGCGTGCTCCAGGCGCGCCATGAAGTCGTCGTACTGCTGCTCCAGCATGTGGACGGCCTCCAGGTTCTCCGGCTCGGCGGACAGCTGCCGGGCGATGTCGTCGTCGGCCTCCTGGGCACTCTCGCGCAGCACATCCATCGGCAGCTGCAGCCCGGTCTGCCCGGCCAGGGAGTTGAGCAGGGCGATGGACGCGCGCGGGTACTGTGCGCCGGCGAGGTAGTGCGGCACGTGCGCGGCGAAGCCGAGCGCCGTGTGGCCGGCGGCGCCCAGGGTCAGCTCCAGCAGCCCGGCGGCGTGCGCAGGTACCTCGAGGTCGCCGACGAACTGCCGCGGGTCGGCCAGCAGCTCCGGGTTGGTGCCATGCGAGGTCACGTTGACCGGGCGGGTATGCGGCGCGGGCCAGGGCACCGCGTGCAGCCCGATTGTCAGGTTCACGCCCAGCTGCTCGATCAGCCACAGCGTGTCCTTGGCGAAGGCGCGCCAGCGAAAATCCGGCTCCGGGCCGTGCAGGACCAGGAACTCGGTGCCGGCAAGGTCCCTCAGCCGGTCCACCCGCAGCGACGGCATCTCGATCTCGCCGTAGTGGTCGGTCAGGAAGGTCATGCGCGGGCGGCGGGCGCGGTAGTCGTAGATCGCGTCGAGGTCGAACTCGGCCACGGGCTCGCAGGGCAGCGCCGCGCACAGCGAGTCCACGGCGATCTTGCCCGCCGCGCCGGCATCCAGGAAGCCCGTGAGGTTGTGCAGCAGCACGGGTGCCCCGAGCGCTGGATCCGCTGGCTCACCGACAATCGTCACCAGGCCGTTGGGGCTGCTCATCGTCGGAGTTCCTCTCGCCGCGCGCGACATTCGTGGTCCCAGTGTGCGGCTCGGAGGGCCGCAGCCCAAGGCGTCGACGCGCATGTTCGCCCAACGGCGAATCAGTCGGCCGTGCGTGCCAGAGTTGTTCTGTGATGGACGTGTCCGAGCCGCCTGGCGGTCCGATCGGGGCCGACGAGGACGTGCTGCCCGCCGAGAGCTCGACCGACCGGCGCAGGTTGCTCCGGTACGTCTGGCTGTCGATCGGGGCGGCAATTGCGACTGTGACGCTGAAGTACATCGCGTACCTGCTGACCGGCTCGGTCGGCCTGCTGTCCGACGCCATCGAGTCCGTCGTCAACGTGGTCGCAGCCTTCATCGCGCTGATGGCGCTGCGGGCGGCCGCCAAGCCTGCCGACGAACTGCACCACTTCGGTCGCGGCAAGGCCGAGTACCTGTCCAGCGGCATCGAGGGCTTCATGATCTTCGGTGCGGCGACGGCGATCCTGGTGACCTCGATCCCCAAGCTCTTCCAGCCCGAGCAGTTGGAGCGGCTGGGGATCGGCCTGCTGGTGACCGTTGTGGCGACCGTGATCAACGCTGTGGTCGGCTTCATCCTGGTCCGGGCCGGACGCCGCCACCGGTCGGCCACGCTGCGGGCCGACGGGCACCACCTGCTCACCGACGTATGGACGTCCGTGGGAGTCATCGTGGGCGTGTTCCTGGTGATGCTCACGGGTTGGAAGATCCTCGACCCCCTAGTCGCTATCGCTGTTGCCATCAACATCCTGATCGTCGGCGTCAGGCTGATCCGCGAGGCCATGCGGGGCCTGCTCGACGTGGCGCTGCCCGACGAGGAGCAGTCGCTGTTGCTCGGCGTTCTGGCCGATCACACCCGCGACGGGGTGAAGTTCCACGGCCTGAAGACGCGCGAGAGCGGCAAGGACCGATTCATGGCCGTGCACATGCTGGTCCCGGGGGACTGGACCGTGATGGCTGCGCATGACGAGGTCGAGAACGTGGAGGCAGACCTGCGCGCGGCGGTGAGCGACCTGACGATCTTCACGCATCTGGAGCCCGCTGAGGATCCGCGAGCCTATGGCGACTACGTGGGCGGCGTGGCGATCGACGAGGAGCCGGGCCCGGTCGGCTCGGACGGCGAGGCGCTCGGCTTGCCGTGACCCTTGCGCCGGATGTGCCGGGTGCGCCGGTGCGCCGGTGCGCGGGTGCGCGGGTGCGCGGGTGCGCGGGTCAGGCGGCGAAGGGGGGTCGATCGTCGAACCGCAGCGACGCCTTCCCGGCCACCCGCCACAGCCGCGCGACGGCGTCGGCGTCCTCGTCGGTGATGAGGTTGCCCATGAGCCGCAGGGCGATCTTCATGAGGCTGCGCGAACGCATCCCCCATGGTCCTGCGGCTGGCAGCAGGCCGGGGACGGTCAGCAGGCCGGCGAGTCTGCGGGCGATAGAGAACGCCGATCCGTACTGCTCGCGCAGCAGGCTGGGCCACAGCAGCGGGTCGCCCTCGGCGAGCAGCAGCTCGGCCGCCAGCCGACCTGTCTCCAGGCCGTAGTCGATGCCCTCGCCGTTGAGGGGGTTGACGCAGCCGGCGGCATCGCCGACGACGACCCAGTTGGCGCCCGCCACCCCGCTGACGGCTCCGCCCATGGGCAGCAGCGCCGACCAAGGGCGCTCGACGCCGCCGGTCAGCCCCCACTCGGCTCGCCGCTCGTCGGCGTAGTGCTGGAGCAGCCGGCGGAGGTTGAGGTCGGCGGGGTTGCGGGCGGTCGCCAGGGTCCCGACGCCAATGTTCACCGTGCCATCCGCGAGCGGGAACACCCAGCCGTAGCCGCTCAGCACCTCGTCGGACTCGCCCCGCAGCTCCAGGTGGGACGAGATCCACGGGTCGTCGCTGCGGTCGCTGCGCACGTAGCCCCGCGCCGCCACGCCGTAGGCGGTGTCTCGGTGCCATTCCCGCCCCAGGACGCGCCCGAGTTGCGAGCGCGCGCCGTCGGCTACGACCAGGCGCGCGCAGGACAACTCGAAGGGTCCGTGCGATCCGGTGAAGCGGACGGTGGCCACCCGGTCCCCGCTGCGCTCCACCCCGACGGCGCGACCCGTCACCGCCCGGGCGCCCACGCCCAGCGCGTTGCTGCGGAGCTGTTCGTCGAGGACGGTACGGGGCGCGGCACTGCCGAACCGGGGTAGCGAGCCCCCGGGCCATGGCAGGTACAGCTCCGTGCCGAAACCGGCGGCCCGCAGGCCCCAGTTGCGTGCCCGGCCGGCCAGCCAGGGGGCCAGCCCCAGGGCGTCGAGCTCGGCGATCGCGCGGGGCGTCAGGCCGTCGCCGCAGGGTTTGTCGCGAGGGAAGTCCGCCGCGTCGGCGAGGACCACATCTGCGCCCCCGCGGGCCAGCCAGGCGGCCGCCGACGATCCGGCCGGGCCGGCGCCGACCACCAGGACGTCGCAGCGCTGAGTCGCGGTGGGCGTCATTGCGTGGCCGTCGATGAGCCTGATGCGGCGCCAGCAGCCCCGTCGGCCTCGACGGTGAGCTCGAGCGACGTCTCGACCGGGGAGCCGACTCCGGACTTGCGGCTCGCGTGGAACATGCCGCCGGCCACCACGTTCAGATAGCTGCCGGTGCCACCGATGTAGTCCAGGCGCCCGTCCAGGGCGGTGGCGCTGCCGTCGGCGGCCGGCGCGGCGTTGCCGTCGAGTCGCAGCGCCAGGGTGCCGGAGCCGTCGGCGGCTGAGAGGGTCACGAACCCCTCGAAAGGTCCCGCGCCGCCGACGTAGTTGACGCTCCCCTGCAAGGTCACGTTGACGGGGACTCCTTGGAGCGTCCCCGTGCCCTGCAGCAGGTTCCAGCCGTAGACCTTGGGGGTGCCGGGTCCCACGGTAGCGAGCTGGTTGGACGCGCTTGTCAGGGTGGTGGTCACGGTGACCTGGTCGGCGCCGTAGCTGGAGCTGGGGCTGGAGCTGGCGCCGGCAGCGCCGGTGGCGGTGGGCGTCACTCCGGCCGCGTCGGCAGCATCAGCCGCGTCGGAACATCCGACCAGAGCCGGCATCGCCAGGAGCAACGCCGCGGCCGCCGCTCTGCGTCCAGTCATCGCCCAAGAGTGCCAGACGGCGCGCCGACCGGCACGCAAGGGACGGGAGCCGCCCAGTGCTAACGTCCGTTGCGTGCCATCGGTCCCCGTCCGCCCGCGTCGCAGACTCGCCTCGGCAGCTGTGGCGGCGGTCGCTGCCGGGGCGTTGCTGGCCGGATGCGGCAACCTGTCCACCGCGAAGCAGGGCAGCGAGCAGGCGTGCGCCGCGCTGGCCGCCAAGGAGCCTCTGCTGACGCCCATGTTCACCGTCGCCGACGCCAACGCGACGATCGCCCAGGCTGAGTTCGCGCTGGGGGTCTACCAGCTGCAGTCCGATGAGATCCGGGCCCAGATGAACAGCAGCCAGACGCAGCTGCTCGACCGAGTCGTGCGGGCGATGGCGGAGTACCAGTCCGCGCTGGCCGGCAAGAATCGGGAGGCCGTCATCGCCGAGTACGCCTCCTACCTGGACTCGTACGAGATGAACGTGCTCATCAACTACCGCAAGATGGCCGACACGATTGGCTGTCCGCTGCCGGGTTTCTACAGCGCGGTGCCGCGCACCTAGCGGCGTCGGCGCCTGAGCCTGCCGACGGCGCTCGGTTCAGCGCTGCTCGGAGGTGAGGAGCAGGCGCTCGGTCTCGCCGTGCACCTCCAGCCCCGCGGCGGTGCCCACACCCGCGAACAGAACCTCGTCACCGCGGGTGAGACGCACCTGCACGCTGGCGTCCAGCGTCTCCTCGACGCGCTTGTGCATCTGAGTACGGATGGGCGCGTGCAGCAGGCCGCCCGAAACGCGTTCTGCCGACAGCTCCAGCTGCAGTGGCGCCCGACCCCCCGGCAGCCGGCGCGAGGCCAGGGTCCAGCTCACGTGCTGGTCGTCGACCGCCAGCCGCACGCTGCGGGAGCCGTTGTAGGTGGCGAAGCGATACAGCTCACCTTCGACGCGCAGCCCGACGATGAAGCCGCGGAACTCCCGCCCGCGCCAGGGTATGAGGGCCACCGACGCCATCAGCGAGGCGTCCGAGCCGGCGAAGGTGTTGGAGTGAAGCCACAGGTAGCCGGCCGGGAAGGCCTGCCCCCAGTCCTTCTCGATGTAGCCGCGTCCGCCGTCGAAGCTGGTCGCCGCGCCGTCGATGAGCAGCGTTCCCGCAAGGTCGTGCCCGAACGAGCACACGCCGTGGTAGCACTCCATGCTGGGAACCCAGGCATACCAGCCCATGACTCCCGGTGACCAGAGCCGAACCGGCCAAGGGTCCAGCTGAGACGTGATCCGCACCGTTCCGCGCAGGCCCGGCAGCTCCAGCTCGATGGCGTCGGCGGTGAATCTGTTGGGGCCCACGCGCACGTCCAGGCGATCGGGCGCCGCGGCGAACGCGTGCGCCGGGAAGCGGTGGTACCAGGAGCGCCCGGTGGACCCATCGAGCACCTGCACGAAGGCCTCGTCGGCGCGCCCGTCGTCGGCCGCGGCGCCGCGGAAGATGCCGGGGATGATCGCCCACCGTTGGG
Organism: uncultured Actinomycetes bacterium; assembly: GCA_964474045.1. Lineage (GTDB taxonomy): Bacteria > Actinomycetota > Actinomycetes > S36-B12 > UBA10799 > JACJWR01. The sequence continues at coordinate 76,617 of CAYYRC010000001.1, forward strand.
AGGCGTCGGCGGAGACGAGCTTGAAGTACCAGCCCTCGAAGGATCCCGGCCCCTGGGCATGGCCTCCCTCCGGGTGCAGGATGCCGCGCAGGCGGGTCGGTAGGGCCATGACTGCGAGTGTAGAGGTGACCCCGCAGCGCAGGACCTGCGTGCGTCGGCGGTAACGTCTAGAGTCGTGAGGCTTTTCGTCCCAAGGGAAATCGCGCCCGGCGAGCGCCGCGTGGCGCTGGTGCCGGAGACCGTCGGCAAGCTGCAGCGGCTGGGGTTGGAGGTGTGCGTCGAGGCCGGTGCCGGTGATGCGGCGTACTTCTCCGACGAGCAGTACGCCGGGGCCGGGGCCGTCGTGCTCGACGACGGCGCCGCTGGGCTGGCCGACGCGGACGTCGTGGCGTCCGTGCGGCCGCTCGGCGCGGAGCGAGCGGCGCTGGTCAAGCCGGGGGCCGTCGTCTTGTCCTTCCTCCAGCCCGCCCAGCCGGTGGAGTCCGCCGATGCCGAGACCATCGCCGCGGTCGCCGGGCAGGAGGCCACGGCACTCAGCTTCGACCTGGTGCCGCGGATCAGCCGGGCCCAGTCCATGGATGCCCTGACGTCGCAGGCGCTGGTCACCGGGTATCGCGCGGTGCTGGTGGCGGCTGCGATGGCCCCCAAGTTCTTCCCGCTGTTCATGACGGCCGCCGGAACCATCCCGCCGGCCAAGGTGCTGGTGCTGGGCGCGGGCGTGGCCGGGCTGCAGGCGATCGGAACCGCCAAGCGGCTGGGTGCCCTGGTGAGCGCCTACGACGTGCGCGCGGCCTCGGCCGACGAGGTCAAGTCGATGGGTGCCACGTTCATCGAGCTGGAGCTCGAGGCGCTCGAGGCCGGCGGCGGCTACGCCCGCGAGATGACCGAGGACCGCGCCGCGCGCCAGCGCGAGCTGCTCGCGCCGTTCATCGCCTCCTCCGATGTGCTCATCACCACGGCGGCGGTTCCCGGCCGCCGCGCGCCGATGTTGGTGACGGCCGACATGGTGGCCCAGATGGCGCCCGGCTCGGTCGTCGTGGACCTGGCAGCTGAGACCGGCGGCAACGTCGAGGGCTCCGAGCCCGGCCGCACCCTGGATTTTGACGGCATCCGGATCTGGGGCGCCCAGGATGCAGCCTCGTCCATGCCGATGCACGCCTCCAAGCTGTATGCCATGAACGTCCTGGCCCTCGTCGGACTGTTCGTCAAGGACGGCGAGCTGACCCTCGACCCCGCCGACGAGATCATCGACGGCTGCGCCGTGGTGCTCGACGGCGAGATCCGGAAGGAGTCCCGATGAGCGGCGTCGCACTGCTCACGATCTTCGTGCTGAGCATCTTCGTCGGCTTCGAGGTCGTCTCGAAGGTGTCTGCCGTGCTGCACACACCGCTGATGTCGGGCGCCAATGCCATCCACGGCGTGGTGCTCATCGGCGCGATCATCGTCACCGGCTCGGCCACGACGACGCTGCCGCTGATCCTGGGGCTGCTGGCGATCGTGCTGGCCACGATCAACCTGGTGGGCGGCTTCGTGGTGACCGATCGCATGCTGGAGATGTTCAAGCCGAAGAAGGCCGGAAAGGACGCCGCATGACCGCCGTCCTCGCGACCGCGACCGTGACCCCTACCTGGGTTCAGCTGGTCGAGCTGGTCGCCGCAGTCTGCTTCATCCTGGCCCTCAAGGGCCTGTCCTCGCCGAAGAGCGCGCGCAATGGCGTGCTGATCGGGTCCCTCGGCGCGCTCATCGCCGTGGTCGTGACCTTCTTCGCCGGCTATGAGATGAGGAACCTGGCCCTCATCCTGGTGGCGATCGTGGTCGGCACCGCCATCGGCTGGCCAGCCGCGCGCAAGGTCAAGATGACCGCCATGCCGCAGCTGGTGGCGCTGTTCAACGGCGCCGGCGGCGGGGCCGCGGCGCTGGTGGCCTCGATCGAGTTCCTCAACCTCAGCGACGGCGAGCAGGACAAGGCGATCCTGATCGCGACCGTGTTCACGGTGCTCGTGGGCTCAGTGTCCTTCAGCGGCTCGATCCTCACCTTCGCCAAGCTGCAGGAACTCATGACGACCCGTCCGGTGGTGATCCCTGCGGGCCGCTTCATCACCGCGGCGGTCGCCATCGCCTCGTTGGCCCTGGCGGTGTGGCTGGTGGTGTCACCCTCCACGCTGATCCTCATCGCCCTGCTCGTCGCCTCGCTCATCCTCGGCCTGCTGCTGGTGCTGCCGGTGGGCGGCGCCGACGTGCCGATCGTGATCTCGCTGCTCAACGCCTTCACCGGGCTGTCTGTGGCGGCCAGCGGCTACGTGCTCGGCAATGTGCTGCTCATCGTCGCGGGCACCCTGGTCGGCGCGTCGGGAACGCTGCTCACCCAGGAGATGGCGCGGGCCATGGGCCGTCCGCTCACGAACACGCTCTTCGGTGCCTTCAAGGCTCAGGCCGCCGGCCCGTCCGGCGGCGGCGGGGACCGCCCCGTCCGCTCGTCCAGCCCCGACGACGTGGCGATCATGCTCGGCTACGCCCAGAAGGTCATCATCGTCCCCGGCTACGGCCTCGCCGTGGCGCAGGCGCAGCACACCATCCGCGAGCTCGTCGACCTGCTGGGGGAGCGCGGGATCGAGGTCTCCTACGCGATCCACCCCGTGGCCGGTCGCATGCCCGGGCACATGAACGTCCTGCTGGCCGAGGCGAACGTGCCCTATGACCAGCTGCGCGAGATGGAGGAGATCAACCCCGAGTTCGCCTCCACCGACGTCGTGCTCGTCGTGGGCGCCAACGACGTGGTGAACCCGGCGGCCAAGACCGACCCGTCGGCCCCGATCTACGGCATGCCGATCCTGGACGTCGGCGACGCCGCCCAGGTCGTGTTCCTCAAGCGCTCCATGCGCCCCGGTTTCGCGGGGATCGAGAACGAGCTGCTGTACGACCCCAAGACCACCCTGCTGTTCGGCGACGCCAAGGAGTCGCTGACCAAGGTGGTCGGGGCCGTCAAGGGTCTCTAGCTCCGGGCGCAATCCAGCGGCGGCTGTAGCGGGCGGGCCTGGTGGGCGATACCGTCACCTATGTGACTGACACCGACGCGATCGACTTCGCCATCGCCGCCTGGCGGGAGGACGGTGCCTGGCGGGCCGAGAGCCTGCCGCCCAGGCTCGCCGAATCGCTGGCGTCGCTGGTGGCTGCGCTTGGCGCCCATGCGTCGGAGTCCGGCGTCGTGGGCCTGGTGAGCATCGGCGACGACACCTTCCTGATCGTGCGCGTGGACGGTGGCCGCGCGCGGCTGCTGCTGTCCGACCAGACCGCGGCCCTGGATTGGGACCTTGCCGACGAGGTGCTCGATGCCCTCGGGGTAGAGGCCCCCGAGGACGTCGACGATGACGCGGACCCGGTCGGTGATCTGGGGCTGCTCGCCGACTTGGGGATGTCCACGGACGAGCTCACGCTGCTGTGCGAGGACCTTGACCTGTACCCCGACGAGGTGTTGGGCTCGGTGGCCAAGCGGATCGGCTTCGGCGAGCTGTTCGCCAACCTCGTCTTCGACCGGGGGTGACGTCCGGGGCGCTCGGGCCGACGCCTGGTCCGGGGCCGACGCCTGCTCACGGGCCAGCGCCGCGGACCATCGATGTGACGGGTATGCGGGTGGCGCTGGAGGTGGCCGCTTCGGCCTTCGCCACGGGCGACGTCCCCGTGGGGGCGGCGGTGCTCGACTCTGCCGGTCGTGTGCTCGCCACGGCCGCCAATCGGCGTGAGGCCGATGGTGATCCGACGGCCCATGCCGAGGTCCTCGCGCTGCGCGCTGCCGCGGCCCAGCACGGCGACGGCTGGCGACTCACCGGATGCACCTTGGTGGTGACCCTGGAGCCCTGCACCATGTGCGCGGGGGCGGCAGTGCTGGCACGTGTGGACAGAATCGTGTTTGGTGCCGTGGATGATGCAGCCGGGGCCGTGGGTGGCCTCTGGGACGTCGTGCGGGATCGCCGGCTCAACCATCGGCCCGAAGTCGTGGCTGGTGTCTGCGCGCCGGAGGCGGGCGCCCTGCTGCGTGAGTTCTTCGCCGGCCGCCGGCCACCGCCGGCCGGGTGAGCGGGCCTTTTCCGGGGCGTGGCCGACGGCTACGTTTGCCCTCTAGGCACAGGAGGGTGGGAATGGGACCTGCGGACCTCCCCGCGCGCACCCGACGGAAGTCGCGCCGGCCGACGCTGGCGCGGATCGCCGCCGCCCTCCTCGTCTTCGCGAGCCTGCTGGCGGGCAGCTTCACATCGGCGACCGCTGCGGGCGCGGTGGGCCATGTGGACGCGGTGGACGCGGTGGACGCCGCCAGCAGCGTCCACATCGTGGCGGCCGGCGACTTCGGCACCACCGCCGATGCCGGTGCCGTTCTCGACCGCATCGCCGACCTGGCGCCGGACGCCGCGTTCGCTGTCGGCGACCTGTCCTACAACAACGCCCCGGAGTCCGACTGGTGCGCCTTCGTCACCTCCCGCCTGGGCGCGGGGCTCCCGTTCGAGCTGCTCTCCGGCAACCACGAGAGCGATGGGCTCAACGGGTCGATCGGCGCCTTCACCTCCTGCCTGCCGAACAAGCTGGCGGGGCTCGTGGGCAGCTATGGCCGCGAGTACTACGTGGACCTCCCGGCCGGCAGGCCGGTCATGCGGGTCATCAACACCTCTGCGGGCCTGCACTTCCCAGATGGGACCTGGAACTATGCCAAAGGGGACGCGCACTACAACTGGGCCGCCACCGCGATCGACTCCGCCCGAGCCGCGGGCATCAGCTGGGTCATGGTCAACAACCATTACCCGTGCTTGGGGGTGGCGGCCTACGCCTGCGTGATGCCGGCGGATTTCTACGGACTGTTGCAGGATCGGCGCGTGGATCTGGTGGTGGACGGTCACGACCACACCTACATGCGCACCCACCAGCTCGCGGGATCGAACGTAGGGTGCCCGCGCATCCCCAGGGTGGGCTTCGACGCCGACTGCGTCGCGGACTCGGACAACTCCTACGTCGCCGGTCGGGGGACGGTGTTCGCCACAGTCGGCACTGGCGGCAGAGCCTTGCGTCAGATCAACCTGGCGGATCCCGATCTGCCGAACTTCGCCGCCTGGTCCGGGGCGAACGTGAATCCCAGCTACGGCGTGCTGGACCTGGTGGCCACCGAGCGCCAGCTGACTGCCAACTTCGAGGCCGCCGGGGCCGGCTCCTTCGCGGACTCGTTCACGATCACCCGACCCGTACGGCCGTCGCCCTCGGCAGCGTCGGTGTTCGTGCCCGTCGCGCCCACGAGAGTGTTGGACACGCGGCCGGCGCAGGGCGGCACGGGATCGCTTGCCCCCGCCGAGCAGCGGGTGATGTCGGTGGCCGCTGCGACGGCCCGAGGCGGCGGCGGGCCGGTAGTACCGCAAGGTGCGCTCGCAGTCGCCGTCAACCTGACCGTCCCCAACCCGCCCGCTCGGGGGCATCTGCGCGTCATGCCGGGCGACGCCGCCAGCCTTACCGACGCCTCGGCGGTCAACTTCCGCGCCGGGGAGTCCATCGCCAACGGGCAGACGGCCAGAATCGCAGCCGATCGCACCCTGAAGCTGTACAACGGGGCCGCTGCCGAGGTCGACGCCGTCGTGGACGTGACGGGGTACTTCCTGCCGGTGTCGGCGGCAACTGCGCCGCAACTGTCGGGTGGTCTTTTCACCGCCGTGGAGCCGGCGCGGGTCTATGACTCCGCCGCGGCCAGCGGTTTGACCCCACCTGGCGCGTCCACGCGGGTCGACCTCGCCGCGGCCGTTCCGCCGGGTGCGACGGCTGCCGCCTACAACCTCACCGTGGTGGGTCCTGCCGGCGCCGGCCACCTCCGGGTCCACCCGGCCGGCTCGCCCCTGCCGGCCACCTCAACGCTCAACTTCGCGGCGTGGGACCGCATCGCCAACGGTGGTTCGGTGCAGGTGGGGGCTGATCGGCGGCTGGAGGTCTACAACGCCTCGCAGGTGCCGGTGCGCTTCCTGGTCGACGTGACCGGTTACTACGGGAGCGCCACAGGCGGGGTGTTCCATGCCATCGATCCCACCCGGGTGCTCGACACAAGGTCGGTGAGCGGCGGTGGTGGTCCGCTGGCGGCAGCGGCCGAGGCGACGATCCCCGTGGGCGCGGCACAGAGCGACCCGACAGCGCCCGCGGTGCCTGCCGGCTCGGTGGCCGCCGAGTTCAACGCCACGGCGGTGCGGGCCGGCGGTGCGGGGCACCTGCGGATGTGGCCCGGCGGCCAACCCCGGCCCGGCACCTCGATGGTCAACTGGCCCAGGCCGGGCTACACCAGGGCGAACGCCGGCACGGTCGGGATTGGGCCCGGGCCCAACCCGACCGTGGACATCTACAACGGCACCGGCAGTGCGCTTGAGGTGCTGATCGACGTCAACGGCTTCTATCAGCCACACTCCCACGGGCCCCAGCCGGCCTTCAGCCAGTAGGTGTAGGCGACGAAGTCCTGTTGGGCCGGGGTGGCCTGGTGCGGGTAGTCGGCGAACTGCCCGCCGCCGTTGGCGTGCCAGCTGGGGTAGTCGAACTGCCAGGCGCCGTAGTAGCCGTTGCCGGTGTTCGTCGAGTAGTTGTTCGTGGACTCGCAGGACTTGACGGCCATGGACTTGGCGCTGCTGGCCCAGGCGGAGGCGTCCGCTGACCCGCCGGACGCGGAAGAACCCTGGGCCTCCGGAGCGGTGGGGGTGGTAGCGGCGGCTGTAGCGGCGTCCGCCTGAGCCTGCGCGGCGGCTGCGGCTGCGGCTGCGGCTGTGTCGGCCGCGGCCTTGGCGGCTGCGTCAGCCTGCGCCTTGGCCTGGGCAGCTGCGGCGGCCTTGGCCGCAGCTTCAGCCGCGGCCTGGCTGTCGCGATCGTCGTAGGCCTTGACCATGGAGGTCTGGAAGGCGGCCGCGCTCGGGGAGGCTGCCACGGTGGCAACCGTTGCAGCGGCCCGCGGGACGACTGGTGTCGCCTGGGCAGAGCTGGCGCTGGCGAAGGCGCCCAGTCCCGCGACTGTGACCGTTGCGGTGATGGTTGCGGCAGCAGCTGGGATGGAAAGACCGGAGTGACGGACGTTGTTGAGCTTCGACATCAGTGCGATTCCTCGTGCTGCCTCCCGGGAGTCCTGGGGCGCCGGGACGTCCTCGGACGTCCTCGCTGCGCCGCTGCGCGGCCTCGTGGGCCGGCGGACCCGGTACGCATTCGCTCGCTGTCAGCCCATCGGAGGCTGTGAGCGCGTCTGCGACTCGGCAGGTCGCCCGTCCCCCTGGGGGTCTGATTGCTGGCGACACTTCAAAGTTAGCCTGCTGCAAGCGCCAACGCGGGGGCGTTTCTGTGCCCCTGGCCACCCAATCCTTAAAGGAATAGTAAAGTTGCGTTTGTCAAGCACGCTACTCCGCTAGGTGGCGTGTCTGGCTCAAGTCGTCACGCTTCGTACCCGATTCTCGTGCATGATCGCCCGCATGCGCAGCAAACGCACGGCGTGCGGCTCCGAGGCCGGCTTCACGCTGGTGGAGCTGCTGGTCGTCGTGCTCATCCTGGGCATCCTGGCGTCGATCTCGATCTCGGTCTACATCGCGCAGGCGCGCAAGGCCCACCGGGCGCAGGCGATCCAGGACGGTCAGACCGTCGTCTACGAGCTCAGCGACGTCTTCGGCGACTACACCTCCCTGGGCAGCCAGGTGGGCTCGCTGACGCAGGTAGCGGGAACGAGCACGCTGGTGGTGGGTGACCTGGAAGACGCCGTGGGGCCGTCACCCGACGGGCCGGGGGCGATCGACGTCAAGGAGCTTTCCGACGGAAGCGTCGTCATCGGATCCACCCGGCCCGGTTCCGTGCACTGGTGCGCGGAAGTGAGTGTGCAGGACCAGAAGGCAGTGATCGACGAGCACGGATTCAACCCGGCGGCGCAGGCGTGCATCGCCGGCAACGCCTCCTGACAGCGCTCCCCTAAGCGCGTTTGCGCCACTTGCGGGCGCTCGCGCCCGGCATAGCCGGCGCAGAGAGCCCCAAGTGGCGCAAACGCGCCTGGGTTGGGCGGAGGGGGATCGTGCCCTAGCTGCTGCTGGCCGCGGCTGGGGCAGCTGCCGGGGCGGGCTCCTGCGCGGAGGCCGGCTCCGGGGCGGGCTTGCCGCCGCGGCGGGCGAAGACCAGTGCGGCGATCGCGGCAACGGCAAGCGTCACCGTCAACCAGGCACCGCCAGCAGGGCTGAGCGCCACCAGCACGACGAAGATGCCGATGACGAGCAACGCGGCCGGGCGGCGCGCCAGCAGACGGCCGAATGTCTCGCCCGGCACATCGTGGAAGGCGTCGAGAGCGGCCGAGACCAGTGCTGCCAGCACCACGACCGCCACGAAGGCGACCAAGCCAGCGAAGAGCCCGCCACCCCAGCCTGGGGCGAAGGAGATGTAACCGGTCACGGTGGTCATCACCAGGGACGGGAACTGCAGCGACCCGCCGGCCACCCAGATCACGCCGATGAGGCCCAGGGTGCCGATGATCACCGCGATGATGGCGCCGCGGGTGTTGACCTTGGTCCCGGCCGACCCGCCGAGGCCCGGGAAGGCCGCGGCCACCAGCAGGATCACGAGGAGGCTCACCACGCCGCCGGCAAGCCCGGGGCCGGGCACTGCGGCGATGGGGTCGAGGCTGCGCGCGGGGGTACCCGCGAGCACCCCGCCGATCAGGATCAGGACCCCGAAGACGATCGTGATGATCATCGCCGTCCGGGCCAGTCCCACCCGGGCCCCGCGGAAGGCTGCCGCGACCACGGCGCCGGCCATCAGGGCGATGGCTAGCAGCGGCTGGTTGACCCGGGTGGCCGGCAGCAGCGAGGCGATGATCCCCACGAACCAGGCGAGTGCCATGGCCCCGACGATCACCGCGAGCGCGGCCTTGGCGACGGCGGCGCCGGCGGCGGCGCCCCAGCGCCCGCTGTCAGCCTCCGGCGCCGAACCTGCGAGCTTGGCGTTGAGCAGCACCCCGACGATCACGGCGATGCCGATGCCCAGGGCCCACAGCGTCGTGCCGCCGCGGGACATGATGTAGGCGCCGCCGGCGATGAGCAGCGGCCAGACGGCGATGAAGCTACGGCCCGGGGTGCTGCGGGCGCCCATGGCCCCCGTGACGGCCGCGAGCGCGACGAGGGCGATTGCTATGGCGACTGCCACGATTCCGGTCATGGTCACATCCCCTGACAGTTGGACGGCGCGGGCTTGTTGGCGAAACGGTCCCGCAGCCAGTCGGTGTACGTCTCGGCTGAGGCGAACACCGAGGACCGGTGGGTGTCGTTCTTGAACTGCTGGTACTCGGCGGTGGATCCGTAGGCGCACTCCAGCTGGAACATGCCCTTCGTCACCTGTGGGACGATGCCCGTGTCCTTCATTCCCTGCAGCAGCAGCACGGGGACCGGCGACTTACGCGTGATGGGCTGGTTCTCCGCAGCCACCTGGATCAGCTCGGGCGGCAGGTCCTGGCGGAAGTAGTCGGTGAACGGTGCGGTCATCTGCTGGACCACCTGGCCCTGACACTGCTTGGCGTAGGTCGGCACCTCGGCGGCGCCCTTCTCCGTCACCCAGGAGCTGAACGGCAGCAGTTCCGGGTAGGTCGCCGACCAACTGGACGACAGGTAGGTGATGTACCCGTTGCGCGGCCCGCCGCTCTTGGAGCCGGTGTCGGCCACGATGGCCTTGACCGCGGCCGGCACCGGCGGGACGCCGCCGGGGGCGATCGACACCGAGCCGCGCAGCGACAACTCGGGCGCGTACTCGTTGGCCATGTCGGCGCCGACGAGCGTCACGTAGGCGCCCTCGGAGTGCCCGATCATCGCCAGGTTGTTGGCGTCGATGACGGCTGGGTCGAACCGGGTGGCCGCGCGCAGGCTGTCCAGCACGTCGTAGCCCTGCTTGCGCAGCAGGTAGGTCGGCGTGCCGGGCGCGCCCATGCCCTCGTAGTCGGTGACGACGACTGCCATCCCGGACTGCACCAGCTGGGCGCCCAGGAAGTTCCAGTACTCGAAACCGGTGGTGCCGGGGGTGAACGGGGCCTGGCTCATGCCGCACTGAGGGTCCAGCCCGGTGGTGCCGTGCGCGATCGCTACGACCGGGAAGCCCGTCGTGGTGGGACGGTCGGGCATCGCAATGTAGGCCGTGATGGCCAGCGGCTCGCCGGCGTTGTTCTGGCTCATGTACATGATCCGTGACGCCTTGACGCCCTTGGGCGCACCGTCGATGGCCTCGGACTTGAGGATCGTCCCGGCCGACACGTGCGGCAGCGGGCTCGGCGGGTTGTAGAAGTCTGTCACCGGCGAGTTGACGACCCCGTCGAATTCGCTGGTCAGGCCCAGCGCGGGGTTCCCGGGAACGTTGCGGTCGGTCAGCTGATCGGTCGTGGCCAGCAGCAGCGCCGCGATGAGCGCGCAGCCCAGCACGACTGCCACCACCGAGACGATGCGTGCGCGTGGAGTCATGCGGGGCAGTATTGCCCCGATGCGTCGGCCGAGTCGCGCTGAAGCCTTAGCGAATTGGCGCGACTCGCCAGGGGGCGCCTCGGCCCGCAGGTTTCCACTAGTGGTACGTTAGGTGAACGAAAAGTGAACAGACGGCGGACAACCGTTCACCGTCACCAATCTTAGGAGGTTCACATCGTGAAGAGCATCAAGGACTACGCAGTGACCCTGCTCGCCGCCGACCGTGCCCCGCGCGTCTACTGGGCCGAGGTCGTCCCGACCGAGACCGAGTTCACCAAGTCGTAGGAGGGGTCAACCCCCGCCGAGCAGCGGGGGCCGGCTAGCTGCGACCGGCAGGAGCCAGCCCCCGCTGCCGCAGAACGTGCCGCTCCAGCGGCGCGAAGACGCACAGCTCGACCATGATCCCGACGACCAGGATCATGATGATGGTGGTCATCACCAAGGACATGTCCGACAGCTCGCGCCCCTGATCCAGGAGTTGGCCGAGTCCCAAGCCGAGGGCCGGCGAAAACGCGATGAGCTCCGCAGCCATCAACGAGCGCCAGGCGAAGGCCCAGCCCTGCCGCAGGCCTCCCAGGTACCCGGGCAGGGCCGCGGGCAGCACGATGTAGCGGATCGCGGCGAGCCCCTCGGCACCCAGCACCCGACCCGCCCGCAGCAGCAACGGTGGGATCTGGCCGATGCCGCCGACCAGCCCGTTGGCGATCGACGGTGTGGCGCCCAGCACCACCACGAACAGCATGGCCTCGGTGCTGATGCCGAACCACAGGATCGCCGCGGGTACCCAGGCCACCGAGGGCAGCACCATCAGCCCCGTGACGATCGGGCCGAGGGCGGACTTCACAAGCGTGAAGCGCGCCAGCAAGAGCCCCAGGATGGTTCCCAGGACCAGCGAGATGGCGAAGCCCACGAAGGCCCGCAGCAGGCTGTTCCCGACCGCGGTGGCCGCCTCGCCGCTGCTCAGCGACCCGGTGAACGTCGTCCAGACGTCGGCGGGTGAGGGGAGCAGGTACTGCGGCTGCAGCTTGAGCGCCACCACGATCCACCAGGTCAGGATCAGCAGGGCGATAGCCGCCGCGGGCGGCACCAGGCTTCGCAGGATGCTGCGACCGTTCCAACTGCTCGGCGCCGGCGGCGCGTCGAGAGCGTCCAGGCCCGCGTTCAGGCTGGCGAGCTCGTCCGCGGGGCCATCCTCGGCCAGGCCGGTGGGGGCCGGTGCCGATGCTCGGGGGCCGCTAGCCGGCATGGCGTCGAATCTCCTCGCGGAGCTGGGCGGTGATGGTGGAGGCGAGCTCGGCGACGGCCGGGGTGTCCATGGCCCGTGGCTCGTCGAGCTCGATCTGCCACTCGGCGACGACGCGCCCTGGTCGGCTGGACATGAGCAGAACCCGCTGTCCGAGGCGCACGGCCTCCCGGACGTTGTGCGTCACGAAGATGACGGTCAGGCCGGTGTCGCGCCAGATCGTGGACAGTTCATCGTGCAGCACATCGCGGGTGATCGCGTCGAGGGCGGCGAAGGGCTCATCCATGAGCAGCACAGGCGCCTCCTGCGCCAACGCCCGGGCGAGGGCGACCCGCTGGCGCATGCCTCCGGACAGCTCGTGCACGCGCTTGTCGCCCTGGCCGCCCAGGTGGACCCTGCGCAGCAGGTCTTCCACGCGGGCCGGCCGGTCCTGTCGAGCGACCCCGGCCAGGCGCAGGGCTAGGTCGATGTTGCCCGCAGCGGTCAGCCAGGGGAACAGCGCCGACTCCTGGAACATGAGAGCGACGCGGCTGCCCACGACGTCGACCGTGCCGGTCGTGGGCTGCTCGAGCCCGGCGAGGATGTTGAGCAGCGTGGACTTGCCGCAGCCGGACGCCCCCAGTAGGCACACGAACTCGCCTGGTGTCACGGAGAGGTCCACGTCCAGCAGCACCGGCGGGGAGCCGACCGTGAAAGACTTCGTCAGGTGGCGCACGGTGACGGCGCCCGTCGGCGGCGACGCGGCCGCCGGCGACTCGTCATCGAGCCCCGGCGCTGCCATCTGAACAGTGTGGGCCATCACTGCGCCCCGAGGCCGTCGGCACCCACGGCAGGTTGGCCGGCTGCGGTGAGCAGGGCATTGAGGGGCCGCAGGTCATAGATCCCGTTCAAGTCGAAGGGCTTGGCCAACCCGGTGCTCACGGCGTGCTCCTGGTCGGCGGCCAGGGACGAGGCGATGGGATCGGCCGTGATGGTCAGGGTCGGCCACGCGCGCTCCAACACTGCCGGCGAGAGCGCCTTGCCCGTGAGCTTCGCAAGCGCGGCGTTGGTCTCGTCCCGCGCCCGCGTCGGGTCCTGCTGGATGAGCGCTTGGGTGGCGAGCTGGCCCGCGAGCAGCTTGCTGACCGTCGCGGGGTACTTCTGCAGGAACGGCGTGGCCACGATCAGCTGGGTTGTCACGAACTGGCCCTCGGGCCACAGGGTGGCTTCGTCCACGAGCACTTTCGCGCCGCCCTCCAGGACCAGGCGCGAGGCCCAGGGCTCGGGCAGCCACGCCCCGTCGATCGCGCCGGCCTTGAACTGCGTGAGCGTGGTGGAGTTCTCCATCGGCTGCACGTAGACGTCGCCGCCGCCGGACTTGGGGGCGCTCAGGCCCTGTTGCTGCAGCCAGTAGCGCAGGGCGACGTCTTGCGTGTTGCCCAGCTGCGGCGTGGCGAAGGTGCGGCCCTTGAGGTTGTCGGTGGTGACCTCGGGCTTGACGACGAACTGGGCGCCGCCGCTGGTAGCGCCGGAGATGATGCGGATGGCGTCGCCGCCGCTCTGGGTGTAGGCGCCGATTGCGGGGTTGGGGCCCACGTAGGCGGCATCGACTGCGCCGGACAATATGGCCTCGACGGCCGCCGGGCCGGCGTTGAACACCTGGGTCGTGAGTTTGGTGGCGCCCAGTGACTGCTGGTATTGGCCGTCATCCACCCCCAGGACCGGCAGCGCATGGGTCAGGTTGGCGAAGTAGCCCAGCCGCAGCTCTGCGGCGTCGCCGCTGCCGGATGGCTCGGAGGCCGCCGAGGCGCTGCCGCAGGCGCTGGCCACAGATGCCGTGAAGAGCAGTGCGGCCAGGGCTGCGAGCAGCCGCAGGCCGCTCCAGCCGTTGCGAGCAGTCATGGGAGTGCCTCTCCGCCGGGCCTTTGCCCGACTATGCGCTTAAAGCCAACTGGCTTAGTGCAGTTTAGGGAGGACGGTCGGGCATGGCAACAGCGACCCCCGACAGATCGGTGCTGGCGGCGGACAGGTGGCCGTGGCCGCGCAGGCCGCGTCAGAGCTGCGGGTACGAGGCCCAGGCGCGCGGGTCCGAGGCGATCTGCACGACGCTGGCCGGCAGGTCGCCCGCCACCACGTCGGCCAGGGTCACCGACTCCAGCACGCTGCGATAGGCAGCACGGGCGGCCACCCAGACATCGGTGAGGTGTTCGGCCGCGCCGCCGTAGGTGGCCTCCTCCGGCCGCAGCCCGTGGATGTCGGCCAGGTTGCCGGTCTCGGCCCGGATGAGGTCCGCGATGGTGATCTGGTCGGCCGGGCGCGACAGCACCAGGCCGCCGGAACGACCACGTTTGGCCACGACGAGCCCCGCGCGGCGCAGGTCGCCGACGATGTTCTCGAGGAAGCCCGCCGGGATGTCCTGCGCAGCGGCGATCGCGTGGATCGGCATCGGGCTACCGTCACCGGCCGCGAGCACCAGCATGGCCCGGACCGCATAGTCAACGCGCGCCGATAGCCACACGCCGCCAGGATACGCGGTGGCGCCGGAAGGGACTTCAGGTCGAGACGTTCAGCTCGACCTCGTACTCGCGCGGGCCCACCTGGCGCACCTGAAACACGGTGACGCTGCGGTAGCCCTGCGCCCGGGCCTGGTTGATCGCGGCTTTGCGGGCGTTCTCGCCGAGATCGGCGCTCACCCGGATGATCGTCTTCATGTTGGGCTCCCCTCCTGGGCTGACCGTCAGCCCGCGATGATCGAGACCTCGGCCGCCTTGACCGAAAGTAGCACCCGCAGGCCGGGGACCAGGCCGAGCTCGGCCACGGCAGCGGGAGTGACGTCTGCTGCGATCCGCCCGACCCGCACCCGCATCAGGCCGCCCGCCGCCTCGATCCCGGTGATGTTGCCCGCCACCACGTTGCGGGCGCTGCCGGCAGGTTCGGCAAGGTGGATGGTGACTGCCGAGGGGGCGAAGCGCGCATACGCGGGGTCGCCCGGAGTGACGGCTCCCGCCGGCCCCGGCCGGCCGGTCAGCCGCTGGCCGTCGCCCGTCACCAGCGTGTTGCCGGGTCCCGCCGTGCCGGGAACCAGGTTGACGCCGAGCAGCGCGGCCGCGAACGGCGTGTCGGGGTGCCTCAGGACCTGGGCGGTCGGAGCTTCCTGCACCACCCGTCCCCCAGCTATCACCGCTACCCGGTCGGCGATCAGGGCGGCGTCCAGCGGCTCGTGCGTCACCAGGATGGTGGTCCGATCGGCCAGCACCTGGCGCAGGAGCGCGCGCAGCTCTGCCGCCGCGGGCCCGTCCACCGCCGCCAGCGGCTCGTCCAGGAGCAGCAAGCTGGGCTGGGCGGCCAGAGCGCGAGCCAGTGCCACCCGCTGCGCCTGGCCGCCGGAGAGCTCGTGCGGGCGCCGTTGGGCCAGCTCAGAGGCGCCGACGCGGGCCAGCCACTCGTCCGCCGCTGCTGCGGCGGCTCGGCGGCCGGCACCGGCGCAGCGCGGCCCGAACGCGACGTTCCCGGCCACCGACAGGTGGGGGAAGAGGAGGCCATCCTGGGCGAGCAGCCCGATGCCGCGGCGGTGTGGCGGCAGCCAGACCTCGGTGCTGCCGTCCAGCTGGAAGAGCGTCCGACCCGCGGCCTCCGCCCGTCCGCGGTCCGGACGCACCAGCCCTGCGAACAGATCCAGGACCGTGGACTTACCAGCGCCGTTGGGCCCGATGAGCGCCGTGATCGAACCCGCGGGAACTGTCAGCTCCACATCCAGGCCACGCTCGGCCAGCTGGGCGCGCAGATAGGCACCATCGATCTCCTGCGCCGTGCCAGAGCTCACCTCCCGGGCCCCCGACGCAGCGCCACGCCGATCACCGCGGCCGCCACTGCCACCAGCAGCAGGGCGAGGGCGACGGCGGCCTGCGGATCGGTCTCGCGTTGAAGGTAGATCTCCAGTGGCAGCGTGCGCGTCACCCCAGCAAGGCTGCCGGCGAAGGTGATGGTGGCCCCGAACTCTCCCAGGGCACGCGCGAACGCCAGCACCAGGCCGGTCGCCAGCGCCGGCCACACGGCCGGGAGCGTGACGCGGAGCAGCGCCGTGGTGGGGCTGGCGCCCAGCGTGGCTGCGGTGTCGGTGTAGCGCCGGCCGATGAGGATGAGCGCGCCCTCGAGGCTGAGCACCAGGAAGGGAAGCGCGACGAAGGCCTGCGCCAGCACGACGGCGGTGGTGCTGAACGAGACCTGGATCCCGAGCGCCGACAGCGACCCGCCCAGCAGGCCCCGGCGGCCGAAGGCCGTCAACAACGCGATGCCCGACACGACCGGCGGCAGCACGAGCGGCAGCAGCACCGCGGCCCGCAGCAGGCCCCTGCCCCGGAACGTCCCGCGGGCCAGGACCATCGCCATCGGCACCCCGATCAGCACGCACAGCACCGTCGCCGACGCGGACGTCCGCAGGCTCAGCCACAGCGCCGCCCGGGCGCTGTCGGACGTCAGCAGCGCACCCACGTCCGACCAGGCCACGCCCACGAATAGCGCGCCGATCGGCACGACCACGAACGCCATGCCCAGGATCGCGGGCAGCCACAGCCAGCCGGGGACGTCGGTGGCCCGGGGGGGTGCGGGACGGTGACCGGACCGCTGCCGTCCGGTCACGCCGGGCCGAACCCGGCCCTGCGCAACACGTCCTGTCCCTGCGGTCCCTGCACCAGCGCGATGAACTCCTCGGCCAGCGCGGGCTGTGGGGACTCCTTCAGAATGACGATCGGGTAGGTGTTCGTCGCGTTCACCTCGGGCGGGATCGGGACCTCGGCGACGCGCGGGCCCGCCTGGCGGGCGTCGGTGACGTACACGATGCCGGCGTCGGCCTCTGCCGCGGTGACCTTGCCCAGCACCGCGGCCGCCGACTGCTCCTCGCTCACCGGGGTGATGCTGACGCCGCTGGCCTGCTCGACGCGCACCGCGGCAGCCCCGCATGGCACCTGTGGAGCGCACAGGACCGTCGTGACGCGGGACGTTTGAGCCAGGTCGGCGAGTGAGGTGACGGCAGCCGGGTTCCCGGGCGGCGTCACGATGGTCATGGTGTTCGTGGCGAAGGCGTGTGGCTCCGTGCTGGTGAGGCCCAAGCCGCTCGCCCTGGCCATGGTGGTTGTGTCGGCGGTGGCCAGGACGTCGGCCGGCGCGCCCGCCGCCGCCTGTGCGACCAGGTCGGAGGAGCCGGCCGCGTTGATGCGGACGGTGACGCCCGGGTGGGTGGCCTCGAACGCCGCTGCGAGCTGCTGGAACGCCGTCCCCAGCGACGAGGCGGCGAACACCGTCAGCGCGCGCTCGCCGCCCTCGGTCAGCTGCTCCTCCCGCCGGCCATCGGTGGCACAGCCGCCGGCACCGACCGTCAATGCCAGCACCCCCGCGGCGGCGGTCACCCCTGCGACGGCGCGCAAACCACGGCTCATGGCGCCACCCTACGCGGCCATCATGCGGTAACAATGGGGGCAGCCGTGCAGGCGCAGGGTGCAAGGGAGGGAGTCGGGCATGCAGCACGAAGTGAGCCGCGGGAGGCTCGGCACCGCCCGACTGATGTATTGGTCCCGGCACTACTGGCTGGATGAGCCCGCGGTGGTGGCCATCGACGGGTGCCGTCGCGAGATCGAGACCATCGCGGTCGCGACCAACGAGGATGGCAGCGTCACCGTCTACACCGACGGGCGCACGTTCGCCGAAGATGGCCGCCCGGCCCCCAAGAGCAGCGTGCTGGCGGTGCCGGCCGAGCAGGCCGCTGGCCTGTTGGAGGCCTTCGGCATCCCCCTGGTGGCGGCCATCGCCCACGTACCCGACCCGGATCGGGACGCGTAGCCGTGGATCGTGCCGAGGGCGAGGTCCGGCCAACTCGGTCCGGCCGCCACACGTTCGGTCGGATCACTGTGGACTATGGGGCCAGGGAGGTCTACGTCGACGGCGAGCCGATCGGTCTCACGCGGGTGGAGTTCGACATCGTCGACCTGCTCAGCAGCGCGCCGCGGGAGGCCTATCGGCCCGATCAGATCGTCGGGCTCATCTGGGACGAGCGATGGTTCGATGATGTGCCGGCGGTGTCGGCCCACATCAGCAGGCTGCGGCACAAACTCGGCAGCGCCGCGGACGAGTGCCTGTCGGCCAACCTTGACGATGGTTACCGGTGGCGAGCACCGGAGAGCGGTCTGGGTTTGGCGCGGTCGCTCTGGGACGACGGCGTCTGGGGCGCCGCCTTGGCCTATTCCGGGGCCGTTCTGCTGCGGGTGGATAGCCAGATCACGCTGCTGTCTGCCTCGCCGGCGGACACGTCGGTCATGGGACGCCTGCCCAGCGCCTACGTCGGCCACTACTTCCCGCTGGACGGCAACCCGCTGCTCGTCGCAGACCCGGCGCCGGTGCGGGCCCGCGCGGAGCTGGAGCTGCGTCGCGGCGTGCGCGAGTACCGGCAGATGGCCTTCTGGCGCGATGCCGACGCCGTGCGCATGACCGAGTTCCAGACCCGCATCATCGCCGACGATGACGGCGACTTCGCCGGCCTCGAGGCTATCGCGCGCGACGTCCCCGGGAGCGTGGACCAACTCCTGCGCTAGCCGGTGTTCGTTCTCAGCAACCTCTCAGGATCGGCTCAGGTCGCCTTCATCCCAGGCCGCCACAGTTGAGGCATGTCAGAACAATCACCCCTGAACCCCGCCCAGCCCCCTCGCTCGCAGCCCCCCATCTCGCAGCCTCCTGCCGTGCCGCCCGCGGGCTACCCCCAACAACCCGCGGATGGCTGGCGCGATGCCTATGACAAGGAGCGGAAGAAGTTCCGCATCGCCTCGGCCGCTGCCGCAGTGGCGGCGGTCATCGCCGTCGTCGCGCTTGTGTGGGGCGTCGCCCAGAACCAGTCCAGCTCGACCGTCGCCGGCGGCAGCGGCGGGCAGTTCGCAGGGGGCGCCGGGCAGTTCCCTGGAGATGGTCAGTTCCCGGGCTACGGCGCACCAGGCGGACAGATGGGCCCCGGCGGCCAGGACGGCCAGGGCGGTCCGGGAATGGGCCGCATCGCCGAGCAGCTCCTGAACGCCGACGGCACCGTCAACACCACCGCAGTCGCAGAGCTGAAGTCCCAGTCCGAGTCCGGCACCGCCCCGCCGCTGCAGGTATTTGCCCAGATCATCCCGCGCGAGGTCCAGCATGGCGACTTGACCCAGGCCCAGGCCGACCAGATCCTGGCCGCGCTCGGGGTCTCGGCCGCCACGACCACCACCAGCCCCAAGGCAGCCGCATCGCCCTCCGCGAGTGCGACGAGCGGCGCCTGACATGTCGGTCATCGAGCTGCGTGACGTCTCCCGGGTCTACGAATCCTCCGGCGGCGTCGAGACCGTGGCTCTCGCCGGCGTCGACCTTCGGATCGACGCCGGCGAGATGGTGGCCGTCATGGGCGCCAGCGGCTCCGGGAAGTCGACGCTGATCAACGTCCTGGGGCTGCTGGACCGAGGCTTCACCGGGGAGTATCTGCTCAACGGCACGAACGTCCGGGATCTGTCCGGCAACGACGCCGCGGAGCTGCGCAACGATCAGATCGGCTTCGTCTTCCAGCAGTTCAACCTGCTGCCGCGTACCTCGGTGCTCGACAACGTGCTGCTGCCCGCCCAATACCACAAAGGCGGAAAGCCGAGAGCGCGCGCACTCGAGGTGATCGAGCAGGTCGGGCTGGTGTCGGAGCTGCACAAGAAGAGCAACCAACTCTCCGGCGGCCAGATGCAGCGGGTGGCTATCGCCCGCGCGCTGCTCTACGCCCCGGCCCTTGTCCTGGCCGACGAGCCCACCGGCAACCTCGACTCCCACACCGCAGCGGAGATCATGTCGATCCTCGCCGCCGCCAACGCTGCGGGCGCCACCATCGTGCTCATCACCCACGAGGACGACATCGCGGCCTATGCCTCCCGGCGGGTCCGGATGCGCGACGGACAGCTGGTGGCCGACTCGGCGGAGGTGCCGGCATGAAGCTCGGAACCATGATCAACCAGAGTCTGCGCAATCTCGCCGGCAACCCGGTGCGCTCGGTGCTCACGGTGCTCGGGGTCGTGATCGGCATCGCGGCCGTGATCGCCGTGGTGGCAGTGGGGAAGGGCCTGCAGCAGAACGTCTCCGGCTCGATCTCATCGCTGAACCCCGAGCGAATCACGCTGACGTCTCAAGATCCGGCGCGCCCGACCTCCCAGCGTGCGATGCCCGGGATGGGTGGGCCTCCCGAGGGCGGCGGCGGTGGTGCGGCCGCAGGGCAGCGCGGCGGCTTCACGTTCAACAGCACCGAGGCCGCCATCACGCCGGCCGATGTCACAGCGCTGTCCTCGGTGGCGGGAGTCGCGGCTGTCAGCCCCGAGGCCAGCAAGCAGCTGGACGTCACCACCACTGCCGACGCCAGCACGGCGAGCGGCTACCAGGTCGTCGGCGTCGCCTCGGCGTACGCCCAGATGAAGGACCTGACCGCGGCGTCGGGCGCCTGGCTCACGGCCGACCAGGTCGCCAGCAGCGCCAACGTCGTGGTGCTGGGCTCGGAGGCCGCCACGGAGCTGTTTCCAGCGGGCAACGCGGTGGGCCAGACGATCTATGTCTCGGACAAGCCGATGACGGTCGTGGGGGTGCTGGCCGCGACGGCGACCGCGCAGCCGGGGGCAGGGGCCGCCGACAGCGGACCACCCGGCGGCCCTGGCGGCGGTCCCGGTTCCGGCGGTCCCGGGGGATCCTTCGGCAACGCCGACTCGAAGATCTTCACCGGCTACTTGGAATGGGCCTCGATCACGGGAGCGACAGCGTTCTCCTCGGTGCTCGTCGACGCCGCCAGCGCCGATGACGTCGAGGCCACTTCCACGGCCATCGACGCGCTGCTCCGCTCCGCCCACGGCATCGCGGACGGGGCCAACTCCAACGTGGGGGTGCAGACTGCCGCCGACATCCTGGCAGCGAGGTCGCAGATCAGCAGTGGCTTCACGACGGCCCTGACGGGTATCGCCGCCGTGTCGCTCCTGGTGGGCGGCATCGGCATCATGAACATCATGCTGGTGACGGTCTCCGAGCGCACGCGCGAGATCGGCCTGCGCCGGGCGGTCGGGGCCAAGCGGCGTGCTATCGCAGGGCAGTTCCTGGTCGAGGCGCTCGTGCTGACGCTCATCGGCGGCGTGCTGGGCCTCGGCCTGGGCTTCCTGCTCAGCCTCACCGCCGGCAGTTGGCTCACAGCGATTCCGGGAGCGCGGCCGGGCAGCACCATCCAAGGGGTGGTCGACCCCCAGGTCGCCCTGTTGGCGGTGGGCATCGCGGCCGTGATCGGCATGGTCTTCGGGCTGTTCCCGGCGATCCGAGCGGCGCGGATGGACCCCGCGGCGGCGCTGCGCTACGAATGACCGGGGCCCTCGTGCCAGGTCAGCCCGGGGAGGTCGGCGACGCCCCCGCGGACTCGCTGGCGCTCGGTGGCGGCGGCACCAGCCCGGCGTCGGCGAGCTCGGACATCATGGCGCGGGCCACGAGGTCCGCCGGAGCGGTCGGCTGCGGCTCGCTGGTGATGTCGGAGTTCACCATCACGACGATGGAGGTCTTCGAGTTCGGCTGGTACGCGGCGAACGTCGTGTATCCGGGCAGCGAGCCGTTGTGGCCCCACCAGCCGTAACGGGTGAAGAAGCCCAGCGCATAGGTCTGCTCCACGTTGTTGGGTGGAACAGTCGACAGGGTGGACTTCTCGCGCTCGGCCTGCATGGCCTCCGACACCAGCCCGGCTCCGGTGCCCAGCGCGACCGTCCAGACCCGCAGATCGTCGAGGGTCGAGATCATCTCGCCGGCGGTGAATCCCCAGGACGGGTTCCAGTAAGTGGCGTCCTTGGCCTGCCCCTCTGGCTTGCCCTGTTCGGTGGTGCCGTCCAGGTGCGGCTTGGGCAGGTCGGCGGACAGTCCCGGGAAAGATGTCTGGGTCATGCCCAGCGGCTGCAGCAGGTTGGTCCGAAAGACCTCGGCCACGGGCTTCCCCGTGATCTGCTCGATGACCATCCCCAGGAGCACAGTGTTGGTGTTGCTGTACTGCACCTGCGTCCCGGCGGGGAAGCTGGCCGGCGTCGTCTTCACGTAGTCGACCAGTTGCTGGGGGGTGAAGGTGCGGTCGGGACTGGCGGACCACTCCTCGCCGAACTTCGGGTCGGCGGTGTAGCTCGGGATCCCGCTGGTCATGTTCGCCAGCGTGCGCAGCGTCGCCGTGTCGGCGTTGGGGACCCCGGGGACGTACTTGCCGATCGGGTCGTCGAGCGACACTCGGCCCTGGTCGGCGAGCTGCAGCAGCGCCATCACGGTGAAGGTCTTGGTGAGGCTGCCGATTCGGGTGTGGTCGTCGCGCTGGGGGGCCCGCTTGGAGTCCTTGCCGGAGTTGCCCACCGTGCCGATCCAGGTTCCGGCGGGCGACCAGACGCCGGCGATCGCTCCTGGGTACTGGAGCTCGGACCTGCTGCCGTCGAGCATCGCCTGCAGCTGCTGTTGGACCTCCGGCGGCAGCGGCGCGTCTACCGGGGCCGGGAGCTTGCTCGCCAACGACGCCGAGCCGCTGGCCACTGCGGTGGCGCTCCGTTGTGCGCCGCTGCCCGCGCCGCCGCAGCCGCACAGCAGCAGCAGGGCGGCAGTGCCGGTGGCGGCAAACCACAGGGCGCGCTGCTTGCTCGGGGCCATCAGGAACCGTCCGCGTGAGCCAGCCGGCGCAGCGGCGGCTCGGTCCGGGGCGGCACCCGACGGGCCGGAAGCGCTTCGATCACGGTGGCGGTCGCGGCGGCCACGGCGGCCACCGCCTGCTGGAACTCAGGACGCTGCATGCCCGCAGCCGTCGTGATCCCGGTGACCTTGCGGACGTACTGCAGCGCAGCTGCCTGGACCTCCGCCTGCGTCGCGGGCGGCTCGAGACCGCGCAGAGCGGTGATGTTGCGGCACATGGCGCCAACGTATCGGGCGTGATGCACGTTCCGGGTAGCCGCGCGTCAGGTGCCGCTCGGACACGATGCGGGGGGCACGCCGTCGAGCTGTCCCTGAGTGAGGCTGGTGAGCGTGAGCTCCATGGCATCAGGTTGCACCGCGCCCGGCGTGTCGGCATACGGGTGGTCGAAGAACGCGATCACCACCAAGGCCGCCGAGGCCACGAAGAGCGGCCCGATCACCACCAGCGCGTGCCCCCACGCGGGCTTGGAGCTGTCGGCGTAGACGAACAGGGAGCCAACGGTGATCAGCGAGCCGAAGATGAGCAGCAGCCACAGGATCGCGGGCACGCTGTTGCCGGCGGCCTGCAGGCGCTCGATGTGGGCGGCGTGACGCTGGACGTTGGCCGCCTCCCAGATGGCCAGGCCCGGACCCGCCGCGGTCGGCTGAGCGGCGAGGATGCTGTCCATCTTGTTGAGCGTCTGACGCACCGGTGGCAGCACGGCGGTGTCGCCCTGCTGCATCGAGGGCCACTCGACTTGGATGACCTCCTGCGCGTAGCAGGCCAACTGGTCGCGCAGCGGGTCCCGCAGGGTGGCCGGCATGAACGTGGCCGCGCGGGACATCGCGGTCACCGCCTCAGCCTCGGTCTGCGACGCCTGCTGCGCGTCGAGGTACTGCGAGAAGGTCAGCGACATGGTGAAGGCGATGAGCAGCGACATGGCACCGCCGGTCACGACGTACACATTGGTGGGCGTCTGCTCGCCGCGACCGCCCTCCGGGCTGTGCCGCGCCACGAAGACGTAGAGCAGGGAACCCACGATGAGCGTCGCCATCACGATGATGATCGCGGTCACCAGGTTCACGTCGGAATGCTAGTTCGTGCGTCGGCGTTTCGCCTTCGAGCATGGCGGGCGCGCGGTTCGGGCTCGGCCAGCTCAGAGGCGAGCAGATAGCCCGCGGCGGACACGGCCAGTGCCGCGTAGGCCATGGCCTGGTTGGGCCAGACCGGTGTGCCGACGAGCACCCCGGCGGCGACGGCGGCGAAGCAGGTGGCGGTGGCGACGAGGGTCAGCACCTGCAGCGGACCGTACTCGGCCGACGCGGGCGCGACCTGGGTGCCGACGCGTCGCCGCCGCCGTCGGTGCCACGGTAGGTAGCACATCGCCGCCAGCGCCGCGGCCACCATGGCGGGAACGGCGGGATGCTCGCAGGACCAGCGCAACGCCGACCCGAGCCGCGGAACCGTCAGCACAACCGCCCCGCTGATAGCCCCGTCCGCCACGCGCCAGGAATCCGGCACGTCGTTGTTGTCGCCCTGGCTGACCCAGCCCGTCGCCGCGCTGCCACCGACAAGCCTATGCATGACGTGGCCGCCGTATTGCTCGTAGACCACGACGTCGCCCACCCGGTAGGACGAGCGCTGGCGGGCGACGACCAGTGACCCTCCCGGCAGGGCGGGCTCCATCGAGTGGCCGGTCACCAGGGCGTAGGTGGTCAGACCGCCGACCTGGCCGGGTGCGAGGGCGAACCAAGCGCATCCCGCCAGGAGGACGAGCAGCGCGAGCCGCAGCCAGCGCCAGGTCCCGACCTCGGTCGGGACTCGCGGGGCGCCGGGCGGGCAGTGGCGCGGAGCGGGAACCATCGCGGCCCACCTGCCTCCTACTCCCAGGTCTTGGCGATCGTGATGTCGACGGTGCCGAAGTCCTTGGCCTTCACCGGGCCCACGCGGCTTCCGGCTGGGACCAAGGTGCCGCCGGCGGGGGCGGGCGCCGTGTCGTAGAACTGGCCGGTCGTGGCGTCGAATGTGAACGTGAGCGTGGTCGCGCCGCCGCTGGGGAACTGGTACACGGCGTAGGCGTTCACCGGCGTTCCCGTCAGGGCGGCGTCGACCAGCATGGTCTGCCCGCCGCAGTTGGTCATGTCCCCGGCGACCGTGACGTGGGTGACGCGGTTGTTGTCGTGCCCGCCTTGCTCGACCGGGTTGGTGACCACCAGCGGACCGGCACAGGCGGCCTCGGTCTTCCCGCTGCCGGGAGCCGTATCCGAGCCAGACAGGTCGAGCAGCGAGGCGCCGACGCCGACGA
Organism: uncultured Actinomycetes bacterium; assembly: GCA_964474045.1. GTDB lineage: Bacteria > Actinomycetota > Actinomycetes > S36-B12 > UBA10799 > JACJWR01. The sequence goes on from CAYYRC010000001.1 coordinate 101,309, forward strand.
TGCCGAAAGCGATCGTCGCCGCCGCGACGGCTGCCGCCAGCTTCCTCATGGTGTCCACCTCCGCCTCGGGTCCGCGGGCGCTCTTCCCTCACTTCCAGTCTCGGCCCCGGCGTCGGCGCCGGATACGGGCTTAGGTGCCTAGCGGCGGCAGACCCCGCGTGCAGTTAGCCGGGCGGCTCGCCTTGGCCCTGGTCATGCAGGTGGGTGATGAAGGCCGCAGCCTGGGTCCGGCGCTGCATCGACAGCTTGCGCAGCAGCGATGTGACGTAGTGCTTGACCGTGCGCTCGGACAGGTACATCCGCTGGGCTATCTGGCGGTTGGTGCAGCCCTCGCCGATCAGGTTCAGCACCCGCTTCTCCTGCGGCGACAGGGCGGCCCACATCGGATCAGGCTCCCCGGCGTTGCCGTCAGCGGTCCTGAGCGACGTGGCGGGGTCGATCAGCACGTCGCCGGCGGCGACGCGGCGCACGGCGTCGATCAGCTCTTCTCCGGCGACGTCTTTGATGAAGTAGCCAGCCGCTCCGGCCAGGGCGGCGTCCACCTCGGCGCGTTCGTCGCTGAAGGACGTGATCATGAGCACGGCCACCGACGGCACCGCGGAGCGGACCTCGCGGCACACCTCGATGCCGCTCTCGTCACCCAGGCGGACATCGAGCAGAAGCACGTCGGGCCGTGTGGCTCGGACCCTACCGAGGGCGGCAGCCGCCGTGGCCGCCTCACCGACGACCTCGAAGCCGTCCTCGGCGTCGAAGAGCGAGCTCAGCCCCAGCCGGACCATCTCATGGTCGTCCACCACGAAGACCCGGATGGGCGGCTGGTCGGGCATCGCCCTCCCTCTCGAAGACATCCCCAGCAGCATACGGCGGGTAGTTGGTTGAAGCCGCAACGACATGGTTGGCGAGCACTCTCTGCGACCAAGGGCCGTAGCGCCCGCGGTGGACGTCGACCACGCTGGAAGTGCGGCAGGTGAGGAGGTGGGCGCAGTGGCTCGCAGGCGAATGGTCGCGCTGGCCATCTCCGGGGCGGCGCTGGCACTGGTCGCTGCCGGGGCGTCGCTGCTCGTGCTGGACGGCTCGGACCCGGCGCCCGGCAGCGGTGTCACGCAGGCCGAATGCACCGACGAGGTAGTCGTCAGCAACCCTGTGGAGCAGGCCGGGCACGACAGCAACCGCGTCACCCACGTTGCCATCGACGGCGACATGACAGCCTGCGCAGGTCAGACCATGCTGGTCGAGGTGGACCTGGACGGCATCGGAGTGGCACATGGCTATGCCGTCTACCAAGTGCCGCCTGGCACCACGGCTGTCGACCTCGTGTTCGACGACCACGCGGGGGACTTCTACGACACCCAGCCGACCCCGGCAGGAGGCACCTTGGTCCCGGCCGGATCACGGCTGGACCCGCCCAAGGCCACAGAGTTCGGGCTGGTCACAGTCACTATTGCCCGGACTTGGGAGTAGCCGCCTCGGCAGGTTCGGCAGCTGTCGTGGCGCGCTGCGTCCGCAGGAACCAGAAGAAGCACAGCGTCGCGACCGCGCAGAGCGCGTGCCACACCGCGTGTGCTTGCAGGACGCCGTCCGGCTGGCACAGCGCGCTGCCGGACTTGCCAGTGGTCCAGATCGCGTAGGCCGCCAGGAACGACGCCATCCCCGCCCAGAACCAGGGCGTGTAGGTTCGCCGAACCCCAGATGGTCCCCGGCTGATGAGCGCAGGCAGCCAGAACAGCACGATCCACCAGTAGCGGTCGAGGTTGCCCAGGATCGTCCCCGGACCGATACCGAAGGCGAGCGCGACTGCGAACCCCACGAATCCCGACAGCCAGCGCGCCGTCGGCGAGCCGAAGCGAACCAGGAACTCCGAGATGATCCACAACGGGATCGACACCTTGAACAGGTCCAGGTGGATGCCGAAGTCGGGGGCGATCGCGACGTAGCCAATGGCGTACAGCCCGACGATCGCCGCGTAGGCCGCGGCGAACGCCCGCAGCGACCAGCGCCCGAGCACGGCGAAGTTGTAGAGCCAGGGCACGACGATGTAGGCCACCATCGACAGGTTGTCGAGCCAGGCGCCGACGAAGGTGTGGCTGGCGTGCATGAGCATCGAGCCCGGGCCCAGGAACACGGAGGCGCCCGCATAGAGCAGTGCCAGCGGCTGATTGCCGATAAACGGGTTGCGACGCGGGGTGCCGCGCGTGGTGTCGCGTGCGAGGACCGCGAACATCGCCAGGCCGGCAGCGATGAAAGCAAGGTTGCCCAGCGTGTTCAGGGGCTCGCGCAGCAACCCGCCCGACACCCGCTCGCACCAGCGCGACACCTCGCCGATGGCCTGCTCGTTGGCCGCCGGCGCCCACCAACCCAGGTATCCCGCAGCGATGAACAAGGCCGCGAACGCCGCGAGCGCGACCAGCGCGATGGCGAGGGGTCGGTATGCGGCTGTTCGCACCGGACGAGCCTAGTGGAATCCGCCGGGACCCACCCGCGCCGTGACGCCTGGGCCGCCTGGCGTTCCCGCGGGGCAGTGGGAGAGTAGGGGCCATGAACCGCGACCTGTCCGCCGCAGTGGCGCGTTCGTGGGACCCCGACGAGTACCCGGCCCTCGCGGCCCAGGCCGACACGTGGATGGTCGACCGTCCCCTGGCCGGTATGCGGGTGCTCGACGCGACGCCGGTCTACGCCAACACCATGGTCAAGTACGCCGCGCTGCTGGCGGGTGGTGCGCAGGTCACGGTTGGCGCCCCGACCGGCATCCCGGCCGACGCGGATGTGCTGCGGCGGCTGCCCGACTTCAGTATCGCCGTCGCGACGCCGGCGGACCTGGAGCGCACCTACGACGTCGTGCTCGACTGCGCCGGCGCCCATGCAGGTGTGGCCAGCCGCTTCGGCTACGCCGAGCTCACCCGCTCCGGTCTGGAGCGGTACGCGGGCTGCCCGCAGCCGGTGGTGATGGTGGACTCCGGTCTGGTCAAACAGATCGAGACCACGCTCGGCACCGGTGACGGCTTCCTGCGCGCGATGGTGCAGCTGGGGCACCCGGTTCGCGCCGGGGCCCCGGTCGTGGTGCTGGGCGGCGGGAAGGTGGGCTTCGGCGTCGCCGCCGCATGCAGGCGCGCAGGGGCGACCGTCACCGTCGTCGACCCCCGCCCGGTGGCGGTGCCGGAGGGCGCCGACTGGGTCGACTCCGCAGACGCGGGTGGCGTGGCGCAGGTGGTGGCAGCGGCCTGGTGCGTGGTGTCGGCGACGGGTCGGCGCGATGCGCTGGCGCCGCTGGCGGAGCAGCTGGTGGGTGGGCGCGCCCTGCTGGCCAACATGGGCGCCGAGGACGAGTTCGGCGCGGGAGTCCCAGCCGCGCGGGCCCTCAACGGCAAGGTCCCGGTCAACTTCGTGCTGGCCGAGCCCACGCGGCTGCGCTATCTGGACCCCACGCTGGCGCTCAGCAACGCGGCTGCCCTCGAGCTCGCAGACGGCCGGGTTCCAGCCGGCGTCCATGCGCCCGACGCAGAGCTGGAGCGGTCGATCATGGCGCAGGTCCGCGCGGTCGGCACCCTCGCTGCCGAGCTCGACGCTGCCTTGCCGTCGCTGGCCGGCCTCGGCACCCCCGACCGGCAGGACCAGCGGCCATGAGCAGCCTGCTGCTGCGCAGCGTCGTGCTGGACGGCCGGGTCACCGATGTCCGCATCCAGGGCCGACGCTTTGCCGATATCGGGGTCGGCTGCGGGGACCGCCTGCCGCCTGACCGCCAGATCGACGGCCGCGGGCGCATGGCCATCGTCCCCGCCTTCTACAACGGTCACACGCACGCGGCCATGACTTTGCTGCGCGGCTACGCCGAGGACTTGGAGCTGGGGACGTGGCTGTCCGAGCACATCTGGCCCGCCGAGGCGACCTTGACGGCGGAGGATGTCTATGCCGGCACCCGCCTGGCGATCCTCGAGATGATCAAGTCCGGCACCGTCTACTTCAACGACATGTACTGGGAGCCCTCGGCCTCCGCGATGGCCGCGATCCAGATGGGCGTACGCGCCGACATCGGCATGCTGCACATCAGCGGCCCGGATGGGCTTCCCAATCCCCGAGCCGAGGCCGGCATCGCTGCGCTGCTGGCGCTGGAGCCCGCACTGCCGGATCGGATCAGCGTCACCCACGCCCCGCACTCGCCCTATGCCACGTCCGCCGAGCAACTGGCGTGGATCGCGGCCGACTCGGCGCGCAGCGGGCGACGCATCCATATCCACGCAGCCGAGACCGCCGATGAGGTCCGAGACTGCATCGCGGCGCACGGCATGACGCCCATCGCCTACCTCGACAGCCTCGGCCTGGTCACGCCGCGCTCGGTGCTGGCGCACTGCGTCCACCTGACCGACGAGGACCGCGCGATCATCGCCCGGCGCGGCGCCGTCATCGCGCACATGGCCGTGTCCAACCTCAAGCTCTGCAGCGGCTTCTTCGAGCACGCGCGGGCGCTGGACGCGGGGTGCCGCGTGATCCTGGGCACCGATGGCGCGGCCAGCAACAACAGCCTTTCGATGCTGGGCGAGATGAAGACCGCGGCCCTGTTGGCCAAGTCGCAGGCGGGATCGCCGCTGGCGGGGCGCGACCACGCCATGCTGGCAGCCGCCACTTACGAGTCCGCTGCCGCGTTCGGCATCGACGCCGGCGTGATCGAGCCCGGCAAGTTGGCCGATGCGCTGCTGGTCGATCTGGACCACCACGCCATGGTCGGCGACTACAGCCTGGACGCCAACCTCGTGTATGCCGCGGACCCGAGCGTCATCGACACGGTCATCTGCGATGGCGAGGTCCTGATGCAGGGTCGCGTGGTGCCGGGGGAGCGCGAGATCGTCGCCCAAGCCCGGGCGGCCTGCTCCCGGCTGGCACGGATCCGCCACACCTGACCCCGGTCGGGCCCGGCAACTCTGGTTTGGACCCCGGTCGGGCCCGGCAACTCTGGTTTGCGCCACTTCGCGTCGTTTGCGGCATGTCTGCCGGCCGCAGACGCGAGCAAGTGGCGCAGACGTGGGGGCGTGGCGCGGTGCGCTCCGGGACGTTGGTCCCTCAAGCGGGACCCTCGCGCCGTCGTTGTCTCACTGAGTCGGTCGGCCGGGACTGCGGGCCGCCGCCGTGCGCCAGCAGTGAGGAAATGGGGCGTTGACGGGATGAATAGGTTCCAGGCCAACCTCTGCCTGCTCACCACAACAATGTGCTGGGCGCCGGAAGTCGTCCTCATGAAGCGCTTCCCCGCGGGAGTGCCCGCGCTCGCGGTGATCACGCTCAGCACGGCCTTGGGCGCGGCAATCCTGCTGCTCGTGCTGTTCGCCCATGTGCGAGTCCGGCCGACGCGCGGGTTCCTGTGCTGGGCCGCCCTGCTCGGCCTGTTGACCGCGGTGCAGAGCACCCTGGCGGTCCTCGGCTCGCGCCAGCTGCCGGTATCCACGTCGATGTTCCTGCTCTCGCTGTATGTGGTGGGCGTGCCGGTGGTCATGGTGATCATCCGCCCGTTCCGGCGTTGGCGGGGCCAGCCGTTGGATCCTGCCCCGGCACCGCGCACCTGGGCCGGAGTGGCGTTGATCATGGTCGGGCTGGCCCTCGCCGTCCAGCTGGGGAGCGGCAGCGCGCAGCTCGTCCCGATCGCGATCCTGCTGGTCAGCGTGGCCCTCCTGAGTCTGTACCTGGTCGGCGTCAACAACGCTTCCCGCCAGTACGACCCGGCCCAGATGATCGTCTACGTCCTCGGCTTCGCCTCGGTGTTCGCCCTGGGCGGCTGGTTGCTAGTCGATCCGGGCAGCCTGCCGGCCGTGGATCTCAGCGCGGACTTCGTCGCGGTGCTCGCCATGTACTCGATCTTCGTGATCGCGCTGGCCGGCGGCGTGGCCTTCTTCGCCTACCCGTACGTGACTCCCACCAATGTCGCCGCGGTGTATTCGCTGCAGGTGGTGTTCGCCATCGGACTGGCGGCGGTGCTCCCCAGCCTTCTCGTCCAGCGCCTCCGGCTGACGACGGGGATCGTCGCTGGTTGCCTGCTGGTCGTGGTCGGCGTGCTCGTGGCCGAGGTCGATCTGCTGGGGATGCTTCGGCGCCGAGTCGGCCGGGAGGTGCCCGAGTGAGCGAGGTCTTCGGGGTCTTCAGCACTCGCAAGGGCCGGCGGACGCTGCTGGTGCTGGTGCTCATCTACGTCGCCGTTGCACTTCCCTTCCGCTCGCTGGAGTTCCTGCCCGGGCTCACGGACATTCGCCCGGTGTGCATGCTCATGCCGGTCTACGGGTTGTTATACGGACCCGTCGGTGCCTGGGCCTTCGGCCTGGGCAACCTCATCGGCGATGTGGCCGCGCACGATCTGACGTGGGCCAGCGTCGGCGGACTCCTGGCCAACTTCGCCGCGGTCTACGTCTATCACGTGCTCTTAAACCGGCTGTCGAGGTCGAAGGTGACGCTGCGGGACTGGGGCGGCCTCGGACAGTACCTGCTGGCCGTTCTGGCGGCCACCACCGTCACCGTGGTCATCCTCACCCCGGCGGCCTGGCTGGCCTTCCCAAGCGTCGACGTGGCCTATTTCACCCAGATTGTGCTCATCAACAACGTTCTGTTCGCGGTGGTGCCCGGTATGGCGATCATCATCATCATGGAGACCGAGTACCACCTGACCCCCTACGGCTCCGCGGAACCTGGGCGGGAGTCTGCGCGGAGTTGATTTCCGCTGCGACCCACTCGATAGCAGGTGTTATTTTTGAGGTCCGGATGGTTCGCCGGGGAAAGAGGTTGGTGGCGTGACTTCGTCGCCCGGGGAGCACTCCGACGTAGCCGAGGACGGCGACGCCGTCGTCGGCGATGAGTCCGGGGCGGAATTCCGTCGCGCGCCCGCCATGTGTGTGGTGGGGATCGGTTCCAGCGCCGGTGGGCTTGAGGCCCTGCAGGAAGTCGTCCGCAACGTCCCGTTGGGCCTGCCCGCGAGCATCCTCGTGGCGCAGCACCTGGCGCCTCAGCACAAGAGCCTGATGGCGGAGCTCCTCGGCCGGGAGACCCAGCTCGAGGTTGTGGTGGCCGAGGACGGCGACACCCCGCGCAAGGGCACGGTCCACGTATGCCCCCCCGGCGTTGACCTGGTCGTGCGCGGCGGCGTCATCCGGCTGCTTCCGCCTTCCAAGGCGGCCGGCCCAAAGCCGTCGGTGGACTCCATGTTGGCGTCGCTGGCCTCGGAGTACACAGAGCGCTCCGTGGGAGTCATCCTGTCCGGCACCGGTTCGGACGGCTCCTACGGCATGCGTGAGATCCACGCCGCCGGCGGCTTGACCATCGCCCAAGACCCGGCAACCGCCAAGTATGCGTCGATGCCCCGCTCAGCGATCGAGGGCGGGATGGTCGACAGGACGGTGCCACCGGGCGAGATCGGTCAGATCCTGGAGCGCCTGCTCGCCGGCGAGCTCGACCATGCCGGCGACGACAGCCACGTGCCGGACAGCCTGGTCAAGCGCATCCTGTCCGCGATGCACTCGCAGCCGGGGGTGGACTACTCGGCCTACAAGGAGTCCACGGTGCGGCGCCAGATCGCCCGTCGGATGGCGATGCTGCAGATCAACGACCAGGGCGACTACTTGACGTACCTGCTCGCGGAGCGCTCCGAGGCCCGCATCCTCGGGCAGAACATGCTCGTGTCGGTGACGTCCTTCTACCGAGATCCGCCCGTGTGGGACCACCTGGCCGAGATCCTCGCTGCCCGCTTCGCCGCCGAGGGCACCGAGGACGGCATGCGGGTGTGGGTACCCGGCTGCGCCACGGGCGAGGAGGCGTTCACCGTCGTGATGGTGATCGCACGAGCGATGGGCTTCCCCGCCAATCTCTCCGAGCGCATCAAAGTCTTCGCCACGGACTTGGACGATGCCGCCCTCGAGTTCGCCCGGCGGGGCAGCTACCCGGCGGCAGCGGCGGAGCGGCTGCCGACGGATCTGCGCGAGCGCTTCACCGAGACCTCCGGCACCAGCGTCGCGGTAGCAGCCGAAGTCAAGGACTGCGTGGTGTTCGCCCGGCACAACCTCGCGGTCGATCCGCCGTTTCTGCGGGTCGATCTGGTGTCCTGCCGCAACGTTCTCATCTACTTCGAGTCCGAACTCCAGGACGCGGTGCTGCGCACCATCCACTACGCCCTCAAACCGGGCGGGATCATGGTGCTGGGGACGTCGGAGGGGGTCGGCTACCTCTCGGATGCATTCACCCCACTGAGCTCCAAGCTGCGCATCTACCGCCGGGGGGTGCAGGGCCTGGACGTCCCCAGGGTGGCTGGGGCTCAGCCGACGCGCAGCGTCAGCCCCGCGCGTCCGTTGCGGCACAGCAAGCAGAGCGACGACAACCAGGTGCTCCGGGAGTCGATCCTGCGGGTGCTGGCGCCCCCCAGCATCGTCATCAACGAGAACGGCAACCTGGTTCAGGTGCTCGGGGACGTCGCGCGCTTCTGCCAGTTCCCCCAGGGAGGCATGGATATGTCCGTGTCGGCCCTGGTGCGCCCGCCGCTGCTGGCAGAGGTCCGCCGGCTCATCGCGCAGGTACGGGTGTCGGGCGCCCCTACCCATGGCACTCCCGTCGAGCTCGGTGACGGCCTGCCCGCCGTACGGGTGTCGGTGCGCCCGGCATCGTCCAGCATCGGCGCCTTCCACGTCATCAGCTTCACCGAGCACACCGACCTGCTGCCCGCCAACGAGTTGGCTGACTCGGGTTCCACCGAGGCCGTGCGGCTGCAGCGTGAGCTCGACTCCACCCGCGAGACGCTGCAGGCGACCATCGAGGAGCTGGAGACCTCCAACGAGGAGCTCCAGGCCATGAACGAGGAGATGATGGCCTCGACGGAGGAGCTGCAGGCCTCCAACGAGGAGCTGGAGACCATCAACGAGGAGCTGCAGGCCTCCAACGAGGAGCTCGGCACCCTCAACGAGGAGCTGCAGGTGCGCAGCCGGGAGTTGGCCGATGCCAACAGGGACCTGCGCAACATCCAGGCGGCCATCAGCCAGGCCCTCGTGCTGGTCGACGAGCGCAAGCGGATCACCCGCTACTCGCCGCTGGCCGTGCGGCCGTTCGCGCTGGTGGAGGAGGACCTGGGGGTGCCGATCGGTCGCATCGCGACCACCATGCCCGTGCCGGACCTGGATGGTGCGCTGGACCGCGCGCTGGAGGGCGGGGGTACCGCCGTGTTGGAGGCGCGCAGCCCGGACGTGGACTACCAGGTGGTGGTATCGGCGTGGCGCGACGAGCACGACCGCGTCGGCGGCGCCGTGCTCTCCATCAACGATGTCACCCCGCAGCGCGCCGGTCGGCGCGAGACAGCGCGCATCGACGAGGAATTGGGGCTCGTGACCGGACAGCTGCGGGTCGCGGCGTGGACCAGAAGGGTCCCGGACGGGGCATTGCTGAGCATCGGCGAGGAGGCCGGGAAACTGCTCGGGGTCCCGGTGGAAGTCCTGCAGGCGGACCGCGACTCGTGGCTGGCCCACGTTGTGCCCGAGGATCGCGATGTTGCCGCTCGCAGCAGTGCGCCGGATCGCGACCGGCGCCTGCAGTACCGCACCAGCATCGACGGGCAGGAGCGCACGATCCTGGACGTCGAGCTGGGCCCGCTCGGCTCCTCTCCCAGCGAGCGCTTCGGGATGCTGCAGGACATCACGGACAGCGCCGAGGCGGTGATGTCACGCGCGTCGGAGCTGGCGCTGACGACGGCCGCCTTCGACCTTCCCGGGCGCCTGCTCCTGCGGGTGGACACCGCCGGGCGCATCGCCCGAGTCTCGCCGGGGGCGGAGGCGTTCCTGGGTATCGCCGACGAGTTGGTCATCGGCCGGCGGTTGGGCGATATCTGCGTGCCCGGGGACCGAGAGGCTCTGGACTGCTGGCTGGGGAAGGTGGGCACCGGGGCGGGGGAACCTCTCGAGATCGGCTGCGTCGGCCGCGACGGGGCGTTGCGACGGCTGTTGCTGGAGGGGACGTCGATCGCCACCAGCTGGGGTCGGGATGTGCTGGTGGGCGCGTCCGACCTCACCCAGGCTCGGGCCGAGACCGACCGCCTGCGCCGGCACAGCCGAACCGACTCGCTGACCGGCCTGGCGAGCCGCATGGAGATGATCCATGCCATGCGGGACGAGATGGCCCGCGTCACGCGTGAGGGCGGCTCGCTGGCCCTGATGTGGCTGGACCTGGACGGCTTCAAGGACATCAACGACAGGTACGGACACCCGGCCGGGGACAACGCCCTGGCCGAGGTGGCAGAGCGGATGCGGTCGAGCATCCGCGGCGAGGCCCTGTTCGCGCGCATGGGCGGCGACGAGTTCTGCCTGCTCATCACCGACGTCGCCCAGCTCGGGCAGTTGGAGTTCATCGCCGACCGCCTGTTGCACGTCCTGCGCAGCCCGCTGGATGTGGGAACCTCCACCTGCCACCTGACCGGGTCCATCGGGATCGCGCTGTTCCCCAGCGACGCCGCCACGGTGGACGGCCTGCTGCAGGCGGCCGACACCGCCATGTACGCGTCCAAGCGGGAGGGCGGCGACTGCTTCACCTTCCACGTGCCCGGCATGCATGCTGAGTCCGAGGAGCGGGCCCGGATGCGTCAGGAGCTGGCCGACTCCATCCGCCGGCGGGCCTTCACGCTGCACTATCAGCCGATCTACGACCTGCGCGAGGACAAAGTCTGGGCGGCGGAGGCGCTCCTGCGCCGGGTGCGGGACGACGGCTCGCTGGAGTCCGCCGGGGCATTCATCGCGACCGCCGAGCACAGCGGCCAGATTCGGGCCATGGGGCGGCAGATGCTCGACACCCTTCGCCGCGATCTGGCCGGGGCGTTGCCCGAGGGGCTCCCGATCGCGATCAACATGTCCGCGGCCGAGCTCAACGACCCCAGCCTCATGAGCTATCTGCGGCAGGCCGACATGCTCGAGCTGCTGCCCCGGCTGATGATTGAGGTGACCGAGAACATCTTGTTGGAGCCTCGCAGCACCGGGATGACGACCCTGTCGATGCTGCGCTCCCTGGGCGCCCGCGTGGCGGTCGACGACTACGGCACCGGCTTCTCGAACATGCAGACCCTGGAGCAGCTGCGACCGAACGTGCTCAAGGTCGACGGGTCCTTCACCGACCTAGCCGCCCGCAGCGACGCCCGGGGCAGGGCGTTCATGGCGTCGGCGCGTACTTTGGCCGAGTCGCTTGGCTCGGCCGTCCTGTCCGAACGGGTGGAGACCGAGGAGCACCTGCGCATCGTGCGTGAGTTGGGGATCCCGCTCGGACAGGGGTACCACCTTGGCCTCGTGGTACCTCCGGAGGAGCTGGCGCGCATCGTCGACGCCTCTGGTCTCGCCGCTTCCTCAACCCTGGTGGCCGGCTAGTGCGCTACATCCCCCGGCACGTGCCCGCCGTCCACTACACGAACTACGTGCGGGCGCTGCGGGATGGGGATCCCGCCTCGGCGCGTCACACCATTGTGGCGCTGGCCGGGCAGGGGTTCACCGTGGACGCCATCATCCGCGACATCATCGCCCCGGCCCAGGAGGAGATCGGCAGCGCCTGGGGGGCCTCGAAGATCACAGTGGCGCAGGAGCACGAGGCGACGGCGATCGCCGAGGATGCCCTGTCGGCGCTGCTGGAGTCCGAGGGCCCCTTCCCCTCGGGCTTCCTGGGCGAAGTGGTGCTGTGCGCCGCGGAGGAGGAGTGGCACTCGATCGCCGCCCGTATGGTCACCGTGGTGTGGCGGCACCTGGGCTGGCAGGTGCGCCTGCTCGTCCCCTCCCTGCCGGCGCAGGATGTCACCGAGCTCATCGGCGATGCGGACATCTTCCTGGCCGGGGTGACCTGCGCGATGCCCGCGAACCTCTTCGGCGCCTGGCGGACGATCTCCGCGCTGCGCCAGCGCGGATGCTGGGTGGTGGTGGGGGGTCGTGGCTTCGGCCCCGACCCATGGGGGGAGCGCTCGGCGCGCGCGCTGGGGGCGGATGTCTATGCGACGGACGCCCTGTCCGCCCACGGCACCCTGGTGCACCTGCGCTCACTGGGTGCCCCGGTCCGGCGGCCAGGTCTGGACCTAGGTGAACGCGGTGCTGAGGCGATCGAGCTGACCAAGATCGGGCCCAGGGTGGTGGCCGATTGCATCGATCTGGCCGATGGTCTGCGACCGGGGCTGCTGGCAGAGGACTCGACGGTTAGCCAGGCCCGCGACGACCTCCAGCTGCTGTATCGGTCGGTCGTCGCCGCCGTGCTCGTGGACGGCTCATGGGTGATGGAAGGCTTCGCCAGCTGGTACCACGACCTGCTGCTCAGCGCCGGCGCCGATCCGTCCATCGGCGACTTGTGGCTGGACGTGCTGCTGCGGCGCCTCCCGGCCGATGCCCGCCTGGCGCGTGCGGTGGTCGAGGCCACTCCGCGGCTGTGAGCGAGCCTCCGCTCAGTCGAGGCCGGGGCCGTTGTCGTTGATCACCGTTCGGCCGCGGCCCTGCTGCTTGGCCTGGTAGAGCGCCGCGTCCGCGCGCTGCAGCGCGCTGTCGGGGTCGTCGCCAGGTTGGGCGAGGGCTACCCCGATGCTGACCGTGACGGGGACCTCGCGCCCGTTGACATTCACGGGCAGGGCCACGAGGTCGTGGATCGTCGCGGCGACTTCGGCTGCGTCACTCGCGGTGCGGAGGGCGGTCAGTGCGACCACGAACTCGTCGCCGCCGATGCGCGCCACCAGGTCATCGCCGCGGACGGCGTCGCGCAGCCGTTCAGCCACGGTGGCGAGCACGGCGTCGCCGCCCGCGTGACCGAATCGATCGTTGATGGGCTTGAGGTTATCGAGGTCGATGAACAGCAGCGCGACCTTGTTCTCCGTGTGGGCCTCCTGCCGCAGCAGCTTCTCGATCCCGTTGTCGAGGGTGCGCCGGTTGAGGAGCTTGGTGAGCGGGTCTCGGCCAGCCATGTAGCGCAGCCGCTCGGCGGCCCGGTGGCGCTCGGTGACGTCGCGCCAGCCGAAGGACAGCCCGTCGCCCACCCGGACCGCGCGGATGTCGTAGCGGCGGTCCTCGCCGAAGATGTCGTGCGGATAGACATAGTCGTCGAGCTTCAGCGGCTCCCCGGTCTGGAGCGCGTCCACGTACATCGCCAGCATCCCCGAGCCGGCCTGGCCGGGAAGCAGGTCGAGCAGCCGGGCGCCCTCCAGATCCTCGCGTGCCATCTGCAGGTAGGCACAAGCCGCGGGGTTGACACGCTCGTAGACGAAGTCCATGACCGCACCGTTCTCGTCGCGCACAGCCAGCAGGTAGACGTGCGGTTCCAGCGCGGAGTCCAGGACGGCCTGCAGTTGGGCGCGCTCCTCGTCCAGCTCGCGGCGGTCCCGCACCCGGTCGCTGACGTCGCGCCAGGTGAGCGACAGCCCGTCGCCGCTGGCCGCACCGGAGAACTCGAACCAGCGCTCCTCGCCAGCGACCTCGCTGTTCACGGCCACTTCGTGCAGCGCCAGCGGCTCGCCAGTCTGGACGCATGCGACGTAGCGGTCGAACAGGCCACTCGTGCGCTGTCCGGGGAACAGCTCCAGCATCCGCGCCCCCAGTAGGGCCTCTCGCGCGACTCGCAAGTAGTCGCATGCGGCTGGATTCGCCTCCCGGTAGGTGAAGTCGACGATCTGGTCGTCGTCGTCGCGCTCGGCAGCGAGCAGCACATGCGGGTCGAGCAGCGAGTCCAGCGTCGCCCGCAGCGCCGCCCGCTCGGCACGCAGCGCCAGCTCCACCGACACCTCCGCCTCGGCGGCGCGGAAGGAGCCCACGCGAGCGACGAGCTGACCGGAATCGCCGAGGACCGGATGCACGTTGACGCCCAGCCATCGGTAGGTTCCGCGGACGGTGCGGAATCGTGCCCGAAGGTTGACGGATTCGCCGGCGCCGACATCTGCGACCGCGCCGCGGATCGCCTCGACGTCGTCCGGGTGGCACAGGTCTGTTGGGCTCTTGCCATGGAGATCCTGGGGCTGCCAGCCCAGGAGACTGGTAACCGACGGCGACAGCCACGTGAACGTCGCCTCGGGTGTTGCGGAGAACACGGTGTCCGCGGCATTCTCGGCCAGCAGCCGGAAGTGGGCCTCGCTGACGGCGAGCGCATCCTCGGCGCGCACCTGGGCCGTGATGTCGGTGATCTGCGAGATGAAGTACCGGACCGTCCCGCTGTCGTCGCGCACGCATCCCACCGACAAGTCGCCGTGTACGACGGTCCCGTCCGGGCGCAGGTAGCGCTTGCGAAGGCGATACGAATCCCGCGCCCCGGAGAGCACCTCGCCAACAAGCTCCAGGTCGACCTCCAGATCGTCCGGATGCGTCAGCTCCTGCCACGTCGTTGCGGTGAGCGTCTCCTCGTCGCGCCCCAGTAGCTCGCACAGCGCCGGGTTCACCTGCAGGAATCCGCCGTCAGGTGCCACGATGCACTTTCCGATGGAGGCGGCTTGCATCGCCGAGCGGAACAACGCCTCGGACTCGGCCAGGGCCTGTTGCGCGCGTACCTCGGCATCCACATCGCGCCAGCCGCCGACTATGCCCGCGAACGCTCCATCGACCCGCTTCACGGGTCGGGCGGTGAACTCCACCCAGCGCGGCGCCCCGCTCGCATCGACCACGCGGATGCGTCCTGATCGGTTTGCGCCTGCTGCCAGTTCACTACCAAGCCGGCTTGCCTCCTCGGCATCTTCCGGGTAGACCAGCTCGCTGGCGCCCCTGCCCAGTACCCGATCCACGGGGTAGCCGAGCACGTCCTGCACGGACGGGCTCGACCACACGATGACCCCCTGGGCATCGGTTCGGTAGACGACATCGGCCGCAGCTGCGGCCATAAGCTCGAGCTCGTCGCGGTCGGCGGTGAGCTCCCCTCCGGTGCGCATGAGGTCAGACGAGTCGCGAGCCGAAGGAGCGCCCTGGATGCCGGAGTCGCCCTCCGGCGCGCCTGATGTCACGCTCATCAGCGTATCCGTTGTCCGCGTATTGGCCTGCCGGCTCTTTGGCCTGCCGGTTGTGCTTGCGCCGCTTCGGGATGTCTGCGCCTTGTGTACAGGGCGCAGACGTCGCCAAGCGGCGCAACCCCGACGACTCGGGTAGTTTTCGGGTAGTGGTGCCTATCCAGGGGAGGAGGCAGCGTGCAGCAGGACGCCGGGGAGGAGTTCGCAGAAATCGTTCGCCGCTCCCGGGATGACGGATTCATGGTGCCGACGCCGTCAGAGCAGCTGTCGGCCGCCTGCGTGCAGGTGCTCGCGCTGGCCGAGGCCGGGATCGAGGTCGATCCACATGCTGTCGCCGTGGCCCAGCTGACAGTCGCGCGACGCGAAGCTGAGGCGGCCGATTATCCGGCAGCGGTGGAGTTAGCGCGGCGGGCGTTGGCCAGCGGGGCGATGGCACCTGACGATATTGACACCCTCACCGCTCGCCACCACGTCGCGTACTGGCTGGGTGAGTCAGGTCGGATCGATGATGGCATCGTCGCGTTCCGGGCCCTGCTCGTCGATCGTTTGCGGGTCTTGGGCCCGGATCATCCCGACACTCTTCTCACCCGCAACAGCCTTGCCTGGTGGCTGGTGACGGCAGGTCAGATCGACGAGGCGACCGACCAGTGTCGGGCCGCGCTGGAGAGTCGCCTGCGGTCGTTGGGTCCGGATCACCCAGACACCCGCGATGCGCGCCACAACCTGGACTGGTGCCTGGCACGGGCGACGAGGTAGCCGGCCGAAGGCCCCGACGAGCAGCCCATGCCATCAGGCGGTCATGGCGACGACGAATTCGCCCAGGGCGGCGGCGCGGCCGTTCCGCTGGCTCAATGGACTCGGACCAGACCCAGGAAAATCGACTCCGCACGCTCGCCGGGCGGACCCTCCCCTGGCCCTCCCCCCGCAGCCGCCGGCTCGCTCCCCGCAACTGCAGGGTCGCTCCCCGCAACTGCAGGTCTTTGTCAGTTACCGGAGACCTTCCCAGCCACGGGTACCTGACAGAAGCCTGCAGTTACGGCGGGAGTGTGGCGGCAACGCCGCCACAGGGACCACCCTGCGCATCGTTGATGTGTTGGCAGCTGGGACCCCGATCCCAGCATTTGGCCTAGTAGCGCACGGTTGCCCACGGCCCAGAAGGTCATCGCCAGGGAACGGCGTGCGATGCGCGAGGGTCGGTGGATCACCTGGGTACTGTTCGCAGGGCGCTCATGAGAATCCGGGCGCGGGACTCATGCCGGCGGGACCAAGAAGCTGCGAAGGTGGGAATGCAACGCGCAATCGCGGGGATCGTGGCACGGGATGAGCGGCCCCTCGCCGCGCATCTTCCGGGCGCCCCCCATCGATCGCCGGAAGCATCCTTTGCGGCTCGGGACTTCGGGTGGGCCGGCGCGCATGCGCAACTCACCGGCCCGCTCTCGATCGATCCCGAGTCAGGCACGGTCTGCGTGGCCTCGGCGCGGGTCGACAACCGCGGTGAGTTGCTGCGTCGGCTGGGAGTGAGCCTCAGAGAGTGGGGCGAGGCCGTTCCCACGACAGGACGACACCCACCTGATCCACCTCGCCTACCTGCGCTGGGGCGAGGCGTGCGTCAGACGCATCTTCGGGGACTGGTCGTTCGCCGTGTGGCGGCCGACGGATCGGCACCTGTTCCTGGCCAGGGACCACTTCGGTCTGACGTCGCTGTACTACGCGCTTGACTCCGGCACTTTCGCCTTCGCCAGCGACCAGCGCGTGCTCATCGACGCCGACCTCGCGCCGGTGGAGATCGATGAGCTCTACCTCGCCCAGCTGCTCAGCGTGTGGCCCGCCTATCACGGCGAGCGAACCGTCAGGCGGCACCTGCGGCGACTGCCGCCCGCCCATACGTTGGCAGTGGGCCCACAATCGGCCCAACTGCGCCAGTACTGGTTTCTGGAGGAGACCCCGGAGTTGGTCCTCGCGGACAAACGCGAGTACCTGGAGGGCTTCCGCGAAGTCTTCGACGAGGCAATGCGTGCCCGACTGCGACGCGACTCGGGCGGCCGCGTCGCGGCCACGCTCAGCGGTGGACTGGATTCGAGTTCCATCGCGATCACCGCCGCCGGCATGTTGGCGGGGGAGTCCGAACGACTGCAGGCCTATACGTCCGTGCCTTCAGCGGACACCCGTCGCTTCGCCGGGGGCGCCGTCGGCGACGAGTGGCACGCCGCCCAGCTGACCGCCGAGCGAGCGGGAAACATCGACCATCACGCGATTAGCGCTGAGCACGTCAGCCCCATCCAGGGCATCCGGAGCGCTCTGCGCGTCCACTGTGAGCCGACGCACGCCGCCGCCAACGCCTACTGGATCACCGACCTCGTTCAGAACGCCGCCAACGCCGCTGCCAGCGTGCTGCTCATCGGCCAGTCCGGCAACGCCGGAATCTCCTGGTCCGGCAGCACCTGGTCGCAGCCCATTCGGACCCAGGTGACTCGGCTGGGGCTGCGAGCATGGCTGCGTCATCGGGTGGCGCGGACGTTGCCGCCGACAGTGCTCCGGCAGCTGATCCAGTGGACCCGCCGGAAGGCGGATCCGCTCGGGAACGCGGTGCATCCCGCTCTGGCCGCGCGCCTGGACCTCGCCCGGCGCCGCTCGCTCGACCCGGACGAACAGCCGCCGCGCACCCCGCTTGCGGGCCGCATGTGGCTGTTGCCTGGTCGCTCGTCTGTGGGAGCTTTGCACGCCCAGACGGGCCGGGCAGCCGGTCTCGACATGCGCGACCCCAGCGGCGATGCCCGCGTGCTGGCCTACACGTGGTCGGTGCCCGACCGGGTGTTCTATGACCGGCAGACGCATACTGATCGCTGGTTGATCCGGGAGGCGATGAACGGCAGGCTCCCCGACCAGGTGCGCCTCAACCGACGGCCCGGCCGTCAAGCCGCGGACGTCTGCGTCCGGCTGCGCCGCACTGCCGACGAGGTCGAGGAGACGCTGTCGCACGTGGCCTCCTCGGACGCTGCTCGCGAGGTGGTCGACGTGTCGACTCTCCGCGCGAGCTGGCGGATCGTGGCAACTGAGGACACGCCAAGGGCGTTGCAGTTGGCCGTCAGCACCCTCATGCGGGGCCTCATGGTCGGCCTGTTCCTGAGCGACCATGAGTGAGGCTCCGCCGGCCGGGGGTCAGGGCTGCGGTGGACTTGATCGGTACGACCCGTCTAGTTGCATCAAGGGGTACTTCACCGCATAGGGGCCGGCATGCCACGTTGACCTGGGACCACTACCCGAGCCACTGGCACGCCCACCTGCGGCCGGGTCACGTCGACGGCCACGGCGCGATGTCCGGCGGCGGCCAGGGACTGGGCGAGCGACGTGAGCGTGGAAGCGATGGCCTCGCTTCCGCGCAGAGTCTCGCCAGATGCCGGTGTTCCAAGGTCGAGGTGTGCGCGTGTCCCTGCTGCAGCAGCAGTCACATGCGGCGACGGGGCCAACCCCGCCCAGGGCGAAAGCTCGCGGGCTGTGTGCAGCGCTGCTGCAGCGGATTGGACTAACTCCAACATCGCCCGTCGGTAGGCGATCCGCGGGTCGATATGCGCACCCGCCCCGTACACGATCCGACCCGTGGCGGGGAGCCAGCCAAGAGCAAGCAGCGTCACCGTGCCCTCCAGCGAGTCCAACCTTCGCAGATCGATGCGCAGCCCGAGCCAATCGAGCCACTCCTGAAAGGGCGCCATGGCGTCGTCACGCGGAAGGTGTAGCAGCTCGCTCATCGCCTCCTGATGCCACCAACGACTGATCGCGTCACGCTCGACCACCTCGAGCAGCGCCTGCAACCTCGCATCGGCCAAGGTGATGCCGGCCGCAAGCCCATTGCTGTCGGTGTGCAGCACGCTGTCGGCCACCGGGGGGTGGCCCATCAACACCCGCGCCGCCGGCACCCACACCTCGGATCCGGAGATGAGGTCCCGTCCAGACAGCCATGGCTGTGCCCGTTGTAGGGAATCGCCGAACGCCTCGACGCGTGCCCCTTCGTGCATCAGCCACATGCCAGTCCGATGCGGGGTTGCGTCTGACTCCTGCCAGGTGCCGCTCCACCGCTCTGCTGCCTCGGCCAGAGCGCTCAGGCGAGCCTCGTCATGTGTCAAGCCCTTGCCCATGGAGCTCCCCGGGCACCGCCAGGTCAGCCCCGAGGGGTGGGCTGTGCTGAGCGCCCGGTTGGGTCCCGAGTACCAGACCGGGATGTCCGAGGGCAGGCCGGAACCGTGGCGGATCGCGGCGATTATGCCCTCGTCCACATCCACCAGGCCGAGGAGGCGCCCGACCGTCCGATCCGACGATCCGCCGCGCCAACTCGTGCTGTGGGCGAAGAAGCCCCGATCGGCGGAAGGGGCAGGCGGGCCGTTCAGTTCCCCTCCGGGGTCGTCGATGCGTCGTCCACGCGCCGCGCGGCCTGGGCCCGAGGTGGAAGGAACGGGGTCGGACCTCAGCAACCAGCGGCCCCCTCGGGCGCGCACCACTGCGCCCAGAAGGTCGGCCTGGACGACGCTTTGCCGTGCGCTGTCCTGCCCTGCCGGAGGGGGCGCACTGCTCAGGTCGCGGGACGGTCCGTCACCATCGCCGTTGACGTCCGGGGGGATCGACAGGCAGATCCTCGACGTCCCGTCAGACGAGGTCACCGTCACCACGCCACGGGCGATCAGGCCGGGCAGCACGGCCAGTCGGATGGTCAAGGCGTCGGTAGCCGGGTCCAACCACTCGGCGACGTCGATCGAGTGTGGGGGCGTTCGCTCTGCGAGCAGTTGCCTGATGAGCGCGGATTCCGCCGGCGTGAGCCACAGCAGGAAGCCATCCTTGGTGCGCACGATGACCTCGCCGACGGCAGCGAACCCGAATCGCGGGCTGGAGGTCACGCAGGCTGCACGCGGGGAATCCAGGTCAGGCTCTGAGAGCACGATCAGTGAGCTCTTCAGCAGCAAGTGCTGCCCATGGCCTCGCCATCGACCTGCGATCCGCCACCCGCCAGGGCGAACGACGCCAGGGGCCGCTTGCGGAGGGTCGGGGTGGTCCAGGCTGACACGGTGCCGGCGGTAGCCTCCCGGCGACAGGCCTCGGAGCCGTCCACCGGCTGTCCCGTGTCGGAATGAGGCCCGGCCGATTGGCTACGGTGCTGCATCGTTGTCTCCCGACTTGGTTAGTGTTCTAAGGATGCTACCGCCGACGGACGGGTCGGGCTCACCGCCGACGGTCTTGGAGACCCTCCAGTCGATCTCGTCCTCCGCCCCCTTGCGCGTGCAGTGGTCGATGAGCAAAGCGAAGGCCGTGCACTTCTCCGCCGATCAGCCCAACCGTGCGGGCGACCCCGCGGATCCCACGCCGCGATACGTCAGCGTCTCTGCGCTCGACGACTCGGTGACCATGGATCTCGGGCAGGGGGTGGCGTTGGTGGTTCGGGGCGATGGCCACGCCACTCTGTGCGTTCCGCCGGAAGCCCCCTGCGACGTCCGAACAACCGGTCCTTGCGGTTGCGCGGAGCAGGCCCATCGGCACCGTTGTCCAGTTATCCGGGCACGCCCGGAGTTGCGCCAACTCCACCAGGACGCGGTGATCGTCCACCAACTGCTCCTGGGGCGAACGGTCCTCCACGGATCGGCGGTGTCCTTCGGCGGCCGTGGTGTCGCGGTGCTCGGCGCGGGCGGCGCCGGAAAGAGCACCACAGCCGCGGCCCTGTGCGGCCTTGGGGGGACTCTGCTCAGTGACGACATCGTGGTGGTCGACCACGTGTCTGGGACGCCGCGGCTGCTGCCCACCGAGTCGCGCGTTCGCCTGATCACGCCATCGGGCGGGCAGAAGCGCGGGGTAGACGTTGCTACACCGCGGACATCCGCCGGTGCCGCCGACTTGGCGCTGGTCGTGTGCCTCGTGGCCGATGGGGACGCCGGTGCGCCAGGTTGGACGCACCTGCAAGGTCTGGCGGCGTTCGATGCCGTCCGTGAACTCGGCGCTGGCCTGCGAAGCCTCGCAATTCAAGGCCCGGGGCAGCTGGTGCGAGGGTTGGCGGCGATCGCAGACCACGCCGAGGTGTGGGCTCTTCGGCGCACGTCCACGGCACCTGCTCCTGAGCAGACCGCAGCCGAGATTCGGCGGCTTCTGACTGGGCCCGACCCGGCATCGGCACGGACCTGACGCGGACGCCAAGGACGCCTGCCCTGCCGCCGGGCGTCCAGACCACGGCACCGGCGGGCTGCTAGCGTCGCCGACGTGCTCGCCGCCTTCACGACTCTGCCGACATGGCTCCTCGTGCTCGTGTGTGCGGTGGCGTTCTCGCTCGTGACGTTCGGCACGCGGTGGATCGTGCGGCGCAGGTGCGACGCGGATCGCCAGGATGACCTCGTCGAGCTCGCCGGGGCCATGAACGGCCCCACGGGCACCACTCTGGCCTTCCTTATCGGCTTCGCGGTGACGATCACGTGGGGGGCGATGAGCGCCGCGCAGGGCTCCATCGAGAAGGTGGCGGCATCTGCGCAGCAGATGTCCTGGCTGACCGAGAACCTCGAGGACAGAGCCACGGCGAAGTCGGTCAACGACGATTTGAACTCCTACCTGCTCGCGATCGTGAACCAGGATCGTGGCCAGCTCGCCTCCGGGGACATCGTGCAGCTGCCGTCGTTCGACTACCTGGACAAGCTCGAGCGGGACATCCGCGCCGTGGGGAAGTCCGGCGCGACGGCGAATCCGGAGTCGAGCCAGCTGCTCACGGCCGCCTCGGCGCTGACCGGCGCCCAGGCCGAGCTCAACGCGGTCGCCCGCCGGCAGCTGCCGACGGTGGTGCTGTGGCTGCTGCTGTTCACCGCGACGCTGTCGGCCGCAGTCATGGGGATCGTGGCGACGAAGGTCAGCCGGCCCTACCTGATCCTCGGGTGGGCGATCGTCGCTGCGACCGGCATCTGCGTGGTGCTGAGCCTCTACAACCCCTTCGACGGCACGGTGTCGGTGGACTTCCAGCCCCTGGCCGATGCGGCGGCACGGATCGCGGTCAACGCCCGCTGACCGGCAGCGGCGGCGGCCATCGCCCGGCGTGAAGGTCGCCCCTGGCCTGCGCCGGGCGCACGGCAGCAGCACTGCCTCCCTGAGGCGCGCGTCCGCTCAGTACTCGCCCTTGATGACGAAGTACGAGCCCCTGATCGTCCCCGCCAGCTTGGACTTCTGCCGCGCGAACTTGAACCGCTCCGCCAACTCGTCGGGGACTTCCATGCCGTCGGACAGCTTGAAGCCGACGGCCCGCTTGCCGCCATCCTCGATGGAGTAGAGCACATTGATCGACAGGCCGCTGTCGTAGAAGACGTAGGTCCAGCGGACACCGTCCACGGTGAAGTCGCTGACCTCCAGCGGCTCGGAGTCGATGACGATGTCACGCTCCTCGGCCAGGATTCGACTCACCCGGTCAACAGCATCCGGCGCCGCTGCTGCGGGCTCGACCGTGAAGTCGTGGTCGTACTTGTTCTTGAAGTAGCGGGCCTCGTTGGCGCGCAGCCCGGCCAGCGCCGGAGCTACCGGAGACGACTCCAGCCCCTCGGTGGACACGGTCACGAAATCAACTTGCTGCCCCATGAGCCCTGCCTCTTCTTGGCGATCCGGATCGAACCGGGTCAGCCTAGCCATCCGCAGGCGGACGGGTCCGATCCGCCGTCGTCCTCAGCTGGTGACGGCAAACCAGCGACCCTCCGGGTCGCTGAACGCGAAGCTTCTGACACCGCCGTGCTCGCCGATCTCCATCGCGGTGACGCCACGCTCGAGCAGTTGTGCCCGCGCTGCCTCGAGATCGTCTGCCTGCAGGGCGATGGAGGGGGTTGCCAGATCCAGACCGTCCGGGTTGTCGGCCATCAGGGCGAGCGGAACCAGCTCGAAGGCGAACGGTTGATCGGCGAAGCCGACCTGGACGATGGAGAAGCCGCCGAACTCTTTTCTGTCCTTCTCCACCATCCCCACCTGTTCCACCCAGAACCGGCGGCAGACCTCCGCATCAGTGACGTACAGGACGACGTAGCGGACGCGCAGCATCTCAATCCTCTCGGCGACCCTCACCAGGGCCTATGTCGGTTGGTCCCTGGGCCATGCGGGCCCATGTCATATCCGGGCCATGTCATGGTAACGATCTGACGGGGTTGCCGTCGGTTGAGCTCACACCCCGGCCTGCCGCGGGGCAGTCAATGAAGCCGTCAGCAGTCGCAACCGGCTCCGCTGCCCAGATGGGTGGTCGGGTCAGGGCTGGTAGTAGCCGTTGATGTCGAGGAGCACTTCGGTGGGGGTGCTGGCGCCGTTGTAGAACTTGACGCTGCGGTTGGCGTCGACGCCCACGACGGAGCCGTTGGCCCGGGTGTACCCGGCGCCGGGCCAGTTCAGCGTCGACGCCGGCGTCAGCGCCTGGTCGGCGGGCCATACCCGCAGGTGCCCCGCCGACGTGGCGCCGGCCACGGTGGCGTTGAACGCCACGGCGGTCGCCCCGGCGGGCACGACCACCGGCCGCGGCGCGGCCTGGCCCTGCGCCAGCGAGTAGACCGGCGCGTCCGACCCGTCCGCCGCGGTCACGGGCACCGGGCCGGTGCCGCCCGAGGAGGTGCGGGTATCCAGCACGCGGGTGGGGTCGGCGGCGTGGAAGTACTGGCCCGCGCCAGAGTAGTAGCCGACGACGTCGACGAGGAACCGCACCGGCACGCCGGACCCGTTGAACACCTTGATCTTGCGGTCCGCGCTCACCTGCACGGTCAGCCCGTTGGCGACGCGGTCGGCGGCGGCGAAGTTGATCGACGACGCGTTCGGCATCGCCTGGTCGGCTGGGAACACCCGCAGGTGCCCGCTGCCCGCGGGGCCCACGACGGTAATGTTGTACGCCACCGCGGACCCGCCGGAGGGCACCACCGGCGACAGGTCCACCGTCGTCGTGGCCTGCGCCGCGGTCAGCCCGCCGCCGGTGTTGGAGTCGTAGACGCGGACCGGGGCGACCGGTGTGAACCGCCCGGCGGCCAGCTGGGGTGCGGAGGCGGACGCGGCCGGCACGAAGTAGCCCACCACGTCCACGATCGCATCGACCGCGGCGGTGGCGCCGTTGTACAGCTTCAGCGTGCGGTCCGGGGCCAGCTTGGCGACCAGGCCGTTGGCGATCGACTCGCCGGCGCGGAAGTTGACCGCCGACGCCCCCGTCAACGAGGTCGCGTCCCCGGGCATGACCCGCAGGTGCCCGCCCGCGCCTGGGCCGGGCACCGTCACGTTGTACGCCACCGCGACTGCCCCGGCAGGCACCTCCGGGGCGCCGCCGGCCTGCACCGCAGCCACCGACACCGTGCGCATCCCCGCCTCGAGCGGGACGATGGGGCCAGCGCCGCCCTGCGACAGACGGGTATCCAGGACCCGCCCCGGGGCCACCGGCACGAACACCAGAGACCCGGCAGCAAGCGGCGTGACGGCGACTGCTGCCGACGGCGTGCCGTCGCCGAGGCCGCTCACGGCGAGCAGCCTGACGCGGTAGGACGTGCCGTTGGCCAGACCGCTGATGACCAGGGGCGATGTGACCGAGGTTGGCGATCGCGGGAGCCACGTGGCGCCATCGTCAACCGAGTACTTGTAGTTGGTGATCGGCGAACCGCCGTTGGACCCGGGCGGGGTGAAGGTGACACTGACCGAACCGTCCCCAGGAGTCGCGACCAGGGCCGTCGGTGGGGGCGGGGGCCCCTTCGGCGTGATGTCGACCACTGCCGACGGTGTGCCGTCCCCGTAGGCGGTCACGGCACGCAAGCTGAACTTGTAGGTCGTGCCGTTGCTGAGGCCGGTGATGGCCAGCGGGGAGCTGGTGGCTGCGGGGTCCCTGGCCGTCCAGGTGGCACCCGCGTCGAGGGTGTACTTGTAGTTGGTGACGGGTGCTCCGCCGGAGTTCGCGGGCGGGCTGAACAACACGCTGGCACCGCGGTCGCCGACGTTCGACACCACGTCACGCGGGGCCGTCGCCGGACCGAATGGTGTGAAGAAGACGTTCGGCGTGGCCGGGCCCACGCCAAAGGCATTGACCGCTCGCAGCCGGACCTTGTGCTCGACGCCGTTCGACAGGCCGGTGATGACGATCGGGCTCGCGGTGGATTGAGGCAGCCTGGACGTCCACGTGCCGTTGTCGATGGAGAACTGGTAGTTGACCACGGCAAGCGAACCTGTCGGCACGGGCGGCCCGCTGAAACTGACCGACACGGTCCCGTTCCCAGGCGTGGCGCTGAGGATCGTGACCGAGCCGGGCAGTCCCAGGTTCACGACCCTGGCGAACTCGGCAGACGACTTCCCGTGGCCGTAGGGGTTGACTGCCCGCAGCCGCACGTAGTTTGGCACCCCGTCCGTCCTGGCATTCGCGACAACGTAGGTGGAGGCCGTCTGGTTGCTGCTGCGCGTCCAGGTTCCTCCCCCGTCGAGGGAATGCTCGTAACCTGAGATCGGGCTGCTGCCAGCGTTGGCGGGGGTGGTGAAGGCCAGGTTGAGGTAGGCAACCCCCGAGTTGTAGTCGGGCTGCGCCTCGACGATGGTTGGCGCGGTGGGCACCTCGGCAAAGCTGGCCGCGCCAGTTACCGCCACTCCGTCGAATGTCGTGAACATCCCGCCGGCGAAGATCTTCCCGCCTGGTTGTGCGGCAAGTGCCGCCACCAAGCGGTCAAAGCCGCTACCGGGGTCGTAGTCGGCGTCGAGTGTTCCGTTGGGAAGCAACCGCGCGATCCCAGACCGGGGAGTGCCGCCAACGCTTTCGAAGGCGCCGCCCACCACGATCTTCGCATCGGACTGGACGGTGGCTGCGAAGCCCCAGCCGACGATGCCGACGCCTGGGTCGAAGGTGGGGTCGAGGGCGCCGGTAGCAGTCAGCCGCGCGACTCCGCTGCGGCTGGCCGCATTGAAGTGGGTGAACATGCCGGCTGCCACAAGGCGCCCGTCGGCCTGTCTGGCGAGGGCGAGAACGTGGCCGTCGAAACCGGTTCCCGGGTTGAAGGTCGCGTCCAGCGTGCCGTTGGTGGCGAGCCGCGCGATGTGGAACCGGGCGACGCCGCTGAATGCGGTGAAGAGGCCGCCGGTGACGATCCGCCCGTCGGGCTGCACGAGGGCCGACGTCACCATCGCGTCGAAGCCCGCGCCGGGGTTGAAGGTGGCGTCCAGCGTGCCGTTGGTGTTGAGCCGCGCGATGCGTGGACGCGAAACGCTGTTCACATTCGTGAAGTCCCCGCCGATGACGACCCTCCCGTCGGCCTGGATCGCCACTGTTCGCACGTCGCCGTCGCAACCTGTGGTGGGGACGAACGTGGCATCGACCGTCCCATCCGCATTGAGTCGTGCGATGCGCGTGCGCGCTGTCCCGCCGACGGAGGTGAACGTGCCCCCAATGACGATCTTGCCGTCCGCCTGTACCGCCACCGCGTAGACGACGCCGTTTGCCCCGACCCCAGGGTTGAACGATGCATCCAGCGTGCCGTCGCCCTGGACTCGGGCGATCCTCGTCCGGGGAACGGGCTGAGTGGAGGTGAAGTCGCCGCCAACGATGAACTTGCCGTCGGCTTGCGCGGCCACTGCGTTGACCGTGCCGTTGAACACGGTGCCGTCCTTGAACGTCGCGTCCAGGCCGCCGGCCACGTCAATCCGGGCGATGTGCGACCGCGCGGCCTGGCCGGCCATCGTGAAGTCCCCGCCCACGATCGTTTTGCCGTCCGCTTGGAGCGCCATGGCGCGCACGCCTGCGTTGAGGTATCCGTCGCACACGAAGTCGCGGTCGACGTCGCCGGTGCTCAGGACGCGAGCTAGGCCTGGGCAGTATTCGCCGTAGTACGCGGTGAATTCGCCGGCGACGAGCACTTTGCCATCGCTGAGGACCTTCACCGACGAGATGGTTCCGTCGGCCCCCACATAGGGATCGAAGGCCGGGTCGACCGTGCCGGTCGTGGTGAGCCTGGCCAGGTGCTTGCGCTCGGAACCGTTGAACGTGGTGAACTCGCCGCCGATGAGCACCTTGCCGTCGGCCTGGACGGCAACCGACCGCACGGCACCGCCACCAGTCCCGGTGCCCACGTTGAAGCCGGTGTCGAGAGCGCCGTTGGAGGCCAGGCGCACGACGTTGTAGACATCCTTGGTGTTGTAGTAGAAGAAGCCGCCACCCACCACGATGCGCCCGTCGGTCATGACCACCACGGAGTTCACCGAACCCCAGAAGCCCGAGCCGGGGTCGAATGAAGTGTCGAGCGAGCCATTGGCGTTCAGGCGGGCGATGCCACCGCGGCCGACGCCGTTGTAGGTCCGGAAGAGCCCCCCGGCTGTGATCTTGCCGTCTGGGGCAACCGCCAGCGTCAGCACCCGGTCGTTGAAACCGCTGCCGATGCTGAAGGCGTCGTCCCGGCTGCCGTCGGCGTTGAACCGCGCTATCCCCACAAGCGGCTGGCCGGCCGCGGGCGAGATGCTGCCGCCCACGACGACCTTGCCGCCGGGCCCCAGCGCGATCGAGTCTATGTCGCCCAGGACGCCGTCACCGGCGAAGGTCAAGTCCAGCGACCCGTCGGTGTTCAACCTGGCGAGGTGGCCTCGCGGGATTCCCGCGTAGGAGGTGAAGGTGCCCCCCACCAGGACCTTGCCGTCGGGTTGAGTCGCCACCGCAGTCACCGCGCCGTTGAAGCCGCTGTTCTGCCAGCGGGAGGGGTCGACGACCACGTTCCCCGAGCCCTGCGGCGCGGCCGAGGCGGGCGCCGGCGTGCCCAGGACGACGCTCAGCGCCGCCAGCAGCCAGATCGGGATCCACCATCCGCCGCGCCTTGCCATGGTTGCCGTCCGTCTGCCTCCCACGAGGACCCTCGATTCCGGCCCGGCCGCCCGGCAGCGCCTTACCCATCAGCGTGCGCGGGGCCTGCGACCCTGTCCAGGGACCAAAGTCCCTGACCACGGTCGACTGGTGTGCCCCGGGCTTGCTGTCGGTTGTGCTGTCGCCCGATCTAGCCCGTGGACCAAAGGCCTGGCCGCCCCTACCTGCCGGCGTAGACCTGGATGCCGCTCGACCACACGCCGAGGACGGTGAGTCGCCTGGGGTCGGTGTTGGTGAACGGGTCTGCGTCGACCCATTGCATGTCGGCTGGGCTGCCCACCTCGAGGGTGCCGCCGTCGCTCAGGCCCGTGACCTCTGCTGCTGTGCTTGTGTAGGCGCGGATGGCCTGGCGCGCGGTGAGTGATTCGTCGGGATGGATGTGCCCGCCGCGCCCGTCTGGGCGCGCCATGGCGTCGGCGACAGCTGCCCAGGGTGACAGCCCCGCGGCGGGGAAGTCTGAGCTGAAGGCGACGGGTATCCCCGCCTCGAGCATGGTTCGAAGCGGCATGAGCGAGAGGGGTTGCGGCACGGGAACCACCTCGAGATCGTGTCCGTAGGCTGACAGGAAGCCTGGCTGTGCGACCACGGGAACGCCGGTGGCGGCGATCCCGTCCACAAGGCGCGGGTCCAGGACCATGGCGTGCTCGATCCGCACCGGCAAGAATCCCGCGAGGTCGGGCCGGGCGGTCAGGGCGGCGAGTACTGCGTCGACTGCGCCGTTGCCGACGGCGTGGATGGCCAGTCCCGCGCCTGCCTCCGCGGCCGCGTTCATCAGCGCCGGCAGTTCAACTTCCTCGGGGAAGCGGATGCCTGTGTGCCACCGGCCGTCACCTTCTCTGCGCGGGAAGCCGCTGCGCCGCCCCACCGCTCTCGCGGTGCTTGCCTCTGCGCCGAACATGGCGCGGCTGCTGTCGGCGAAGATCCGAGCCACCTGCCGTCCGCTCATGCACAAGTGGCAGTACTCACCGCCGTCAGCGAGCACCTTGGCGGTCGAACCGGTCCGGATGTGGGGCTCGTCGATGCGGTCTCCGACGAGCATCGGTTGCACCGAGATCCCGCGCCGGGCCATCGCGGCCACATACCAGTCGGCCAGGTCAGCGGGAACTGCTGCGTCGCCGATCCGGGTGATTCCCGACGCGAGCAGGCGCCGTGCGTAGCCGTCGAGCCTCGACTCCACCGCGGCGAGGTCGAAGGGAGGCCGCGATGACTGCTCGGCCAGGAAGCTTGCAGCCTCCAGCAGCACGCCCGTGGGGCGTCCTCGTCGGTTGCGCACGATCCGGCCGCCGGGTGGGTCCGGCGTCGTGGAACCGATGCGCAGGGCGTCGAGGCCGGCGGTGTTGACGACCGACTCGTGGTAGGTGCGGCTGATGACGTGTACGGGCCGCTCGGGGCAGACGCTATCCAGCTCCCGTGCGGTCGGGCTGCGCCGCTCGGTCAGCGCCATGGGTTCGTAGCCGTGCAGCCGAAGCCAGCCGTCGCCGGTCTCGGCGCAGTGTTGGCTCACCACGTGCATCAGGCCCGCGATGTCGTCGGCTGCCCTGTAGAGGGTATCTGTGTGCGGGTCCAGAGCGACCAGGACGCCGTGTTGATGGGCATCCACAAATGCCGGCAGCAGGGCGCCGTGCGCGAGCGCACGGACCGGCACGTCGAGCCCGACGGCGCGGCGCACGTCCGGAAGCGTTCCCTGCGCAGCTACCTGACCACCGACGACGCCGAGGGCCTCCACGGCCTCGCTGTCGGCGCGCACATAGATGGGCACTCCGGTCAGGACGCGGTCAGATCCCTCGTAGGGGTCCTTCGTCACGGCTTCACAGTAGTGCTCACATCACATCACGTCGGGCGGGCTCCTGCGCCATGTGATCGCGGCGACCTTAGGTTCACCGGTGCGCGGTGGTACTGCAGCAGCCGCTGAGACGCCCGGGAGTACGAAGACGCCCAGGAGTAATGTCGAAGGGTTGGCAGGGCGCTCACTCCAGTGCGGGGTGTCGGGCGGGCTCTCCTGTGCGGTCCTCGACGCTTGGAGGTTCGGCATGAAGCTGGTTGCGATCATCACCCGCACGTTGCGGGAGGGCAAGACGCTGCAGGACTACCGGGAGGCCTGGTTCCACAGCAAGGGCTTCGGCGTGCCCACCACGATGTACACGATCGTGAGCGCGGTCAATCCGCGCGAGGTGATCTCCATCGGCGTCATCGACTGCGACCTCGACGAACTCTCAGAGGGACTGCAGATCGAGGTTGCCGACCGTCTGGCCCACCCGCTGGAGGCCGTCATCGAGCCTGACATCGGACGTGACTTCGGTGTGGTGGCGGCCATCGATGACTTCTCGTCCGCCGGCGACCTGACGCCGGTGCCTCCCGCCGTCGACGGGGCCCCGACGGATTTTGACGCTCTTCCCGATCTGCTGACACAGGTGTTGGCGGCCATCACCAAGGCCAGCGAGCGTCGCGACGCGATCCGCGCCGAGCGCGGCATGTAGGAAGGTGACCGTCGTGGTCGAAGTGCCGGTGGCGGTCCCCACGGATAGCGGCCAGCTGCGCGGCACGCTGGTGAATCCGGACTCTTCAGCGGGCCTGGTCGTGGTCTTCCGCGGTGTTGCGTTCGCGCGGCCCAAGGCCGGGGACCCTGGGTACTTGGGGTTGGCCAGGGACATCGCAGCGGCCGGATTCGCCGCGCTCTACGTGAGTTTCCGCGGGTTCGAGGACGCCCCCGGTGTCTTCACCATGAGCGGCTGGTCGCAGGACGCCGAGGCGGTGATGGCCTATGCGGCCGGCCTCGGATTCGAGCGCATCGCCTTGGTGGGGGCAAGCGCCGGCGCAGCGATCGCATTGCGCCATGTCGCCCTGCACGGCGGGGTCGTCGGTGTGGCCTCCCTGGCCTCAGAGGCGCTCATGGGCCAGACCGTGCCGCGGGACTACGTCCCGGAGTTCCTGGCCAAGGTCGGTCGGGCAGCGCCGACGCCGCTGGCACCTGCCGACCCCGACGCCTTCTACGCCGACATGCTCGCCCACGATCCCATCGACTACGTCGCGCGGATCAGCCCCACCCCAGTGCTCTTCGTACAGGGCGACGCCGACGCGTTCGTGTCTCTGGACACGGCCGGCCGGCTCTTCGAGGCAGCGGCCGAGCCGAAGGAACTCGTCGTCATCCCCGGCGCCGGGCACGTGCTCCGCAAGGACCCGCGCGCCGTGGCGGCGCTGATCGCCTGGCTCGCCGAGGTGTTGCCCACCGGTTGACCCTGCGCTATGACCCAGCGCGGGGCTCGCAGCCGACATCCCTCGTGCGCGAGTGGCGACGTCCGCCGTGGGTTGGGCGCTGTTGGCCCTGGCCACTTGTGGCTGATCGCAGCTCCAGCGAGCAGGACGCGCTCAGCGGTGTGGGCACCATCCTCGTGTCAGTTCAGCGCCGCTGCCTGATCGGGACCGGCAGCGAGCTCGACGCGGGGACTGCTAGTTGCCCGCCGGAACTCCGGCCGGAACGCCCGCGGGAACATCCGCCCGCACCCCGGCCTGCGGGATGTGCACGCCCTTCTCCTTGCGCAGCAGGACGAAGACCAGCGCCAGCCCCAGAATCAGAGTGATCATCGGGAAGACGGTGGCGACCGTCGAGGGCTTGCCCAGGAAGCCGGCGAAGTCCCAGATCCCGTGCAGCAGCATCGCGAAGATCAGGGAACCCGTCAGCCGCCTGGTCAGGTACAGGATCGTGCCGCCGCCGAAGGCGAGGACGACCTGGAGGGCCGCACCGGGGCCGGCGCCGAACGCCCAGTTGGGCAGGTGCATCAGTCCGAACAGCAGGGTGGACAGGAACCACACCCAGGGCTCGGTGAGGGTGCCGCGCAGGCCCACGATCAAGGCGCCTCGCGAGGCTAGCTCCTCGCAGAAACCGACCAGCAGGCTGCCCAGCAGGGCCAGCCAGAACATCGACATCGTCACGGCGGACTTGTCGCTGGTCGCCAGGCCCGCGATCGCGAGCAGCAGCATCACGATCGGGCCGACGAGCAGCCATCGCGGTCCGGCCTTCTCCACCTCGAACAGTGAGGGCCGCCACCAGCCGAGGGCTGACACGGCGATGATGAGGTACACCGCTCCAGCCGCCAAGGGCGCCACGATCCACTTCAGGATCGTGTCCGAGGACTCCGAGATGCGGCTGTACTCGATCCCGTTGATGATCCATACGCCGTAGAACACGACGAGGTAGCCGAGGAAGACGAGGATGCCGGTCAGGGGTTTGGGGGCCAGGCGCATGGCGGAATCGTCGCAGATGCCGAGTGATGCCACGGTGATTTCGCAGGGTAGCCGAGCGATTCGTGTGCGTGACGGGGTGCCATCTAGTCCGGTTGGGCGGTGGTGAGCCACCGCCGTCGGGTGAGCCAGGCCCCGCCGAAGGCCACGACGAACGCGATGATTACGCCGATTCCGGCGGCGGCTAGCTGGGAGCCGGGCGCCAGGTAGCCGACCCAGGCGAACCCGGGGGTGCTCGATGAGATGAGTCCGAGCCCGACGATGGAGGCCGTGACCAGCCAGGCCAAGGGCCACCAGGTAACGCCGGGTGTGGTGCGTGGCCAGTCGCCGGAGGCAAGGACCGGGACGATGAAGACACCTGCCCACGCCGCGACGGGGACTCCGAGGGCGGTGAGGAAGGAGGAGAACCAGTTGAAGAAGCTGTCGCTCCAGAACAGCACCCAGCAGGCGATCAGGATGATCAGCGATGCTGAGATCGCGACGCTGACTGCCCGGTTCCTGACGCCGAAGGTGTTGAGGTTCAGCGAGGCCGAGTACATGTTCGTCACCGCTCCCGCGTGCAGGCCGACGGTGATCACCAGGAGCGCTGCGACGGTGAGCCAGGCGGGGACGGCGACGGTTGCGGCGGCGACCGGGTTGTCCGCGGTGAGCACGCCGGGGTTCCAGTAGGCGACGACGCAGCCGATCAGGACCATGAGGGCGTAGCCGTTCATCCCGCCGAGGACGGCGCGGACGATGGACGCCCGCGAGGTGCTGGGACGCTGGAAGCGTGAGAAGTCCGCGCCGCTGTTCCACCACCCCGACGCTGCGCCGGTCATCGCGATCACGACGGCGCCCAGGAAGGGAATCGCGCCCTTCCAGGGCTCGGCGAGGGCGCGCTGCCAGTCGGTGTGAAGGGCGGTCGCGATGCCGATCGCGAGCGCCGCGATCCCAACGCTGAGGCTGATCCACTTCTGGGTGGCCTGGATGAATCGGTAGCCGATCCACACGAGTGACACCAGCGCGAGGGCGAATACCGCGAGCACGAGCAGTCGGATCGCGTCGTTGATCATGATTCCGAACTTGCGCAGGATCGCGTCCACGCAGTACACGAGCAGCACCGACATGACCGCGCACCAGCCCATGAGAACCAGGAAGGAGACGGTCAGGGGAACCCGGTTGCCGCGCCGGCCGAAGACCCCATCGGAAAGGACGAGCGTGGCCGAGCCCGTTCTCACCCCTGCCATCGACACCGCCGCCAGCACCAGGCCGGCCAGGAGCGACCCGAGCAGGACGGCGATCAGCGCGCCGATGGCCGAGACGCCGGGGGTGGTGGCAACGATGACGCCGGCTGGGGCCGCGGCCACAGTCGACCCAGAGGCCATCCAGAACCAGAACAGCGCGCTGGGCGCCGCCACCCGACTGGCGGGCTGGAGCGGTTGGTTGCTGGTGTTGGGGTCGTAGCCCCCCGGCTCCCGGTTCATCCGGATCCACCTTTGCTCGCGCGCCTCGCCGTCCCCGGCCCCTGTCTCCCCGTGTGCTTGGGGCCTGCATCGGCGGGTCGTGGCCCGTCCGAGCAGCGAGTCATCGCTGCCCGCTGCAACGTACACACCACCGACCGGCCGCTCAAATCCGCCTCGGAGCCGATGATGTGATCAGCGGAGCCGGCGAGCGCGCAGCACCCGATCGTCCGCATGATGGGCGCCCGCGCCGCCATCGGGGACCGTCCGGGGCCGCTGCTCGTCCACTTCGATGAGCCAGTCGTCGTCGAGCGCCTCGGCGACC
Source organism: uncultured Actinomycetes bacterium (assembly GCA_964474045.1). Classification (GTDB taxonomy): domain Bacteria; phylum Actinomycetota; class Actinomycetes; order S36-B12; family UBA10799; genus JACJWR01. The sequence goes on from CAYYRC010000001.1 coordinate 135,082, forward strand.
ATCGAGATCGAGACGTAGCCATCCGGGTCGAAGCCGCCGTGATGGGCGTGCTCCTCGGTCAGGACGTGATGTACCAGCAGGAGCGTCCCGCCCACCTTGACGCTGGCCAGCAGCGCCCGTTCGGCATCGAGGCCCGGCGTGCGCGGCAGCACGAAGTACTGGGCAGAAACAAGGTCAAACGACGCCGGGTCCAACGCGGCCGCAACAAGCCCGGCATGGACCCATGAGATCTTCGCGCCCGACTCCTCGGCATGCTCGGCCGCACGCTGGAGCGCGACGCCCGAGACGTCGAGGGCCGTCACGTCCCAGCCACGGTCGGCCAGCCAGATCGCATCGGCGCCTTCCCCGCAGCCGACGTCCAATGCGCGACCGGGATCCATGTCGGCCACCTCGGCCACCAGGGCGCCATTCGGTTCCCGCCCCACATTCGGTCTTGCTCGGCGTAACGCGCGTCCCAGTCGGCGTGCGCCTGGTCGCCATCCCCGTGACTCATGATCGTCACCCTATGTGCCGGGCGGTGAGCGTCGGTGCGGTGCGCTGCTAGCGACCCGCATCACCTGTGAGTGCTTCCAGCAGGGGTCGCAGCGAACGGCGCTGCTCGTCATTCAGGCGACGCAGGACGAGCGCTCGTTCGGCGATGGCCTGGGTGAGTTCGTTGCGGACCGTCTCGCCGCGTTGGGTCAACTGGAGCAGCTTCACCCGACGGTCCGTCCCCGGTGCCCGCTCGGCCAGGTCCTGCTGCTCCAAGTGGTCGGCGATGCTCGTCACGTACGAGCGGTCGCATGCGAGCTGATCCGCGAGCTCACTCATCGGGCAAGGCTGCTCGAGCGAGACCAGCGCCCGGGCCATCGGCACCGAGAGACCGAAGGACGCGGCAATCCGCGTGAAGTCCGACTTGGCCTCGTCAGTGACTGCTACGAGCATCCGTGACAACTCGTAGGCCTCCCGAACTCGATCTTCCCGCCTGGACATAGAGCCAGGCTACCCGCCAGATGCTTGATCTTCTCAAGCATCTGATAGCGTGAAGATAGTTGAGTGAATCAACTATGGAAGGAGTAAATTGTGGTGGATGAAGCTGTCCCGTCGCCGTTGGTCCGCGCACCATCCGGGGTGCAGCCCGCGCGGTTGCTGACCGGCGCCCTGGTGGCCCTGGCCGTGAATGTGGTGGCATTCGCGATCGGTAGTGCCGCTGGAGCCACCTGGGACGTGGGCCAGCCCTACCCGATCACCTGGGTCGCAGTCGTCGCGGCGACGGTGGTCGCGTTTGCGGCGGCTGGCGCGGTCACCTGGCTGGTGTCGCGGAAGCGGCCGGGCTTCGCGCGGTTCGCGGCCTGGGCTGGTCTGGTTTTCGGCCTGACCAGCATGCTCGGGCTGGTGAATGCCTCGGGTGCTGCGACGGCCTTGTCGCTGGGCTTCATGCACGTTGCGACGGCCATCGCCTGGTTCATCTCAGTGCGACCCTCCTCGGGCACGCGGGCGGGCGCCGTCGGCGAACGATGGCCGGCATGACCCGCATCGGCATCATCCTGGGCTCCACGCGCCCAGGCCGGAAGGGTGAGCAGGTTGCATCATGGGTGCAGGAAGTCGCTGGTAGGCGCGACGACGCCGAGTTCGAGCTCGTCGACCTGGCTGACTTCCCGCTGCCCGCCTACGACGAGCCGATCCCTCCCATGGCTGGCCGCTATGCGCACGACCACACGCAGCGCTGGGCGCGGCGCGTCGGATCATTGGACGGGTTCGTCATGATCACGCCTGAGTACAACCACAGCACCACTGCCGTACTCAAGAACGCGTTGGACTACGTGTTCGCCGAGTGGAACAACAAAGCCGTCGGCTTCGTCTCGTATGGCGCCCACGGCGGGGTGCGGGCGGTTGAGCACCTCCGGGCAATTGCAGGCGAGTTGATGCTCGCCGATGTGCGCGCGCAGGTGGTCATCTCGCTGTACTCAGACTTCCGAGACCGGAGCACCTTCGAGCCCAAGCCGCAGCACGAGGCAACGCTCCACACGATGCTGGATCAGGTGATCGCGTGGACCGACGCACTGGCCCCGTTTCGCGCAGGGGCCAGTTGAAGGAGCGGCGCAACGGACCCGCCAAGGGGTCAGCTTCCGGATGGGCGTGACCCTTGTCAGCTCGGATCGCCGGCACTTCGCGTCGGCAGGATGGTCTCTTCTCCCTCGCGATCATTGAGGTGTGGGGTGCTCGCAGGTGCAGATTTCTGACGATCTCATGATCGTGAGGGCATAGGGGTCAAGAGCAGCGGTGCATGCTCAGCGCCGCACGCAAATCGCGCGCGAGCTTCCGCGCCCGCCTGCGCCTCAGCCCGCAGCGCTGGACCTCGCGGCTGATCGGCGGGCGACGAGGACGCTGGTGATGATACCCACCACGAGCGTGAGGTCGCCAATCGCCGGGCTGATGAGCCCCACCACGGCCGTGGCCGCGCAGACCACCACCGGACGTAGGTAGACCCACCGATCCGCCCTCAGATCGATCCCGTCCCTGGCGAGGCGCCTATCCGGGGCGGCCGCGTCGCGGGCGATGAGGAGGAGCGCGATGAACGACAAGCCGACCACGAACCAGTAGACGAAGTAGTTCTGGCGGCTGATGTTGAACTCGCCGTCGACGAAGAGCATTCCCAGGGCATTGCGGGAGTCGTCCGGGCCGGCGTCGTCGGCGGGCAGCACCGCGAGGGTCAGCAGCGGGATAGACACGATGCAGAAGAGCCAGAAGAAGTTGAGCCACACGGTCACCCGGCGGTAGTCGCGCAGCCGCTCGAAGAGCACGTGGTGGTATCGCCAGCAGGTGACGATGGTCGCGAAGCTCACTGCGGACTGAATGATCTCGGGGTTCTCGGCGAAGAGCGTGGTCCAGGGTGTTGCGGGCTTCTCCATGACATAGTCGCTGACGGGGATTATGAGGAGCGTCAGGGCGATGGCGACGGCGGCGTCGGTGAAGAAGGTCAGCCGCTCGATGTCGCCCGGCTCGTCGTCCGTCCAACCTATGTCTTCATCCGCGGGCACGGCTCATGTTTACCAAGGATCGCCCTGCCGCGCCGACCAACGTGGGCAGGGGTGGCGGCTGGCGCCTGCGCCTCAAGACGTCCCCGCGTTGACCCCAGCACCGGCACGCCTGAGCAGGACCACGCCGATACCCCCCGCCGCCAGCACGAGCCCAGCGGTGATGAGCATGACGGTGCTGAACGCCGACGCATAGGTCGCCGACGCATCGGCCAGGGCTTGCCTGGCCAGCGCAGTGGACGGCGGCGTCCCGGCCGAGACGTACTGGTTGATCGCGGTCACCGCGGTCCCCACCAAGTCCGGCTGCACCCCTGCCGCCAGCAGCTTGTCGGTGACGCCGCCGACCGTCATCCGATCGAGCAGGATCGTCGACAGCGCCAGGCCTATCGAGTACCAGAACTGGCCGATAGTCGTCGGCGAGCTGGTGACCGGGCCGTACTGAGCCTTCGGCGCCTCCCGCAGCACGATCCTGCAGGCCGGGGTCATGGCCCCAAAGACGCCGGCGCCCACCAGGACGGTGCCGGGCAGGAACGCTGTGAACGAGGTCGCCTGGCTCGCCCGCGCCAACAGCGCCAGCCCCGCAGCCGTCACCAGCATCCCGGCCAGGAGGGCAGTGGCGGACGAGACTCCGCGGTCGAGGAGGCGGCCGACCAGGATCGGGCTGACCACCCCGGTCGCGATCAGCGGCAGCTGCCAGAGCGCCAGTTCGTGCATCGGGATCCGAGTGACGTACTGCCAGAGGTTCGTCGTCTGCAGGAACACGACGGCGGTGGCGAAGTAGTAGACGAAGAAGGCCAGAGTCGCCGCCACGAGCGAGGGCGAGGCGAACAGCCGGATGGGGAAGAAGGGCGTCGCGGATCTGGCCTCGCGGATGCCGAAGGCGGTCAGCAGCAGCGCACCGGCGAGCAGCGGCACCAGTGAGCTGGGCGCGGTCAGGCTGCGACCGAGCTGGCTGACCCCGACGAGGAAGCCGGCGACGCCGCAGCCGAGCAGCGCCTGGCCGGGGAGGTCGAGCCCCACACCGGGAACCCGCGGCTGCCTCGGAAGCAGCCACCGCACGGTCAGCACAGCGGCGATCGAGGCGGCAGCGGTTGACGCGAGTCCGAGGCGCCAACTGGAGGCGATGAGAATGCTGCCGAGGAACGTGAGACTGACGGTGGTGAACGCGATCGTTGCGCTGCACAAGCCGAGGGACAGCGCCAGCCGCCCCGGCGGGGCGACCGCCCGCAGATAGGCGAACGCCGATCCGTAGGCGGCCCCCAACCCGACACCGATGATCGCCTGTCCGGCCACATACACGGCGGGGCTGGGGGCGAAGGCGCAGACCGCGCTACCAGCCGCCCCGACGAGCAGGCCGATCGACAGCACGAGCCGGCGCCCCAGTCGATCGGCCAGCATCCCGGTCGTGATCACAGTGGCGGCGATGAGGATCGTCTGGGCGCTCGCTGCCAGGGCGAGCTCCGCGGTGGACATGTGTAGGTCCCGGCTCACGCTCACCAGGGCCGAACTGGAGATATTCGGCGCTGCCGTCTCGATGCCGCCGATCACCCCGAGCAGGAGAATGGCGGGGATGGAACTCTTCATCGCGTTGTCGGTCACCCCCGCGCTTCCTGATCCGCCCACAGGCAAGGTGGGCAATCTACTGGCCGCTGCCGGCCATGATCATCGAGGTAGATAGTCGCCCATGGGGTCCGTTAGCATCAATGATCATGGAGCCTGGGCTTCAGGCCAGGGGCCGGGCCGGTGGGCCGGTGTCGCAGTAGGCGATCCCTGCCGGGCCGTCGTCGCGGGCGCGGTCGATGGTGTCGCGCAACGCTTGGTCGAGGACCTGGAGCGACGTCCCGGGGGCGGCGTCGACGACGGCGATGCTGGCCGACGCGGTGTACCCCGACGGGGTGTGGACGGCGAGCAGTGCGGCCTGCAGGGTCCGCGCCCAGTCCTTTGCAGGCGGTCCCGGTCCGGCCGGCGGCAGCACGATGATCGAGCTTTCGCCCCATCGCCCGGCGGTGTCCCAATCCTGCGGGCCGATCCCGCCGACCGACTGGACCCGTTGGGCCACCTCGACCAGGGCCTCGTCAGCCGCCCGGTGGCCGTGGCTCTCGACCGGGTTGCCGTCCAGGGCGACGACGACGACCGGGGTCCCCGAGCCTCCCCTCGGGCCGACTGCGAGCGAGGACTCGAGCACCGACGGATGCGCGCCCTTGACGCCAAACCTGTCAGCGGGTCCGACCACGAGTCCGCCAGCAGGGCCGCACTGGTCTCCTCGGCGATTTCGCGCTCCTGCGCGGCGGCGGCGCTCGTCCGGCGCGTGGTCACCAGCACCAGCATCAGCGCGAGCATGAGGAGCACCGGAAGGCTCAGCAACTGGTTGAGGACCGCCGCACCCGGCGCCCATGTCGTGTCCTGGGGGATGCCCGAGCCCGGCAACCAGAGCAACCGCACGACCTGCCCGAGCGAGTACATAGCGAAGAACCCGCCGGTGATGCGGAACACGGCCGTCAGGCCCGGCTCGCGGGTCCGTAGGAACACCCACGCGATCGCAGCTGCGACGACGGCGAGCGTGGCGCTCAGCATCATCGCCCGCGGCAGGAAAAGCGGATGGACGAGGGAGAACCAGATGAAGGATCCACAGCCGACGACGCACATCGCGGCGTAGACCCGCGGGGTGTGGCGGCGGCCGCACAGCTGGCGCGTGGCTGCGTACGCGACGACCTCCGAGAGGATGACAGCGATGGTCCCGAGTGCCAGGGTCCACGCCTGGGGCAACACCAGCCGCAGCGTGTCGGCGATTGGGCTCACCGCGGCCAGCGCCGCCGCCAGGACCCACAACCCGAGCGACTCTCCCCCCGGGGCGAACCGCCAAGCGATGACGGCGGTGATGAGCGCGGTGGCGATGCCGACGTACGACAGGAGCAGGGGCAAGGTGACAGCGGCCATCCGGTTGCACCTCCGATCGGGCGGGCGAGAGCCCACGCTGTGCCGCCAGCCTAACGATCCAGCGACTCCCCGTGATTGTTCCGATAGCGGCTACTGCCGTTGCGCCGATGTGGGCCCGGACGACGAAGTGATGAAGGTGGGCAGGTTCGAAGAAACTGGCTGGCCCTCGCCCACGAGCAACCCCGGCTACAGAGGGCTTGGCGCCCCGGCGCGCTGCCAGGTGGCCGTGCACGCGTACACAAATGCTTGACCGCCAGGGTTGCGGAGGTGGAACTTGACGTTCTGGTGGACGGTCTAAGTCCAGGCGATGGACGGTCCGCCACCAGCGGCATCGGTCGCGGGAGCTAGCCGCGCCAGCCTCGGCGCCTTCCACCCCGTCATCGCTAGAGGGTAGCGGCAGTCGACGTTGAGTGGCTCGGTCTCGACGGCCAGCGCGAGTCCGGCTTCGCAGGACGGGAAGTGGGATCTGAATGCCGCGAGCAGCTCTGCCAGCTCGTTCCCTGTCATCCCTGCGACGTAGCCAGTGGCGGGGTCGTCGATGTAGCGGGCGCTGGCCCCCGCGAGCACGCGAAGGGATAAACAGGCCAGTGTCCGCGTGACCTGTCCAGTGCCGCCGTCAAGACGGCAGGCGCCGGGAAGCGACCCTGCGTTGGGCGAGGCAGAACTGCAGAGGGGTTGCCGTGAGCCTGTCTGGGCCGTGGTGGTGCTCGTGGTCGTAGGTCAGTCGAGGCGGCCGTCCCCGTAGGTGGCGGTGACCTCGGCGATGACACCGTCGAGCCGGCGGAACTCGTCGTCGTACTCGCCGGGCCTGAAGACGAACGAGCAGCAGATCATGACGGTCCCCTGGCGCGGCGATCACACGCGGCCGCGGTGCGCCGGGGTGGAGCGGTGCGCCGGGGGTGGAGCAGTGCGACGGGGTGGATGGGGGCGTTGGGTCATCCGGTTGCGGGGAGCAGCCGTCGGCTGACACGGGCCTCGGGACTGAACGTCAGCAGGCGCTCGGTCAGGTCGTCGGCGGCCGCGTACAGGGCGTCGGTCGTGACAGGATCCAGGCCGTCGAGGATGATCAGGACGCTGCTCGTCTTCTCGTCGAGGCGGGTGCGGACGCATTGCCGCCAGTTCCAGCGGCGGCAGGTGACGCCGAGTCCGTCGCGCCACACCACCTCGCCGGGGTCGGCGGTGACGGTGACGGGCTGGCCCTCGGCGATGGTATCGAAGGGTTCGTCGCCGGTCGCTCGGGCCAGGTGCGGCGGCCCCTGGTAGGCGTCGAGGTTCTCCCCGCCGAAGGGGATGAGGTGGCTGATGGACATGGCGTTGTACAGGTCGGTGAGCCGGTCGATGCGGGGCAGGCCGGCATCGACGCGGCGCAGCAGGGCCTCGACGCTGGAGCGGGCCCGCCGGGCTTGACGCCGAAGCCGGCGAACGCCTCGCGCCAGGCGGCGACCTCGGGCAGGGACTCCGGCGGCGCGCCGGCCAGCCGCGCCGCGGCGGCGCGCTCGGCCTCGGCGAGCACGGCGTCGCTGGCGGCGTCGCTGGGCCCGCCGACGACGTCGGTGGCGACCAGGAGCAGGGCGCGGTAGTCCGGCCGCAGGGCCATCACGGCGTCGTCGATCCGAGCCCCGGCGAGGGCTTCGGGCATCGTGTCGTGGGTGGGTTGATTCATCGGGGCTCCTTGCCGACGTTCGGTTCGTGGACGGCGAGGGTGAACCGCGCCGGCTGGGTGGTGGAGGGGTTGGCGTAGGAGTGGGGGGCGTCAGCCTCGAAGGCTGCGGAGTCCCCGGCCCGCAGCAGGTGGGCAGCGCCGGCCAGCGTCAGCTCGATGGAGCCGGATAGCACCAGCAGCAGCTCGCGGGTTCCCGCGCGGTGGGCGTCGCTGCGGTAGGTGTCTGCGGGGCCGAGGCGCCAGTCCCACAACTCGGTCACCTCTGGCGGCTCGGTGCCGGCGACGAGGACCGCCGATCCGCCGGCGGGGCTGCTCCAGACCTCCGCCGCTGCGCCGGCCCGGGTCACCGACACCGGCGCCCCGGGCTCGTCTGCCGGATCGACCAGCGCCGGCAGGCCGATGCCCAACGCGTCGGCCAGCCGCAGCAGCGTGGCGATGCTGGGGTTGGTCACTCCCTGCTCGACGTTGACCAGCATCCGGCGGCTGACCCCGGACCGCTGAGCCAGCACGTCGAGGGTCCACCCGCGCCCGGTGCGCCCCTCGCGGACCCGCCTGCCGATGGTGCGGGCGATCGCCTCGGCGTGCTCGACATCGTGGACTGAACTCACATGAGGCATAGTAGTGCATTAGATTGGAAACACAATGCACTCAGAGGAGTCCGGGTTCCTGATGGCCTTCCCGCCGCGGCCGACGCGTCGGCCGCTCACCGACCGCGTCCCGGCGTGGTCGCTGGCGGTCGTGTCGATCACCTCGGTGCAGCTAGGCGCGGCCCTGTCCACGGGCCTGTTCCCCGCCGTCGGCACAGCCGGAGCCGCGTGGCTGCGACTCACCGCTGCCGCGGCCATCTTCCTGACCATTGCGCGACCGCGCCCCTCCGACGTCCCGCGCCGCGCGGTGCCAGCGATCCTCGCCCTCGGGGTCGTCACCGCGACCATGACGGTGGCGACGCTGGCGGCCCTGGACCGCATCGCGCTGGGCACGGCCGTGGCGATCCAGTTCCTCGGCCCGCTCAGCGTCGCGGCCGCCCGCGCCCGCCGTGCCGCCATGCTCGCCTGGCCGGCGCTGGCGCTGATCGGCGTCGTGCTGCTCACCCAACCCTGGCAAGGCCAGTTCGACCCCATGGGAGTGGTCTACGCGCTCATCGGCGCGTTCGCCTGGGGGGCTTACATCCTCTTGACCCAGCGCATCGGCGACCAGGTCGCGGGCCTCAAGGGGCTGGCCCTGACCATCCCCATCGCCGCCCTGGTGTCCGCCCTGATCGGCGTCCCGCAGGCCCTCGGCGGACTCACCTGGCAAGTCCTGCTCGCCTCCGTCGGCCTGGCAGTACTGCTACCGGTGCTGCCGTTCTCCCTGGAGATGCTGGCGCTGCGCCGGCTCACCGCTCACGCCTTCGGCACCCTCATGGCCCTGGAGCCGGCCATCGCCATGGTCGTGGGTGCCGTCGTGCTGCATCAGGTCCCCGGCCCCGGGCAACTGCTGCGCATCGCCCTCGTCGTCACCGCCGGCGTCGGCGCCGAGCGTGGCGGCCACCGGGACACCGACCCTGAATCCCTGGGCATCCCCGTGCCGGAGGCCTAGCGGATGCGCGGGCGACTAGGTGTCCTCGTCGAGAAAGCGCCCAATCGACGCGGCCACCGCAGCGGGGGCCGAGACCTGGGGAAAGTGCCCGGCAGCGGGCAGCACTTCCAGGCCCGCCTCGGGGATCGCATCCGCCAGCCATTGCGACGACTGAAGCGGCACCGCGACGTCCTCCGCTGACTGCAGCACGAGCGTGGGCACGAGCACGCGGGACATCTCCGCTCGGAAGTCTCCGCGGAATGCGCCCCGCAGCAGGGTGTAGGCCACGTCGGGCGGGTAGCGCAGCAGCGACTGCGCGAACTCCTCGGCTAGGGCCGGCCTGTCAGCGTTGGCCATCGCGGCTGGCGCGAAACCGGCCGCCCACATCGGGAAGTCCGATCTGACGGCCGCGAGCAGGTCCGCCAGCCCGTCCTCGGTCATGCCGCCGACGTAGCCGGTGGCGGCGTCATCGACGTAGCGCGCGCTCGTCCCCACGAGAACCAGGCGGGAGAACAAACCTGGGTCTGCGGCCGATGCCAGGGCGCCGGCGATTCCCGAAATCGAGTGCCCGACATACACCGAGCCGCTCAGGTCCAGCTCCGACACGAGCACACTCAGGTCGTCGGCGAAGCCCTGCGCGTCGGCGTGGCGCATCGGGGAGAAGACCGCTGGGCCGCAGTCGCCCGACCCGGCCACGTCGAAGGTCAGCACCCTGTGCGGCTGCGCCTCGGTTGAGTTTCATCACGCCCCTCGGTGCACGCGGTCCGGAGCGACGTCTCGGTCCGGCGTCTCCAATCCTGTGGGCGCCTGACTGGTCGGGTCACACCCGATTTGTGGCTCGGCCGCGTCGGGCCCGACGCAGCGTATGCACGCCAGACGACTGGAGTTGATGCGACAGGTGGGGCACTTGTGGGTCACGTCCTGCGGGGTTGCGTTGGGCCGCCTGGTCTGTTGAGACTCACGCCATAGTGGTCGGTCGGGATTGCCGTCGGTTGAATCGACCCTGGGGTGATGGACCCACCGGCCGGTCCTGAGCTGTGACCCGGAGCCGGGCGCGCAGGATGAGTGCGTGGTGGCGTGGATATCGGTGGCGTTGCTGGCTGCTTCGGCGGTGGCCGTGGGCGTGGCGCCCCGACTCATGGTGCGGGGCTACTCGTGGGAGGCGAACACGATCAGCGAGTCCGCGGCACAGGGTGTTCGGCATGCCTGGGTGGCCAGGGCTGGCTTCGCGGGCCTGGGTGCCGGCGCCGTCCTGGTCGCGGTCGAGTGCCGGAGTGCCTGGGGGATCGCCGCCTTCTGTCTGATCGTGGTCTTCGGCGTGCTCATGATGGCGACGGCCGGGGCGTCGGAGCGCCCATGGGAGGCTGGCGCCCCCTACCGGGCGAAGGAGGCGCAGGTGCACTCGGTGCTGGCGGGCGCGGCCGGCGTCGCCTACACGGTCGGCGCGGGCACGGTCGCCTTCACCGACGCTGGGGCCCCGGTCTGGCTCCGCGCCCTGTCGCTCGTCGTCGCCGTGTCCGGTGTGGTGCTGCCGCTGGCCATGGCGCGCCGCCCCCAGGTGCAAGGCCTGATCCAGCGCGTGATGTTCGCGCTGGCCTACGCGTGGCTGATCGCCGAAGCCCTGCACGGGGGAGGCTGAGAGCCGCTGCCAGGCCCGATGCCAACGCTGGAAGGGTTCGCTCGGGTGGTGAATGGCGCTCGGCCCGTCGAGGGCAGAGGAATTGGTGAGGGTGCTGACGAGCCGGGGATGCAGGTGGGTCTGCTGGCGGCGGGGGCGCTGCTGGACCTGGGCCACTTGATCGTGCTGGCGCATCCATGCCGCCTCGGGGTAGGCGTCCCACGGGATTCCCGGGACGCGGGTGCCGCGCTGGGCGCGCACACGGACTCCCCAGAAGAACCAGACTGCGGTGAAGGTGTAGCTGGCGATGATCAGCGACAGCGTGGGCAGGGCGCTGGCCTCTGCGACGGCACCTTCCACGAGTCCCTGCTGGCGGAGCGGGTCCCGCAGGTTCATGGTGACCAGAGCGGAGCCGATGAAGAACAGGGACACGATCTTGGCCAGCTCATAGGAGGGTTCGCGCCAGACGTGGGCGAGGAGGATCACCGCCAACATGAAGGCGTAGGGGGCGATGTAGAGCACCGAGACGTCGATGCCGGGGATGAACAGCATGAGGTTGATCAGGTACTGCTCCCAGAACAGCACCCACAGCGGAATGGTCACGGCGAACAGCGCCACGTCCCTGCGCGTCGCGGTCCAGCGCATCCGTCGAGGGTCGTAGGTGAGGGCCAGCCTGGGACGCGAGATGGAGCGGTAGAAGACCACGGCGAGGCATCCCAGGACGACGATGAGCGCGGCCAAGCCGACGATCTTGCCCATGTTCCAGCCTCCTCGGCTGCGACGCTGCCGCCCCCAGACGCTACCGGCCTTCCGCACGGGTGAGGTGCGATCCGTGTCTCTCGGGTCGGCCGCACCCCTAGGCGACAGGTGGGTTTGCTGCCGGTGTGTTAGACGCTGTCACCTGCCCGTGCAGCAGGCCCGGTGTCGCAATCCGGATAAGGAGGGTTGGGGAGGAGCGGTGCCGCGTCTCCGGCGTTCGGTTCCAGGAGACGGTCGTGTTGGGCGGCGCTATGAAGGGGCGGCGACCAGGTTCCAGGCGTCCGGACTCGCGGCGTACATCGCACAGTCGGATCGTCTGATGATGCTGTCCTGGCCCCCTCCGTGCGCCCCTTCAACGAAGGTCTGTATTTGTCCACCGCCCGATGCGGCTCCGGAAGATGTGAGAGGTGTGAGTTGCGGCCTCTCCCAGTCCCTCACGGCTCCAGGCTAGCAAGCCCTTGTGACGTGACCCCTGAGCCGTTGGACATCCGCAGGTCGGCGTCACGCGAAGGCGGGGCCGAACATCTGGGCACGGCCACCGGAGATCAAGTAGGCGGAGTACTCCGGTATTTCGCGTAGGAATCGCACCCCGTATGCGCCCGCGATCACGAGGGCGGTGGCGAGGGCATCGGCCAAGCCGGCATCGGGTCCGACGACCGTCGCCGAGTCGAGCATCCGGCGTGGGCTGCCACCTGTGGTGGGGTCGAAGATGTGTTCGCCGCGCTCGTACCGGCCCGACGTCGCCACGGCATTGTCACGTGCGTGCACCACCCTGACCACGTCGTCCCTGCGGGCGGGATGCTGAATCCCCACAGCCCAGGGGTGTCCGGGTGACTGCTCGCCTCGGCAGGAGACATCCCCGCCGGCGTTGACGCACACATTCGCAAAGCCCGCCGACGTCACCATCGCGGCCATCCGTCCCGCTGCCCAGCCCTTCACGTAGCCCGACGGATCGAAGCCGCCCGTATCGCTGCCCCAAGGGTCGAAGACACCGCTTGTGATGTCGCGGGCACGTCGGCACTCGGCCAACACCTCCGGCACCGGTGCCGGGGCATCGGCCTCGGTCAGTTCACCGCGGCGGATCGCACAGACGGCCGAGTCGTCACGGAATGGTGAGAACCAGCTGTCCACGTCATGGGTGAACTGCGCACAGGCGCGCAGCACCTCCGCGACGTCGGGGGCAGGCAGGTCTGCGCCGCGCACGTCGATCGTGACTACCGTGGTCCACACGTGCTCCGTGTGCACCCTTCGCCGCCACCCGTGCAAGGGTGCGGGACGGACACAGGTCATGATTCAGAGTCCCGCCTGTGCCAGAGCCGCGGCCAACGACTCCTGCCACGCCTTCGAGGTGTAGGTCGCGCCGCTTATGGTGGCGACCTCCGCGGACTGTGCCGCGATCGTCTCCTCGCGCAGCAGCGGTATCGCCTGGTCCGAGACGGCGGCGGACTTGGTGTCGGCGGACGGGAAGGCCAGCGCCGTCACTGCGGTGAGCTTGCCGGCCGCCAAAGTCACTGCCACCTGCACGTCGCCGTAGCGGGTGCCGACCGTCGAACCAGTGAAGGTGCCGGAGGGCGCGGCAGGGGATGTGGCGGTGGGTGAGGACGACGGCGGGTTGGTCGTGGATGCGGCCGCAGGCTGCGACGTGGCCGGGCTCGTGGCGGCTGGTGCCCCGGATGCGGCCGGAGCCGGGGTGGTCGCCGCCGCCGACACGTCCGGCAGCGCCATCCGTGGGGTGTAACTCAGCGCCGCGGCCAACCCCGCCGCCGTCCCCGCCGTCACCATCAATGCGCGTTTCATGATTCGCTCCTCAACCTAGAAGACGAACAGTTCGTCGTGGAATCGTTCGGCCGGTACCCCCGCGACCCGGGTCGCCTCGGCCACCTTGTCCAGGAACCCCCGCGGACCGCACGCGAACACGTCGGCCCGGGGCAGGTCCGGCGCCAGTACCGACAGCCGCACCGCGTCGATGGTGCACTGGTCGATCTCCCCGGTGAGGTAGTGCAGCGTCCAGCCGCGACGGGCGACCAGCTCCTCCACCTCGGCGCGTAGCGCGATCGTGCCCGGGGCCATCGTCACCACGCGGTAGATCAGCGTCACCCGTGCACGATCGGTCGGCAGGCTCCCCAGCAGCGACAGGATCGGTGCGATCCCCACCCCGGCGGCCAGTGCCACGATCGGCGCCCCGGGCCGTGCGCGTTCGGCGGTGAAGGCGCCGTACGGACCTTCGGCCAGCACCGGCGTCCCCGGCCGCAGACCCGCCAGGGCGCCGCTCTGGTCGCCGAGGTTCTTCACCGTGATCCGCAGACTGCGCCCGTCCGGCGCGGCCGAAAGCGAGTACGGGTGCGCCTGCCACCACCACTGCCGGGTGCCGAAGCGCCACTCGAAGAACTGCCCGCCCCGCACCGGCAGCGCGGCCAGATTGCGCCCGGTCAAGTAGATGCTGACCACGCCGTCGGAGTCCGGCACCACCGAGGCCACCCGCAACCGATGACGGGCATTGCGCACCAGCGGCAGCAGCACCCTCGAGCCGATCACCAGCACCGCGACTGCGACGTACAGCGCGATCCAACCGACCCTGGCCCACTCGTTGCCGATGAACAGGGTGCCCGCGGCCAGTTGATGCCCGAACGCCAGCACCACCGACAGATACAGGTACAGGTGCGCGACCCACCAGGTCTCGTAGTGCAACTTCGACCGCGCCCGCCGGATGCTCAAAGCCGACAGCACGAGCATCAGCCCGAACGCGACAGTCGCCGGCATCAGCCATGGATACCCCAGCACCAGGTCGGTGAACTGCGCCCACCACGAGATGCCGGCGGACTGCGCGTAACCCAGCGTGGTGAACACCACGTGGGCGCTGATCAGGCCCACCACCCACGGAGCGAGCCTACGGTGGAACGCGATGAGCCGGTCCTGGCCGATGTCGTGCTCCAGCCAGGGCACGCGCGCCACCACCACGATCAGCACCAGCGACAGGTAGGTGCCCAGCATCGCGGTGAGCGCGCCGAGCACCGTCACCGGCCCGCCGGGGGTCGACCACGTCGGAGCCGACAGCACCCACGCCGAGCCAACCACCGCGCCCGCTCCGACACCGGCGATGGTGGCGCCGACGTCGCCTGCATGCCGACGCCGCCTGGAACCGGCCGAGTGACGGCCGGTGGTGGGTGTGGTCACCGACGACCCCGCCCGCGCCGACCAGCGGGCGGGGAGGTTGAGGTCGAGGCTCATGGTGCATCTCCGATCGGAGCTTGGGCGGTGGCGCGGGGTGGGGTCTATTCGCGCAACGGGGTCGCGACTGATCGCGGCTGGCCGTGGCCGTGGCCGACAGGTGGCCGGGTGATCAGCGGGTGAATGCCCGAAGGTGAGACTGCGAGGCATTGATCTGGGAGTTGATCACCCGCAGCACGTCGGCCGGGACTGCCGTGGCCCTCGCCGCCGACAGGTCGGCGATGTCCTTGCGCTCGACCGTCGCGCCGGCGACCAGGGCTGCCGCAGGGGTTGTCGCGGAGTTCAAGAGTTGGCGGTACAACGCGGCGAGTTGGGGGTTGCTGAAGACTCCTGGGGGCTTGCCGGTCGTCGGATCGGCCACGCCGTAGGTGCGCAACAGTTGCTGCACCGCGGCCATGTGCTGGGCCTCGGAGTTGGCGATGGCCGCGAATTGCGGCAGGTTCGGATACTTGGCCGCCAAAGCCACGTACAAGTCGTGGGCGAGCCTCTCCTCCTCGACCCAGAAAGCCAACTGCGACTTCTGCACCGCGGTGAGCGTGGCGACCTGCGTGGTCTGGCCGACGGGTGCCCGTGCGTCGCCGCCGACTACCAGTGGGGTCGCGGCGGCCGGCAGGACCGCTGCCGAGGCCGCGGCGAGGACGGATGCGCCGCCTACGACGATGAGCGTGGAGCGCTTCATGATGACCTCCTGAATGTGGGTCCCGGCTCTGCTGTGCGGGGCTTGCTGTTCGGTTGTCTTCACCCATCATCGGGATGCAAATTGCAGTTGTGATGTAGGCGTTGTGGAGATCGTGTGGAGATTCCCCACGGCCAACCCCAGTTCGACAGTTGCTAGGTAGGTGATGGCCCGGAACCTGTTGGTTTGCAGCGGTCTTCGGGGGTTGCTTGCACACCTTGTCGGTCGCCGACTCAGGATGGTGGGCCCTTCGCGCCTGCCAGCCGGCACAACAATGGCTAATCAAATGACCGCCCAAGCTGTACAATTGTGTACATGCAGCCAAGTGCGGCGGACATCGAGCGGTGGGTGGAGGATCTCCGCCGCCGTGGGGGCGACCAGTACGAGGTGGAGGCTAAGCGAGCCCAGGGCGGGGTTCCCGACGTGAAGCGTACGTTATGCGCGTTTGGCAACATGCCCTCTGGCGGGACGATCTTGCTGGGCGTCGATGAGTCGGATGGCTTCGCAGTAGTCGGCGTCGAGGCAGTAGCTGACCTCGAGCAGGGGATCGCCAGTCAAGCGCGCTTGGGCGTGGTTCCACCGGTGAGCGTCAACTTCACAGAGGCTAGGTTCGAGGGCCGAACGATTCTGGTTGCCGAGGTTCTGGCGCTCCCTGCGTACCAACGGCCTTGCAGGACCGGCGGCAAGGCGTACCTGCGCCAGGGTGATGGCGACTACGAGATGTCTGAAGTGGAGGTCGCCCAGGTTCTCGCAGGTCGGGGTCGTCCCCGATTTGACGCCATGGCGGTCCCCGGAACAGGCGTTATGGATCTGGACGCGGGTCTGGCCTCACAATTCGTTCGCGAATCTCGCGCCGCGTCCCGCCGACTGGCGGCGATGGATGAGTTGGAGGTATTGCGCAGCAAGGGAGTCGTCCACCCGGAGTCGAAGTCGCTGACGGTCGCAGGTCTGTACGCACTCGGCTCGTATCCGCAGAAGTTCATGCCGTCACTCGCACTCACGGCTGCAGTCGAGGGGACGGGAAGCGACCGGTCCATCGACCTTGTGCACCTAGACGGTCCGCTCCCGGAACTCCTCGACGGCGCGATCGCGTGGGTCCGCCGCAACACGCGCACGGTCGTTCGATTCGGGCAGGATGGCCATGGTCGCGACGAGGCGGAGATTCCGCTCGTGGCCGTGCGGGAGCTCATAGCGAACGCCCTTGTCCACAGGGACTTGAGTGCTCACACCCAGGGCAAGCGCGTCGAGATGCGCATGAAGGATGACTACCTGGTGCTGACTAGCCCGGGTGGGCTGTGGGGCATCTCGGTGGCGCAACTCGGCAGGCCCGGCGGCAAGTCCGCGGTGAACGAGTACCTGTACGAGATCTGCAAGAGCACACGCACCCCTGGCGGCACCCGCGTGATTGAGGGGGAGGGTGGCGGAATCCGTGCTGCTCAGAGTGCTTCCAGGGACGCTTCGATGGCGCCCCCCAGGTTCCGCGACTCCGGGGTGCGTTTCACAGCGCTCCTGCCAAGGCACACATTGCTGCCGGCGGATGACCTCGCGTGGCTCGCGGACCTCCCAGAGGCAGCGAAGCTGTCCGACATGCAGCGCGCGATCGCCGTATCCATGCGCCACGGAGTGACGTGGACAAACCTGATGGTGCGAGACGAGTTCGCACCGATTGACTCCACGGACGCGCGGGCGGCACTGCAGGGGCTCGTCGTGTCCGGGATCAGTGAGACGACCGGCACGCGGCGCGGCACGAAGTACGTGATCGCCGCTAGGTTCCGCCTACCCAAGCGGGGGGCCTCCACTGAGGTCATCCGACATGTCCCGGAGGCTGACGTGGTCTTGCCGGTGGCGGATGCCAATTCCGCTGCGGAAGCGAGTGGTGTCAAGAGTGGTGTCAATTCGTCGGCAATTCTGGACGCGCTGAGAGCTAACCGCGAATTGAGCGCCAGAAGCCTAATGGCGGCAACTGGGCTGACTCGGCGCCAGGTGATATATGCGCTAAGAGGTCTCGTCCAGCAGGACAGGGTCGTGCGAGTGGGAGGACCTGGAAGCCCGACGACAACCTATGCTCTCAGGGGACCAGAGCTTCCACGGGAGTAGAGAACACTTGGAGTTCGGAATCCCGTTGGTCACGTTGCCGCGGCCACGGCAGTGTGGCCGCCTCCGCGCCGTCGACTCGCGGCGTTGGAGGGCCTCCCAAACTGCCGGGCTCGCGGCTCGGCCTGAAAGTGCGACGGGCGGCTCCGCCTGGGCTCGCTCCGCAGGTCGGTGCGGTGGATCCACTGGTCGTCGGGCATGCTCGGGCTCCCGGTGTTGACTGAGTCCATGAATCCGCTTCTTGAGACTGCCGCGGCCGCGGCGACCGTCGGTGCAGCTGCGTGGGCGACATCCAAGGGGGCAGTGCTTCCGGTGCGTTCCTGGGTGTTGGCGCGACGCCAACGAGCAACGCCGGCGACGGCGGAGGTAGTCGTCGTTCCTCCGGGGCCACTCGGCCAGGCGTTCGGCATGTTCGTCTCGCCCCCGGAGGTTCAGCCAGAGCTGCAATCGGTTCGCAGAGGTGCCGCGCCCAGCGATGTCGAGATGGTGGCGCTGCGGCGGCTGCGGCGTGCCATCACAGTCCACACGATCGGGCCGTCCGCGGTCCTTCTGAGCAATGCCCGCATCGAGGTTGTTGAGCGAACCGCCCCCGACATGCCCTTCGTGATCGATTTCGCCGGCGGAGGCGGGGGCGGCGCAGAACAGGTGCTGCACCTGGTCGCTGACCTTGACGCAGAAAGCCCGACGGCCCAGGTAGGCAGGCTGCGAGACCATAACCCCATCCCGGAGCCGACCGGTCATGAGGTGATCGTCGCCGACAGGCGGAAGTTCACTGAGTCGCGGCCACTGATGATCAATCTGTATGCGAGGTCCAGGAGGGACTTGGTCCGATTCAACCTCATCCTCGACCTTCAGATTGACGGGAAGGCACGAACCCTGGTGGTTCAAGACAACGGGACGCCATTCACCGTCTCTGGCGTTCCCTCAGTGGACGACGACCATTCATTCGTCCTGCAGGGTCCTCTTCGCACACGATCGGAGATGATGCGCTGACTGGCCCTGGCCAGTCGGCCCGCGACGCGAACTTGGGCGGTGAGGGTCGATAGTGCCGCTCGCTTCGCTTGCGCCGAGTCGGCGGGATCGGGTGGCGTGCGCCGGCTGGGCCAACGCACCGGTGGAGCTGTCGACGGCCAGCGCCAGCGCGATGCGGTATGACGGCGGCTTGGGGACACCCGCACCTACCCCGCGCTCTCCGCGCGGATCTCGGGGTAGGCCTGGGCGAGGAAGGTGATGAACGCGTCGCGGAAGCCGGGTTTCTCGAAGTAGGCGTTGAACAGGTCGGTGTTGGCCTCGTGGCGCTCGATGATGGCGGCGTCGGCGTACTGGTCCAGGGCGCGGCGGAAGTTGTGCTCGTCGTTGTGCAGGGCGATGGCGCGCAGGGTGGGGTCGCTCTTGACGACTTGTTTCTGCTGGTCGGCCCACACGATGTCGACGTCGGTGAACTCGATGCCGTAGCGCTCGTTCATGGTCTTGATGAGCACGCTCAGCGGTTCCAGGGGCACGTCGTGGGTGCGGCCCTGCCCGCCGCCGGGCAGCGCCGCCCCGGGGGTGTCGGTGCCCTCGTCGATGGACAGGTCGGCCTCCCGCGCGGCGGCGGCGATGCGCAGATGGGTGAGGATCACCGAGTCGTCCAGCTGCGGCATGGGGTCGGTGTCGCCGCGGGGCAGCACCGCCAGCAGCGCCTTGCCGTACAGGTAGCAGGTCTCCAGGTCGGGGTCGGTCCAGGGCATGACCTGGGCGAGGAAGGCGTAGGCGGACACGTAGCGGCGCAGCGTGTCGCGGAACGCGTCCTGGTCGGCGCCGTCGAGGGCGGTGTAGCGGTCCCGCGCGGGGTGCAGGTTGGCGTAGACGGTCTTCTGCTTGGCGGACTGCCCGGACAGCAGCGCTGCGACGGCCTTGGCCATCTCGGGGGCGTGGAGCACGCCGTGGCCGGTGAGGGTGGTGTGCATGGCGTACAGCACGTTGGGGTCGGTGGGGGTGGCCGAGGTCTCCTCGTAGAAGGGGCGGAAGGCGTCCTGGATGCCCTCGGGGTCGTTGGCGAAGTCCAGGACGAACGTGTCGTCCTTCTCGGGGTGGACGCGGTTGAGCCGGGACAGGGTCTGCACGGCCTTGACGCCGTCGAGCTTCTTGTCCACGTACATGGTGTGCAGCAGCGGCTGGTCGAACCCGGTCTGGTACTTCTCGGCCACGACGAGCACCTGGTAGTCCTCGCCGGCGAACGTCTCGGGCAGCGCGGACTCCTTGATGCCGTTCATCGCCGCCTCGGCGTAGGCGACGGTCGGGGCGGCGGGGTCCACGACCTGCCCGGAGAACGCGACCAGGGTGCGCACCGGGTGCGCGCCGGCGCCGTAGCCCTTCGCGGCGATGTAGGCGTCGATGGCCTTCTTGTACCTAACGGCGTGCAGCCGGGAGCGGGTCACGACCATGGCCTTGGCCTTCCCGCCGATCTTGGCGGCGGTCTTGCGCCGGAAGTGCTCGACGATGATCTCGGCCTTCTGCGCCAGGTTCGACGGGTGCAGCGACACGTAGCGCGCCAGCGCCGCGGACGCCTTGGACACCGGCACCTCGGGGTCCTCCGGGGCGGAGTTGGCCAGCCGGTAGTAGGTGTCGTAGGTGGTGTAGTTGGCCAGCACGTCGAGGATGAACCGCTCGTCGATGGCCTGGCGCATCGCGTAGGTGTGGAACGGGCGCAGCACGACCTCCCCGCCGGGCAGGGTGCAGCGGGTGCCGAACAGCTCCAGGGTCTTCGGCTTCGGGGTGGCGGTGAACGCGTAGAACGACAGGTTCGCGTGCCCGCCGCGCGCGGCCATGGACTCGGCCAGCACGTCGGCGGCGTCGGGCCGGGCGTCCTCGACCGCGCCCTCGCGCGCCTCGTGCGCGGCCAGCGCCGCCGCGTCGTCCCCGGGCGCGCCCAAGACGCCCTTGAGGTCCTTCATCGCCTCCCCCGAGGTGGAGGAGTGCGCCTCGTCGACGATGACGGCGAAGCGCCGCCCGGCGACCTGGCCGCCGTCGGCGGCGAGGTAGCCGGCCACGACGGGGAACTTCTGCAGGGTGGTGACGATGATGCGCGCGGCGTTGGACTCCAGCGCGGCCTGCAGGTCCGCCGAGGTCATCTTCTCGTCGATGCGCACCAGCACCCCGGGGGTGTGCTCCAGCGCCCCGACGGTGTCCTGCAGCTGGGAGTCCAGCGCGCGCCGGTCGGTCACCACGACCACCTTGTGGAACAGCGGCGCATCTGTCCCCAGCCCGCCCGCGCGCACCGCGGGCGAGAGCCCGGCGGGGTCCCCTGGGGTGTGCAGGCGGGTGAGGCGGTGCGCGGTCCACGCGATCGTGTTCGACTTGCCCGACCCGGCCGAGTGCTGCACCAGCCGGTTCACCCCCGGCCCGGTGGCCAGGGTGTCGGCCAGCAGCCGGCGCACCGCGTCCCACTGGTGGTAGCGGGGGAACAGCATCCGCCGCTTGCCGGTCTTGCGCCGGTTCTCGTCGCGGACGTCCTCGGCGTGCACGAACGTCCCGAGCAGCTCCAGCCACGCCTCCCGGGCCCACACCTGCTCCCACAGGTACGCCGTGCGGTACCCGTCGGGGTTGGGCGGGTTGCCCGCGCCGCCGGGGTTGCCCGCCCCCGCGGAGCCCTGGTTGAACGGCAGGAACCTCGTCTGCTTGGCCGCCAGCTCGGTGGTCATGTACACCTGGTCGGGGTCGACGGCGAAGTGCACCACCGCCCGGTCGCGGAAGATCACCTCGGACGGTTTGCGGTCGTAGCGGTACTGGCGCATCGCGTCCTCGACGTTCTGCCCGGTCAGCGGGTTCTTCAGTTCCACCGTCGCGGTGGGCAGCCCGTTGACGAGCAGCACCATGTCCAGCGACAGGGCGGTGTCCGTCGCGGAGTAGTGCACCTGCCGGGACACCCCCAGCCGGTTCGCCGAGTAGCGTTCCCACAGCACCGGGGTGAGGGTGTTCGCGGGCGCGAAGAACGCCAGCCGGAACGTGACCCCGTTCATCTTCGTCGGGTTGCGCAGGACGTGGACCGTCCCCCGGCGGTCGACCTCGCCGGCGATGTAGGCCACGACCTTCTCGGCGGCCTTCGCCTCGCTGCCGGCGCCTACCCGAGTGACCAGCTTGTCCCACTCGTCGGGCTGCGACGTCTTCAGGAACTCCACCACCTCGCCCGGTGCCAGACCCAGGCCTGCATCGAATCCGGTGTTCGGGACCTTGCCCCAGCCGTGGATTAGCAGGTGGTGCTCGATGGCCTCCTCGAAGCCGAGCTCGCTCTTCGCCTTGTTCACACCCGCGCCCCCGAACCATCCGACGTCGTCACATCGAACTCGCCTGATACCGCGGCCGAGATCAAAGAGCGCTTCAACTCCTTTAGCGCCCCAAGGCTGTCGTTCATCAGTTCCTGCTGATTGCGGATAGATCCGAGACCACTCTTGATGTCGGAGACTATTCGCACCTGGTCTGCCAGGGGCGGCAGCGGGATTCTGATCGACGCGAGGTCGGGGAAGTAGATGGTCTTGTGGGTGGAACCCGTGGCAAGTCGTCCCAAGATGTCCCTGCGCATCGTTCGGAGGCACCAGAGGAGGTACTCGCCGTCGAGGGTTGGCCCTGGCGTCCACGTTGCGTAGTCCTGGCTGGTAGCGGCATCGACTCCGAGCATGATTGCGAAGCCCGCCGACGCAGTTCGGCTCAACGCGACCGTACCGGCGGGGTGGAGCACAGCGGCACTATTGGCCAGGCCCAGTGCGCTGATGTGATGTTCGGTATCGCTCAACACGTCGATCCCGTCCGCTCGGAACCTATGGACGTCAGCCGTCGTCAACCAGGGGATAGAGCAATCCCGCCAGTAGCCGGGTTCGGAACGCGATGGCGTGTGGCCAGTGCCCATACGGGCGACCAGAGAGATTCGTGGTGCGCCCCATCCCACCGGAATACTGGGGCACCAGGCGACTCCCGATGCCTTGCGTTCGCCCGGTTGGTTCGCTGCGGTGACCTCGCCCCAGGCAAGGCTTTCCACAGACCTCGTCAGGTCGGCAATCTGTCGGCCGCGTGCGCTGATGATGCTGTCTATTCGGCCGATCTGGTCGTCCAGGAAATCCGCCACCCGCCGCTGCACATCGAGCGGCGGCAGAAGCACCGGCAGCGCCCGAAAGGCTTCGAACGGAAGGTCCCACTGACCTGGCCGAATGCCCTTTGACGCTGCTCCATAGAGGGCGATGTAGGGGGTAGAGCGGAGCAAGTAGTGGATGAATCTGGGGTGGACAGACTCAGCAAGAGTGCATGTGAAGTACGCAGGACTAACAATTCCCTCGTACTCCGAGACGGCAAGGCTTCCTTGCCACGTCTTCATCTTGTTCAGCACGAGATCGCCGGGTTCCACGTACTTGTAGGTGGAGAGGTCCTCGCTCTCTTGGTTCCAATTGTCGTCGCGGTCGCTCTTCCTGACTACGCCGTGGTCTCGGTAGACGCTCAGCAACTCCGCGTCGGGGCGGCCCGTTCTGTCGACACGGCGCGCGACGCTCCACAGGGGAACAAGGGGCCACCCGGACTTGACGCTCGCCTCATGGAGCACGACATGGGGGCTACTCATCCTGCGAGTCCCTTCATCCAGTTCTGGATGCGTGCTTCGAGGGCGGTGATGTCGGCGCGGATTTCGGCGACGGGGCGGGGTGGGGTGTAGGTGTAGAACTGGCGGGTGAAGGGGATCTCGTAGCCGATGCGGGTCTTGTCGTGGTCGATCCACGCGTCGGGCAGGTAGGGGTGGATCTCGGCGGCGAGGTGGGCTTCGGCGGCCTGCCTCACGGCCTCGGCGCGATCCTCTTCCGAGGCGAGGCCGAGGTAGTCGGCGGGCAGGGGGATGTTCTCCTGGTCGCGCAGCTCCGGGTCGGGTTCGAGCCCGCCGCGCTTGGCTGCGACGGCGGGGGCGTCCGGGTCGTGCACCCCAATCGTCTTCACGACCTGGTTGAGCGTCTTGGTGTCCAGGGAGGGGGCGTGGGCCTTGATGGCCTTCTTGGCTGCTGCCGCAGACGCCCACGACTGGCCTGTCAGGCCTGCGAGCGCGGCACGGGTGTCCTGCGAGGGGAGGGCTGCGAGGGTGTCGTCGGTGACCGCCCAGGCGCGGCGCAGGGGCTGCTCGACGGTGAGGCGGGCGTAGCCGAACTCGACGTTGGCCATCGCCTTGACCCGGCCCGCGCCGGTGCCGTCGCCCACGTCGTTGTCGGGGTCGTCGAGGGCGTCGGAGTACAGGCGGGTGACCTCGTCGACGGCCGCGTCGGAGAGTTCCTTGCGCTTGTCGCCGAGGCTCTTGCGCATCTTGGTTCCCAGCTCGCGGGCGTCCACCAGCCGCACCAGCCCGGCAGCCTCGGGTGCCTTGCGGTTGGTGAGCACCCACACGTAGGTGTTGATGCCGGTGTTGTAGAACATCTGGTCGGGCAGCGCGACGATGCCCTCGAGCAGGTCGCTCTCCAGGATCCAGCGGCGGATCTCGGACTCGCCGGACCCGGCGCCGCCGGAGAACAGCGGCGAGCCGGACAGCACGATCCCGATCCGGGAACCACCGTCCACCCACGGCGTGCCCGGGTCGTCGGCGACGGGCTTCATCTTCGCGATCATGTGCAACAGGAACAGCAGCGACCCGTCGGACACCCGCGGCAGCCCCGGCCCGAACCGGCCGGCGAACCCCGAGCGGCGGTGCTCGTCCTCGATCGGCTGCCGGTAGGCCTTCCAGTCCACCCCGTAGGGAGGGTTAGCCAGCAGGTAGTCGAACCGGTCGGCGGGAAAGCCGTCGTCGGCCAGCGAGTTGCCCAGCAGGATGTGCCCGGGGTCCGAGCCCTTGATCATCAGGTCCGAGCGGGCCACCGCCCAGGTCTCGGGGTTGAGCTCCTGGCCGAACACCTGGACCTGGGCCTGCGGGTTGAGCTCGGCGATGCGGTCGGCTGCGACGGTGAGCATCCCTCCGGTGCCGGCGGCCGGGTCGTAGACGGTGCGCACCGGCGCCGGGGAGGTCAGGGCCTCCTCGTCGGCGTCGAGCAGCAGGTTCACCATCAGCCGGATGATCTCCCGCGGGGTGTAGTGCTCGCCGGCGGTCTCATTCGACATCTCCGAGAACTTGCGCAGCAGCTCCTCGAACATGTAGCCCATGGCCTCGTTGCCGACGGTCTGCGGGCGGACGTCGAGGTCGGCGAAGTCGGCCAGCACCGGGTAGAGGATCTGCGCCTTGTCCATGCGCTTCAGGCGCGGGTACAGGTCGTAGGCCTCCATCACCTCGGTGGCGCCCGGGGAGAACCCGGCGATGTAGGCCAGGGTGGTGTCCAGGACGTTCTTGTCGTCGGCGAGCAGGTCGCCGAACGACAGCGGCGAGGTGTTGTAGAACGGGTACCCGGACACCGACTGCAGCACTTTGTCAATGCCGGCCGGCGCCATCCCGGCGGACTCCAGCTGGGCGGCCTTGGCCAGCACCTGCGCCTTGGTGGGCTCCAGCACGGCGTCGAGGCGGCGCAGCACCAGCAGCGGGAGCATCACCTGCCCGTACTCGTGCGGTCGGAAAGTGCCGCGCAGCTTGTCCGCGACCCGCCACACGAACGCGACCTTGTCGCCGAAACCGTGAGGTTGGCTCACTTCACACTCCCCGCAGCCCTGGGCGCCGCCGCACCGGTACCGGCCCTGCAGCCCTCCTGCCACGGTAGTGCCGGCGGGGCGTGCAGTCCTCCTGCACGCTCGATTTCGGGCATGCGGCCGGCGGGTGGAGGCCTTGGCGCGTGTTCATCGGCGCCCGGCGACCACGACCGCGGGATGAGGCGCGATCGCGAGCCAACGCGTAGGCACCCCGAAACGGCGAAACTCCCCACCCCAACCAAGGGACGAGGAGTTTCACCAATTCAGGTCCCCGACTTTCGCCAGAAACCCCGCGCGGTGGCGGTGGGATTCGAACCCACGGTGGAGTTGCCCCCACACACGCTTTCGAGGCGTGCTCCTTTGGCCGCTCGGACACGCCACCGCCGACAAGGGTAGCGCCCCAAAGCGAAGGTGCCCGCCCGGGCCGGACAAAGCCGGTCGGGCGGGCACCAGGGCGCCCGCGGAAGGTCGCTCGATCCCTGCTAGTTGCCCTGCGTGCTGCCCTGCGTTCCCTGGCCGGAGTCCGTCGTCGCGCCCTGGTCCGAGGTTCCGCCGCCTTGCTGGCCGGTTCCGGAGGTTGCCTCCGACGAGGCCTGCGGGCTGGCCGCCGGCTCGCTTGCCGGGGCCGTCGCGCTCGGAGAGCAGCCGGGGCCGCTGGCGACCGGCACGGGCTGGGAAAGCTTGGCCTGCGCGGCGTCGCTGGTCGCGATGCCCGAGTACGCGGGCAGCAGCAACAGCTGGATGCTCCCCCCCAGGGTTGGGTCCTCCTCTACGGCGGCGTTGCCGTTGACCCACGCCGCGACGGTCCGAGCCTTGTCGACCCCGCCCGTTCCGTAGCGCACGACGGCGGGGCTGCCGGTCTGGGTGCTCTGCCCGTTGGCAACGTTGCCGATCAGGAACCCCGCTGCGCCGAGCTGCTCGGACGCGGTCTTGGCCGAGCCGGCAGGGGCGCCGGAGTTGAGCACGTCGACGGTGATGTCCGAGGCGGGCACCGGCGACGGCGTCGCCTGCACCGTCACGCAGGGCTGGGTGCTCGGGCTCGCCACGGCCGACGACGAGCCGCCAGAGCTGCCGCCGGAGGCCGTGGACGAGTCGCCGGACAGCAGCAACTGGCCGAGCCCGAAGCCGACGCCGAACAGCACGCCCATGCCCACCAGCGTCAACAGGATGAGCACCGGCAGCGAGATGCGCCTGCCGCCGGACCCGCCGGACCCGCCCGAGCCGCGGCCGGATGAGGAGCCGCCAGACCCACCGGAGCCGCCAGGGGAGGGGGACGGGTTCGGGATCGGTGATCCCGGGGCGGTCGATGCGGGGTCGTCAGAGTCGGCCATGGGAGGAACTTTACGGTTGCGGTGTCCCAGCCCCCGATAGCGGCGCGCGCCCGCCGCGTGACGATCGCAACACTGGAGCGTCCGGCGGCGGGCGCGCTACCCGCGGAGGATGCGGGATTCGAACCCGCGAGGGCGTGAACCCAACCCGCTTTCCAAGCGAGCGCCATAGGCCACTAGGCGAATCCTCCGTGGGAGACCTTACGCCAGGTCGCGGGCCCGTGCGTACACTGGTCGCAGCCCCTCGCGCGGCGATGTCCCGTAAACCCCCCCAGGGCCGGAAGGCAGCAAGGGTACCCGGGCTCCATCGGGTGCGCGAGGGGTCCTTTCGTCCCCTGCAGACGCTCGGCCCTGTCGCCTGCCGGACCCCCAAGTTAGGGTGTCAGCGTGTCGCTCGCGCTCTACCGCAAGTACCGCCCCGGCCGGTTCACCGAGGTGGTCGGTCAGGACCAGGTAACCGGGCCGCTGATCCGAGCGCTGCGCAACGACCGGGTCCACCACGCATACCTGTTCTCGGGCCCGCGCGGCTGCGGCAAGACGTCCAGCGCGCGCATCCTGGCCCGCAGCCTCAACTGCGTCCAGGGCCCCACCGACGAGCCCTGCGGCGAGTGCCAGCCCTGCATCGACCTCGCGCCCAACGGCCCCGGCAGCATCGACGTGGTCGAGATCGACGCGGCCACCCACCGCTCGGTGGAGAACGCCCGCGAGCTGCGCGAGAACGCGGTCTTCGCGCCGGTGTCCAGCCGCTACACGGTGTACATCGTCGACGAGGCGCACCAGCTGACCAAGGACGCCGGCAACGCCCTGCTCAAGCTGATCGAGGAGCCCCCGCCGCACCTGCGCTTCGTGTTCGCCACCACGGAGCCCGAGAAGATCCTGGGCACCATCCGCTCGCGCACCCACCACTACGCCTTCCGGCTGGTGCCGTTGAGCGTCCTGCGCGGCCACCTGGCGGCGATCTGCGAGGCCGAGGGCGTGCCGGCGGACCCCGCGGCGCTGACCCTGGTGGCGCGGGCGGCCGAGGGCAGCGTGCGCGACTCGCTGTCGCTGCTCGGCCAGCTCGTCGCCAGCGCCGGCGAGCAGGGGATCACCTACCCCGATGCGGTCGAGCTCGTCGGCGTCACCGACTCCAGGGTCCTCGACGCAGTGGTCGAGGCACTGACGCTGGGGGACGCCGGTGCGCTGTTCGCGGTGGTGGATGAGGTGATCGAGTCGGGGCACGAGCCGCGGCGCTTCGCCACCGACATCCTCGACCGCCTGCGCGACCTGATCGTGCTCAAGGCGATGCCGGACGCGGGCGAGCGGGGGGTTGTGGACGTGCCGGAGGACCAGTTCGCGGACCTGCTGCGACAGGCCGAGGGCCTGGGAACCGCCGAGCTGACGCGGGCGGCGGAGCTGATGAACGACGGGTTGTCGTCCCTGCGCGGGGCCACCTCGCCGCGGCTGGCGCTCGAGATCCTGTGCGCCAAGCTGGCGCTGCCGCCGACGGGGTCAGTTGACCTGGACCTGCTCGCCCGGCTGGACCGGGTGGAGCGCCGCACCGCCGAGTTCGGCGCCTTCGGGCCGGGGGCGCACGTCGCCGCACCGGGTGCGGGGGCCATCGACACGCCGGGTCCGCGGGCCGCCGACCTGGCCAGTCCAGGGCGTCCCGGCCGAGGCTCGCCAGCCGCTCACGCGGGGGCTTCAGCCGCGCACGCGGGGGCTCCGGCAGCTCAGCCGTCGGCGTCGCCCGCCGAGCCGCCGGCGCCGGCCGACGCGCCCCCGGCAACCGCTCCCGCCGCTCAGGGCGAAGAGTCGGCCGCGCCGAGCACGTCCGCTCGAAGCGGCGGCGGCTCCGGTCGGCGCTCCCCGCGCAGGATCTCGGACCTGGCGCCGTCCACGGCGCCCGGCGGTGAGCGGGATCGGCCGAAGCCGGCCGCTGGTGGGGCTCCGCCGCCGGCGCAAGCGGCTCCAGGGGCGCCGGGGCGGGCTCCAGCTGCGGAGCCTGAGCCACGGGCACCGGCTGCTGCAGCTGCTCAGGCCGACGGCCCGACCCTGGAGCAGGTACGCGCCCTGTGGCCCGCGGTGGTCGACAACGTCAAGTCCCGCAGCCGGGTGGCGTGGCTGACCTTCTCGCAGTCAGTACCGCTGTCGGTCGAGGACGGGGTGGTGGTGGCAGCGGTCGGCGACGCCGGCGCCGTCGCCCACTTCAACCGCGCGGCCTATCCGGACATCGTGTCCGAGGCGATGCTGGACGTGCTGCGCCATCGCCTCCGGGTGGAGCTCGTGCTCGACCCCGGGCGCGCCGCGGCAGGCGCGGGCGCGGGCGGGTCGTCGGGAGCCTCGCGCGGGTCGGTCGGGCAGGCGCGGGCGGCCTCGCCGTCGACGCCGACAGCGAAGGCGCCCTCGGCGGCGCCCCAGCCGACGGGCGCCACGGAGCAACCAGCGGACCGGTCGACCTCCGGCGCGGGACCCTCGGCCGCCGTTAGCCCGGCCGCGTCCCAGCACAGCGGCGGATCGCTTGGCCCCGCCGCCGGGGCGGATGCCGGTGCGCCGCCAGCCCCTGCGTACACCGACGAGGACGCGGCCGTCGCGGACTCGACGGATGTCATGGCCGGCCTGACCGGCGAGGCCCTGATCGAGGTCGCCCTGGGCGGCCGCAAGATCGACGAGTTCGAGGAGTAGGCGGGTCGTGTACGAGGGAGTCCTGCAGGACCTGATCGAGGAGCTCGGCCGCCTGCCCGGCATCGGGCCGAAGAGCGCCCAGCGCATCGCCTTCCACCTGCTCGGCTCGGAGCCGACGGACGTGGAGCGCCTGGCCGCGGTGATGCTGGAGGTCACAAGGACGGTCAAGTTCTGCGTCATCTGCGGCAACATCAGCCAGCAGGACACCTGCCGCATCTGCACCGACGCCCGCCGCGACGCCGCGCTCATCTGCGTCGTCGAGGAGCCCAAGGATGTGGTGGCGATCGAGAAGACCAGAGAGTTCCGCGGGCGCTACCACGTGCTGGGGGGCGCCATCAGCCCCATCGATGGTGTCGGCCCGGACGATCTGCGGATAGCCGGCCTGCTCGCCCGCCTGGCGGACGGCTCGGTGACGGAGGTCATCATCGCCACGGACCCCAATCTGGAGGGTGAGGCGACGGCGACCTACCTGGGGCGCCTGCTCACCCCGCTGGGAGTCAGCGTCACCAGGCTGGCCTCCGGGCTGCCCGTGGGCGGCGACCTGGAGTACGCCGACGAGGTCACCCTGGGCCGCGCCTTCGCCGGTCGGCGGGCGCTGTAGCCCGGTCCTCGCCTGCCGGGCTGGCGCGTCGTGGACAGGTAGACTTGCGCCCGACCAGCCGCCCACCTCATCGGAGTTCCGCCGTGCCCCTCGTCGTGCAGAAGTTCGGCGGCTCGTCCGTCGCCGACGCCGCCAGCATCAAACGCGTCGCGCGGCGGATCGTCGAGACCAAGCGGGCCGGCAACGACGTCGCGGTCGTGGTGTCCGCGATGGGCGACACCACCGACGACCTGCTCGACCTGGCCTCCGAGGTCTCGCCGGAGCCCGCCGAGCGCGAGCTCGACATGCTGCTGACCTCGGGCGAGCGCATCTCGATGGCGCTGCTGGCCATGGCGATCCACGACGAGGGGGAGGAGGCCCGCTCCTACACCGGCTCGCAGGCCGGCATGCTGACCACCTCGGCCCATGGCAGCGCCCAGATCATCGACGTCACCCCGTGGCGCCTGCGCCACGCCATCGACGAGGGCGCCATCCCCGTCCTCGCTGGCTTCCAGGGCGTGTCGCCGGACACCAAGGACGTCACCACGCTGGGTCGCGGCGGCTCCGACACCACTGCCGTCGCCCTGGCCGCGGCGCTGGGCGCCGAGGTCTGCGAGATCTATACCGACGTCGACGGCGTGTTCACCACCGACCCGCGGATGGTCCCACGGGCAAGCAAGCTGCACGCGGTGACCTATGAGGAGATGCTCGAGCTCGCCGCCGCCGGGGCCAAGGTGCTGCACCTGCGCTGCGTGGAGTATGCGCGCCGCACCGGCCTGCCGATCCATGTCCGGTCCTCGTTCGCGTCGAACGAGGGCACCTGGGTGACGACCGCCGAAGGCGTCGCCGCAATCGTCGAAAGGGGCGAGATGGAAGAGCCCATCATCTCCGGGGTCGCGTGCGACCTGTCCGAGGGCAAGCTGACCGTGACCGGGGTTCCCGACCAGCCCGGCCAGGCGGCGGCGATCTTCGAGGCGCTCGCGACCACGGGGGCCAACCTGGACATGATCGTCCAGAACGTGTCCACCGAGGGGCTCACCGACATCACCGTCACCCTGCCCGCAGCCGACGCCGACCGCGCCACCGCAGCCCTGGGCGAGGTCCGCGACCGCATCGGGCACAGCGGCATCCGGTTCGACCCGGAGGTCGCCAAGGTGTCCCTGGTGGGTGCCGGCATGCGGCGCAGCCCGGGGGTGTCCGCGACGTTCTTCCGGGCGCTGGCCGAGGCGGGCATCAACGTGGAGCTCATCAGCACCTCGGAGATCCGCATCTCGGTCGTGTGCCGTGCCGCCGACGCCCCCCGGGCGGTCGCCGCGCTGCACACCGCCTTCGGCCTCGACGCCGACAACGACGCCACCGTCTACGCCGGCACTGGAAGGTGACCACCGTGAGCGAAACCCGCAAGCCCACCCTGGCAGTCGTCGGCGCCACCGGCGCCGTCGGCTCGGTCATGCTCGACCTGCTGAGCACCCGCGAGGACGTCTGGGGCGACATCCGCCTGGTGGCCTCGCCGCGCTCGGCCGGCAAGAAGCTGCGGGTCCGGGGCGAGGAGGTCGAGGTGCTCGCCCTGGCGCCGGAGGTCTTCGACGGTGTCGACGTGGCCATGTTCGACGTCCCCGACGAGGTCAGCGCCGAGTGGGCGCCGATCGCGGCGGCCCGCGGCGCCGTCGCCGTGGACAACTCCGGGGCGTTCCGGATGGACGACGACGTGCCGCTGGTGGTGCCGGAGGTCAACCCGGCGATGGCCGCCGACCGCCCCCGCGGCATCATCAGCAACCCCAACTGCACGACGCTGTCGATGATCGTGGTGATGGGCGCGCTGCACCGGCGCTTCGGGCTGGAGCACATCGTGGTGGCCAGCTACCAGGCCGCCTCCGGCGCCGGTCAGGCCGGGATCGACACCCTGCGCGAGCAGACCTCCGAGGTGGCCGGCACCGACCTGGGCAGCCGCCCCGGCGACGTTCGCTCGGCCGTGCGCGACCTGGGCCCGTTCCCGGCGCCGCTGGCGCTCAACGTCGTGCCCTGGGCGGGGTCGCTGAAGGAGGCCGGGTACTCCTCCGAGGAGCTCAAGGTGCGCAACGAGTCGCGCAAGATCCTCGGGCTGCCCGACCTGCCCGTGTATGCGACCTGCGTGCGGGTGCCCGTCATCACCACCCACTCGCTCGCGATCCACGCCCGGTTCGCCACCGAGGTGGATGCCGACGAGGCCCGCGAGCTGCTGCAGGAGTCCCCTGGGGTGGTCGTGGTGGACGATCCGGCGACGCTGCAGTTCCCCACCCCGGCCGACGCGGTGGGCACGGATCCCACCTACGTCGGGCGTATCCGCAAGGCCATCGACGACCCCTATGCGTTGGACCTGTTCGTCTGCGGCGACAACCTGCGCAAGGGCGCAGCGCTCAACACGGCGCAGATCGCGGAGCTGCTCGCGGCGGAGTTCACCCCCGCCGGCTGACCCCTGGGGCGCGCGGCCCCGCTGCGGATGCAGAGGGGTCCCACGCTACGATGTCGGGGTTGCCGCAGCGGCGAGCTGCGGGATCGCGCCGGGGTGTGGCGCAGCTTGGTAGCGCGCTTCGTTCGGGACGAAGAGGCCGTGGGTTCAAATCCCGCCACCCCGACCAGCTGGTCCTAACCGTTGAGGCGGTTCAGTGCCTAACGTTGCCCGTCCAGGATCTCCTGGGCGGGTTTTCGGAGTTCGGGGACCATGGCGCCGGTCTTGCGGGCCGTGATGTTGGGGGATGCACGGGGCGAAGTTCGGTTCGGGGGGAAGAACCTCAACAGCGCGGCCAACGAGCATGCGCGAACGGATTCCCGCCGGAGCCCGCCACATCCTTGAAGAAGGGGCCCGGCAGGGACCAGACTGACATGCTTGAGCACAAGTTGTACCAACGTGCGTCGCTGACAAGAACTGTACGGTGAGGTCTATTGTAGTAGACATGGCAAAGCCCCAGACCTTGGATAGCAAGCTCAGCCCAGAGAACAGGGTCGTGGTGCCCCGCGAGGTGCGCGCCGCTCTGGGCGTGCGTTCGGGAGATCGAATCGTGTTCCACCTGGGGGCAGACGGGATGGTGCGGCTTGTTACGCCACGCTTGCTGGCCATGTCGGTGTGGGCCAAGAATCTTGGTGGAGATGCGGGCAACTCGGCAGAGGACATCCGCCAGCAGCGCATCGAGGACCAAGACGCGGTGGAAGCCAAGTACGCGCGCATCACCACCACAGATGAGGTGGACGCCCGCAGTGAAGACGAGATCACGTCCGAGTTGATGTCGACTCTCGGGCTCGGTTGATGGAGAAGCTGGCGTTTGATTCATCGGCACTTCTGACCTGGCTGCTGCAGGAGCGAGGATGGCAGGCTGTCCAACGAATCCTTCAATCCGGCAAATTCGAACTGGTGATGCCGGGGCCAGTCCTATTCGAGTGCATCTACCGGGCGCGCGACAAGGGCAACGCGAGTTCCGCGGATGAAATCGCCGAGGCACTTGAGGCCCAGGGGCTCGTGGTCGAAGCGGCTGGACGAGACGATCTAGTGGTGGCGTCCGGGTACCACGGGGTTTCGCGCAACCATCCATTCAAGGACGCGCGCACAGGAGAGACGCATTCACTATCGCTTGCCGACTGCATGGTTCTCGCTGTTTGCAGGCGACTTCAGTGCCGGGTTGTGAGCCGTGACAAGTACTGGGGTTGGCTGGAGCAAGAGGGGCATCTGGACGTGAAGGTCGTAACCTTCTGACCCGTCGGGTCGGGCGGTCAGGACGGGCGGAAGTAGTACCCGGCCATGTCCACGATGTACTGCGTGGCGCCGGAACCGCTGAAAGTCGTCATCTTCCCGTCGCGGATGGCCACAACCGTGCCGTTGGCCAGGCGCTGGCCCGACGCGTACCAGTTGATCGCCGAGGTCTCCGGGCGCACGGCGGTCTCGCCCGGTGCCAGGCGCAGGTGCCCGCCCGCGACCGTGTCGGCCACCGTGAGGTTAACGGCGACGGCTGCGGCGTTCCGGGGTGCCAGCTGGCCGATCGGCGCGGCATTCGTGGTGCGGCGCTGACCCGCCAGCAGCAGCCCGCCCGCATTGGCATCGCGCGAGTCGTAGGCCCGCGCGGGGGCGATGGGCTGGAACCGCAGCCCGTCGGGTGCCTGCGCAGCGGTGGTGAAGTAGCCGAGCACATCGATGGCGAAGCCAGTCGCGGGGCCGCCGCCGAAGACCGCCAGGGCCCGCTGGTCGTCGAGCGCCGCGACCGTGGAGTTGGCGAGGCGCTGGCCGTTGGCGAACCAGTTGATCGTCGATGTCGGCGGTTTCGGGGAGCCCGGCAGCCCCACGGACAGGTGGCCGCTGCCGACGGTGTCGAACTCGGTGATTGTGTAGGCGGCCGCCTGCGCCCCGGCCGGGACGCCCGTCGCCAGGCTGACGGTTCGGGATGTGCCGTCGAGCAGCGGCCCGTCGGCGGTCCTGCTGTCGTAGACGCGCGTGCCGGGGTCCAGTGGGACGAACACGAGTTGGTCTGGCTCGGCTGTGGGCACGATGCCGAAGCCCGGTGGCAGGTAGTACCCGAGCACGTCCAGGATCACGTTCGCGCTGCCGCCGCGGACGACCACCTGTAGGTCGGCGCCGTCCCCGAGCTTGGCCACGTAGCCGTTGGCCAGTGTCTGCCCGGGGCCGAACCAGTTGATGGTCGAGGTGCCCGTCAAAGAGGCGCCGGCCGGGCCGACCGCCGCGTTGCCCGTCGTCGTGGTGCCCG
Organism: uncultured Actinomycetes bacterium; assembly: GCA_964474045.1. Lineage (GTDB taxonomy): Bacteria > Actinomycetota > Actinomycetes > S36-B12 > UBA10799 > JACJWR01. The sequence continues at coordinate 169,544 of CAYYRC010000001.1, forward strand.
TGACGGTCACGTTGTAGGCGACCGCGACCGCCCCGGGTGGTGCCTGCAGGTCGATCGTCCGCGGGGTGTCCGGGGGGATGGGGCCGCCCTGCTGGCGGGAGTCGAAGGCCCGCACCGGCACCGGCAGCGGCTGGAACTCCGACCCGGCCGGGTTGGGGGTGAACTCAGTGGATGCGTTGGAGGGCGCCGAGGCACCCTGGGCATTGATCCCCACCGACGTGAACCTGTACGGCTGGCCGTTGGTGAGGCCGCCGATCAGGCAGTAGGACCCGGTGCCGCTGATGAGGCCAGCGAGGACGTCGTCCCAGGCGATGTCGCAGCTCGCCCCGCCCGGCGAGGCGAGGATGCGCATGGCGATCATGGGAGCGCCACCGTTGAAGTCCGAGACGGCCCCCGGGATGAGCATGGCGCCGACCATCCCGTCCCCGGCCATGATCTCCGGCGGCATGTTCGGCGCCGACGGCACTGTCGCGGTACCGCCTACCTGGACCGGCAGCGACTCGGGGGACTCTGATCGCTTGCCGAGGTCGTCGAAGGCGGTCACGATGAAGGTGTAGGTCTGGCCGACCTCCAGGTTGCCGAGCTGGCACGCCGGCAGGGGCTCTTCCCCGTACCCGTCGACTTTGCACGACTGCAGCGGCCCGACGCTGGGCTGCGCCTCGACGACGTAGTTGGTGATCTGCCGGCCGCTGGCCGGGGTCGCGGGGGCCCACTCGATGTTGGCCGTGGTGTTCTGCATGGTCACAACGGGAACTCCCGGGGCGCCGGGCGTGCCGAAGGCCTCCGCCGTTGCCGCGTACGGGGCGCTGGTGGCCGAGTCGCCGACGGCGTTGCGGGCCACTGCCGTGAAGGTGTACTCGTCCCCCGGCGTCAACTGCCCGAAGTCGCAGTAGCCCCACGTGGGGAAGGGGCGCAGGGTGCACTGCTCGCCGCCGGGCTGCATGGTGACCACCACGTCGGTCACCTCGGGAACGGCGTACGAGCTCAGGACCGTCACCCGGGCGGTGGTGTCCGCCGCAGACACCCAGGCAACCTGTGGCGCCGGCGGCACGGCAGGTGCCAGGGACGGCACGAGCATGGCCGCTGTCGCCACCCCGGGAGTGCCCGCCCGGCGAGGCGTCACGGTGACGGTGAAGGGATCATCAACGGCTCCCGGCACGGTGAGGGCCAAGGTGGTGGCGGCGGTGTCGCGCTCGGCGAGCACGGTGCCGCCGCTCGCCACGACGACGTGGTAGTCGGTGACGGCACCGCCTGGAGGCTGGTAGGTCACCGTCACGTCGACTCCCTCCCCAGCGGCGGCCCCAGCGGCGGCCGCAGCCGCGGCCGCAGTCGCGGCCCGCACCTGGAACCTCGGGGCGATGACCGGGGCGGGAGCCGTGGCCTGGCCCACGAGGGCCGCGGTGTTGAGGTAGCCGGCGCCGCAGGGATCATCGCCGACGCAGTCCAGCGCGGGATTCTGATAGAACGAGGCCTGTTTGAAGGGTGTTGCGCTCGACTTGAGCCTGGTCTCGATCTGGTCCGGCGACAGCGCCGGAGCGGTGGCGAGCAGCATCGCCAGGGCGCCGCTCACATGCGCCGCGGACATGCTCGTGCCGCTCATCACGGCGTAGCCCGGGGTGCTCGGCGTCGTGGCTCCGTCGTTGAAGGTGCTCACGACCTCGACCCCGGGCGCGGCGACGTCGACCGTGCTGCCGTAGTTGCTGAACAGCGCCCGGCCACCGATCGTGTCGGTGGCAGTCGCCGTGATGACGCCGGCGCAGTTGGCCGGGGCGTAGTTGGCGGCGTCGGCGTTGGAGTTGCCCGCCGACGTGACGAAGACGGTGCCCTTGGACCGTCCGAAGTTGATCGCCTCCTGGATGTACTGCGGGCACTCGCCCTGCCAGCCGAGGGACAGGTTGACCACTCGGGCCGGGGTGGGGTTGTCCGGCACGCCGGGCACGGTGCCGCCCGCCGCCCAGATCATGCCTGCGGCGACGTCCCCGACGGTTCCGCCGCAGTGGCCCAGAACCCTGATCGGCTGGATCTGCACCGGCAGCGTGCCGGCCCCGCCGAGCCCGTTGTCGGTCACCGACGCGATGGTGCCGGCGACGTGGGTGCCGTGCCAGTTGCTGCGGCGGACGCCCAGGCAGCCGATCAGGCTGAACGGCAGACTGGCCGCCATCTGGGGCGTCACCCAGTCGCCGGTGTCGGTGGCGTCCGGGCCGCGGCCGGTGGCGTTGCCCGCCGTCGCCGGGTTGGAGATGAAGTTGTAGCCCGGAAGGACCCGGCCGCCGAGGTCGGGGTGGTTGGTGATGCCGGTGTCGATGACCGCCACGACGGGGGCCGAGCCGCGGGTCGCCCCCAGCGCCGGCAGCAGGTTGGTGCCGGTGACCTCGCGGCCGAGGCTGGAATGGTCGTACGGCGAGATGAAGGTGTCGTCGCCATAGGCGGCGAATCCCCACTGCTGGTTCCAGAAGGGGTCGTTCGGGGTTGGCGCCGCGTCGCTCGGCCGCGCGATGGCCTGGGGCTCGGCGACCGCGATCGTCGGATCAGCCTCCAGCCGTCGCGCGTACTGCTCCACCTGGTCGGCGGGTAGCTGCTTGGGCAGCTGGGCCGCCACCCATCCGAGCCCGACCGGGGCACCGGCCGTGAGCCCCAGGTCCTTGGCGACTGCACCTGGCAGGGGCTGGCCGGCGGCGGGCGTCGGCACGGCGCCAGGCTCGTACTTGACCAGCAGCCCAGGCACGAGGTCGGCGGATGGTGCCGGCGGGGCGTCCATCGGCCCGGCCGGTGCCGCGAAAGTTGCCGTGGGTGAGAGCGGGAGCGCCAGGCATCCCAGCGCGGAAACTGCCAAGGCTGCCACGTACCGATTCATGCTGCACCCCTTCGCCGGCCTGGCCGACCGTCGATGGGGCATGGCAGATCCGGCCGCCGGCCAGAGGATCCTCCTGCCACGCTAGACCCGGCAGGAAGGGCCCGATAGGGCCGTTAGACCCTGGGGCGTGATGCCGAGGCCTCAGGCCGCTGCCACGAGTTCCAGCAGCGTGGCCTCGGGCCTGCACGCGACGCGGATGGGCGCGTTGGGATTCGTGCCCAGGCCCGCGCTCACGTGCAGCCAGGAGTCGTCGTAGTGCGACAGGCCGCGTGCCCGCGCCCGGTCCAGGTCGCAGTTGGTGACCAGCGTGCCGCACCCGGGCAGGCACACCTGGCCGCCGTGGGTGTGCCCGGCCAGGATCAGTTGGGCGCCGTCGGCCGCCATCGCGTCCAGGACGCGGCGGTAGGGCGCGTGGACGACCCCGATGCGCACGGCGGCGCCGGCCGCCCACCCGCCCGCGACGCTGGCGTAGTCGTCCAGCTTGATGTGCGGGTCGGCCGACCCGAGGAAGCTCAGCAGGGCGCCGCCGACGGTGATCGTTCCGCCGGCGTTGTTGAGGTCGAGCCAGCCCGCGGCCAGCAGCCAGTCACGCAACTCGGCGGTGGGCAGGTCGGGCTGGCGCCGTGGCCTTCTGCTGGGCCCGCGCAGGTACTTGGCCGGGTTGATGGGCTTGCCCGAGAAGTAGTCGTTGGAGCCGAACACGAAAGCCCCCGGCGTGCTCAGCAGGGGTCCCAGCCCCGTGCGCAGCAGCGACAGGCCCTCCGGGGCGCTCAGGAAGTCGCCGGTGGCGACGACCACGTCGGGACTCAGGTCCGCCAGGCCTGCCACCCACGCGGCGCGGTCGGTGTCGCGAGCGGCGAGGTGCAGGTCCGAGATGTGCAGCAGGGCCACCGGCTCGGCGCCCGCCGGCAGCACCGGTACCTGCACCTGGCGCAGCGTGTACTGGCGGGCCTCCCAGATCGCGTAGGCCGTGGTGGCGAGCCCGGCTGCGGCCATCGCGCCCACCGCCGCGCCACCGACGGCCAACAGGCGGGCGGCGGGTGATCGGTCAGCGTGCGCAGGCGGCATCGCCCAATTCTGGCAGCAGCCGGCGACGCGAGGACGACTGAGGGCCGCCGACGCAGTGTCGGCGGCCCTCAGTCGGCACTTCGAAGGTCAGTTGCTGTTGTACGTGTTGGTGCCGTACGGGTTGTACGTGTTCGTCCCGTACTGGTTGGTTCCGGTGGTGCCGCCCGTGCCGTTGTTGGAACCGGACTGGCCCGAGGAGCTCTGCGAGCTCGAGCTGTTCGGGTCGATCACCTCTGGAGCCGGGGCGCCGGGCTTGTTCGGGTCGTCCTTCGTGTACTTGACCGGGATCGGCGCCTCGCCGTGCACCGGCGGGTTGTAGGACCCGCTCTTCCTGGCCGCGGCGATGGCCAGCGACTTGGCGGCATCGGGGCCACCGCCCTGCGCCGCGGTCTGCAGGTCGTACTTGGCCTCCAGGTTGAACGACTCCGTCGGGGAGTTCGCCAGGGCCCCCTGCATCGCGGCCTTCCAGATCGGCCCGGGTAGCTCGCCGCCGTACAGCTCGTTGTAGTGCACGCCGTTGATCGTGACGTCGGTCATCGGGTACTTGAAGGCGCCCCGCGGGTCGCCCACCCACACGGCCGCGGCGAGCTGCGGGGTGTAGCCGGCGTACCAGACCGCGGAGTTGCTGTCGGTGGTGCCGGTCTTGCCCGTGGACTCCTGCGACCCGAGGCTCATGTTGGCGCCGGTACGGCTGTTGATCTTGCCGTCGACGACGTTGGTGAGCACCGCCGTGGTGGCGTCGGCGACATCGCGGGGGATGGTCTCGGTGCACTGCTCCGGGATGTCCGTGGTCTTCCCGGTGCGGTCGACGACCGAAAGGGTGGCGCGGGGCACGCAGTAGGTGCCGTGGGCGGCGAACGTGGCGTAGGCGTTGGCCACATTGAGCACCGACACCTCGGTGACGCCCAGGGTGAAGGTGATGGTGGGCTTGAGCGGATCGCCGATGGCCGACTCGACACCTGCCCGCTTGGCCATCTCGACCGTCTTGCACATGCTGGAGTTGCGCTCAGCCTGCAGGAAGTAGGTGTTGGCCGACAGCGCGGCGGCGGTGAACATGTCGTAGTCGCCGCCGTAGTCCGATGAGTTCTTGCCGATGAACTGGCCCTGGTCGGTGCCGGTGCCGCAGCCCCAGTCGCCGCCGGGCAGCAGCATCTGGGAGCTGGACTTCACCTTCTCGTATGGGTTGATCCCCTGCTCCAGCGCGTTGGCGATGGTGAAGATCTTGAACGTCGAGCCGGCCTGCATGCCGATGGTGCCGCCCTCGTTCTCGTTGACCGAGTAGTTGTAGGTCGTCTGGCCCAGGCCCTCGTCGCCCCAGGTGCGGTTCTGCGACATGGCGATGACCTCGCCGGTGCCGGGTCGCACCATCGCGATGGCGGCCGCCTTGCCGGACTCATCGGCGGCGGGGATGGCCTCGAACACCGCTCGCTGTGCCGCGTCCTGGGCGGTCATGTCCAGCGCCGTCTTGATCGTGAGGCCGCCAGTCTCGATGTACTTCTCGCGGTCCTCCTTGGTCTCGCCGAAGGCAGGGTTGTCCAGCACCTGTCGGACCGCGTAGTCGCAGTAGTAGGGGTAGATGCTGGCCGCGCAGCCGTTGACCGGCACCGTGGGCCTCAGCAGGTCCGTGACCGGAACGATGACGGCCAGGTTGCGCTGCTCCTGGGTGATGTAGCCCAGCTGCAGCATCCGGTCCAGAACCTCGTTGCGGCGGGTCTGGGCGGCCTCGGGGTCCACGGTGGGGTCGTACACAGTCGGGGACTGGACGAGGCCGGCCAGCAGTGCCGCCTCGCTGAGCGTGAGCTCGTTGGCGTGCTTGGAGAAGTAGCGCTGGGATGCGGCCTCGGCCCCGTAGGCGCCGGCGCCGAAGTAGCTGATGTTCAAGTAGTTGTTGAGGATCTGGGTCTTGGTCAGCTCCTTCTCGAGCTCGACCGCGTAGCGGATCTCCTGCAGCTTCCGGCTGGCGCTGCGGGCGGTGGCCGCCTCCTGCTGCTCTGCGGTGTCGGCGGTGCTCACGAGCACGTTCTTGATGTACTGCATCGTGATCGTCGAGCCGCCCTGGACGGCGTCGCCGGAGGCGTTGTTGGCGACCGCGCGCATGGTGCCCTTGACGTCCACGCCGTTGTGCTCGAAGAAGCGGCTGTCCTCGATCGCCACGATCGCATGCTGGAGGTCGGGCGAGATCTGCTCGATCGGCACCTCTTCGCGGTTCTCCGCGTACAGCGTGGCGAGCACCGTGCCGTCGGCCGACGTGACGACGGACTTGCGCGGCAGCGGGGGCGTCGTGAACTTGCTCGACAGGCCGCCGTACACCTCGGTCGCAGCCTTCGCGCCCTCGCCCATGGCTGCAGCCGACGGCACCGCCATCGCCGCCACCACGACCCCCGCGGCAACGCTCGTTGCGGCGAACAGCCCGGCTGCGATCACTTTGGTGCGGGTGCTGGCACCGGGACGCGACCCGGGTCCGGATTTAGACATCGACAGGCTCCGACTCCTTCATGGCCATATGACGCAAGGGTAGGCGCTGGGGTTGCAGCGGCTGGTGACCTGGGGTTCAGCGCGCCGCCCGGCGTGACACTTCTACCGTGTCCCACAAGGCTCAATGGGCCTCATTCTATGTCAGGCGTCACAAGAAACAGTCCTAAAGAACTAGTGGTTCTGGCTCTTACTGACCTATTGTCAAGGCTTTGTTACCCCTAGGTTCGCAACGCGTACCCGTGCGACTGGTGTCGAGGATGCCGATATTCCCCGTCGGCGCCACCGGCCGCGCGGATAGGAGGACATCTCGTGCAGTGGGTCAACGACTGGATCACCCAGTCCGCATGCCGTGACCAGGATCCCGACGCCCTGTTCGTCCAGGGAGCAGCTCAGAACCGGGCGAAACAAGTATGCGGTGGCTGTGTCGTGCGGGTGGAGTGCCTCGCCGACGCGTTGGACAACCGGATCGAGTTCGGCGTCTGGGGCGGCATGACCGAGCGCGAGCGGCGCGCGCTGTTGCGCCGTCGGCCCGAGGTCCTGTCGTGGACGAACCTGCTGATGTCCGCCCGCGAGCGCTACGACAACAGCGGCGACGACTCCATCGGCGGCGCCCGCCGAGGTCGCGCCACCGCCTGAGGCCTCACCAGCCGCGCGTTTGCGCCACTTCACGTCGTTTGCGGCCCGTGTAACGGGTGCAAACGACGTGAAGTGGCGCAAACGCGACCTGGGGACCTCGCGACCTGGGGGTCTGGGTACCTGGGGTCTGGGGGCTTGCGCTGCGCTCAGCTAGTGGTGCTCGCCGCGGCGCGGCCGATCTCGCGCAGGCCTGCCAGGTCGTGGACGTCGTCGCCGAACACCGGGACGCACGCCACCTTCACTCCCGGGTGCGCGGCCACGAAGCTCTCGCCCACGTGCTGCTGGCGGCGGGCCGCGGTCATCCGCGACGCGTGCAGGCGGAGCAGCCCCTGGGTCACCTGGTCGGAGCCGAGGTCGGCCAGCAGCTCGGCGCCGGCCTCCGCGGCCTCGGCCGTCAGATCGGGGGTCGCGACCGGGATCACCCTGTTGAGCACGAGTCCGGCTAGCGGCATCTGCTCGTTGGCCAGCCTTTCGACGAAGTAGCTGGCCTCGCGCAGGGCATCGGTCTCCGGGATGGCGACGACGATGAAGCGCGTGTCCGGTGCCTTGAGCTGGGCATAGGTGGCCTCCGCGCGCTCGCGGAAACCCCCGAAGAGAGCGTCGAAGCTGGCGACGAACACCTGCAGGTCGCGCAGGACCTGGGCACCGATGATCTTTGTGAGCACGTTGCTGAACACCCCGAACGAGGCCGACATGACCCGCGTGGTGAACCGGCCCGCGCCCCGGGCGGGGGCGGCCAGGATCTTGATCAGGCGTCCGTCCAGGAACGATCCCAGCCGCTTGGGGGCGTCCAGGAAGTCCAGCGCCGAGCGCGACGGCGGGGTGTCGACGATGATCAGGTCCCAGCTGTCCTGGGCGGCGGCCTCGGCCCGCAACTGGCCCAGCTTCTCCATCGCCATGTACTCCTGGGTGCCGGCGAAGGAGCTCGACAGCGCCTGGTAGAACGGGTTGGCCAGGATGGCCTCGGCGCGGTCCCCGTCGGCGTGGGCGATCACGATCTCGTCGAACGTGCGCTTCATGTCCAGCATCATCGCGTTCAGCGAGCCGCTGCCCACGATGTCGATCGGGCGGGGGGTGTTGTCGAGCTCGGTCAGGCCCATGGACTGCGCCAGGCGCCGCGCCGGGTCGATCGTCAGCACGCAGACGTCGCGGCCCTGCTCGGCGGCCCGCAGCGCGAGGGCGGCCGCGGTCGTCGTCTTGCCCACCCCGCCGGACCCGCAGCAGACGATGACGCGCACATCGCGGTCGGCGATGAGGGCGTCGACGTCCAGCGCCTGCGCGGAGCCGCGCGCATAGGAGACCGCGTCGCTCATTCGCCCACCCCGTTCGCATGCATGCGGGCGGCCAGTATGTATAGCGCGCCCAGATCGATTCCGTCGGACAGGTAGGGCAGCTCGATCATCGGCCGTCCCGTGGCGCGCAGCCGGGCGCGCTCCTGCGTCTCCAGGGCCACCCGCTCCGCGTGCTCCGCCGCCTCCACGGCCAGCGCGGCCGCCCATGCGTTCATCCGCGCGGTGCGCTTGCCCGAGGGCGGTCCCAGGCCGGCGTCAACCAGGCCTTTGGTGATGGCGGCCTGGTCCAGCGTCCCGGCGGCGGCTTGGGCGAGCGCGTCCGGCGGCAGCATCGGCTCCCGCACCATGTTGACGAACACACCGCCGGTGGGCAGCCCCGCCAGCCGCAGCTCCGCGAAGCCGTCGACAGTCTCCTGCACCGGCATCTCCTCGAGCAGGGTCACGAGGTGCACGGTCGTCGTGCGGGACTTGATGACTCCCATCACCTGGTCGGCCTGATTGCGGATGGGGCCGACCTTGGCCAGGCCCGCGACCTCGCTGTTGACGTTGAGGAAGCGCACGACGCGGCCGGTCGGCGGGGCGTCCATGACCACGGCGTCGTAGACGAAGCGGCCGCCGTCCTTGCGCTTGACCGCCTCCATCGCCTTGCCGGTGAGCAGCACGTCGCGCACTCCCGGGGCGATGGTCGTCGCGAAGTCGATGGCCCCCAGCTTGCGCAGGGCGTTGCCGGCCCGGCGCATGTTGTAGAACATGTCCAGGTACTCCAGCAGCGCGGCCTCGGGGTCGATCGCCAGCGCGAACACGTCGCCGCCGCCGGGGGCGATGGCGACCTTGCGCTCCTCGTAGGGCAGTGGCGGTACGTCGAACACCCGGGCGATGCCCTGACGGCCCTCGACCTCGATCAGCAGCGTCCGGCGGCCGTGGGCGGCCAGCGCCAGCGCCAGCGCGGCGGCCACGGTGGTCTTGCCGGTCCCGCCCTTGCCCGACACTACGTGCATGCGGGCCTCGGACAGGTCCGCCCAGCGGCCGATCGACTCCGGGTTGAGCTCGTTGCCCACGGCGGCCCCAGCGTCCGGCACGGTTTCTGGGCTCACGCCGCTGAGCCTAGTCCTGTCGACGGGCATAGGCTCTGGCGACATGACGACCTGGGAGTACTTGACGGCACCGCTGCTCATCCACAACACCAAGGCAATCCTGGACAACTTCGGCGCCGACGGGTGGGAGTTGGTGCAGGTGGTGCCGGGTCCCACGGGCGACTCGTTGGTGGCCTACTTCAAGCGCCCGCGGGCATGATGGCGGCAGCGTCGGGAGCGGCCGCCGGCCAGGCGGGGCGCACACCGGCGGAGGTGGTGGCGGCCTTGTCGGCCGCAGGTCTGCAGCTGCCTGCGGTCACGCCGCCGCTGGCGGCCTACGTCCCGGCGGTGCGCTCCGGCGGCACCATCCAGGTCTCCGGCCAGGTGCCGCTGCGCGACGGCCGCATCGTCGCCGGATCGGTTGGGGAGGGTGCGATGGCGGTGGCCGACGGACAGTCGGCGGCCGGGTTGTGCGCGCTCGGGGCGATAGCGGCGGCCCTGGACCAGGTGGCCGACGGCGAGCGCGTGCGGGCGGTGAAGGTCAACGCCTTCATCGCAGCGGCACCCGGTTTCACGGCCCTGCCGGAGGTGGCCAACGGCGCCTCGGAGGTGTTCGGGGTGGCCTTCGGCCTGCCGCACGCGCGCAGCGCCATCGGGGTCACCTCGCTGCCGCGCGGCGCCGTGGTCGAGGTCGATGCCGTCTTCGCCGTCAGCGCCGGCGAGGGCTGAGGGGTGCCCGCACCCGCGCGGCGCGCCGCCACGGTGGCCTTGCTGCGCGACGGCGACGCCGGGTTGGAGGTGTTCGTGATGAAGCGGGCGGCGAGCATGGCCGCGGCGCCGGACATGCACGTGTTCCCCGGCGGCGGCGTGGACGCTGCCGACGGCGCGCCGGGCGACCCTGGGAGCACCCAGGCAGCCGCCCGCCGCGAGCTCCTCGAGGAGACCGGCGTCGTGCTGCCCGAGTGGGCGCCGCTGGCCTACTTCGCCCGCTGGATCACCCCGGAGCCGCTGCCGCACCGCCACGACACCGACTTCTTCGCCGCCGCCCTGCCATCCGGACAGGAGCCTGGTCTGGTCGGTACCGAGGCGCAGGACTGTGGGTGGACCGCCCCTGCGGCCGCGATCGACGACGCGCTGGCCGGGCGCATCGGCCTGCTGCCGCCCACGGCTGCGGCCATGTACCAGCTGGCGGCCTTCCCCGACGTGGCGGGAGCGCTCGACGGGCTCTCGCGGGAGGCGGGGGATCCGCCGCCGGCGCTCATGCCTGTGCGCGGGCCGGACGGCTGGGTGCTGCGCGACACCAGCAGCGGCCGCGACATCACCGACCCGGTCGAGCTCGGCCTCCCGCCGCGGTGGCGCCCGATCCCGCCCGGTCTGCCATGAGCTCCCAGCCCGCTGCCGGCCACGATTCCGATCCCATCCACGAGGTGGCTCCGGGCGTGCTTCGGGTGCGCGCGGCCAACCCGGGCCCGATGACGCTGGACGGCACCAACACTTGGGTCCTGACCGGCGACGGGGTCGGCGCAGTGGTGATCGACCCTGGGCCGGGGCTGAGCGATCACCTGGATCGTGTGCTCGGCCTGCTGGCCGAGCGCGAGCTCGCCGCCGAGGTGGTGCTGCTCACCCACGGCCACGCCGACCACAGCGAGGGAGCCGCACAGTTCGCCCGCGGTGCCGACGCGCCGCTGCGGGCATGGTCGCCGCACTGGTCCACCGACCGGCCGCTGGCGGGCCAGGAGCTGTTGCGGGCCGCGGGTCTGGAGGTCGAGGTGCTCCACACCCCGGGGCACACGTCGGACTCGGTCAGCCTGGCCGTCGGGCCCTGGCTCTTCACGGGTGACACGGTGCTCGGGCGGGGCACCACTGTGGTGGCACACCCGGATGGGCGCCTCGGGGACTACTTGGGCTCGTTGGCATTGCTGCGGGGACGGGTGGGCTCGGGGGTCACGGCCCTGCTGCCGGGCCACGGTCCAGCCGTCAGCGAGCCGGCGGCGTGGATCGACTACTACCTCAGCCACCGCAGCGACCGGCTGCGCGCGGTCGCCGACGCGGCCCACGACCGCGGGTCGGGCGCCGACCTCGCAGGCGCCGCCGCGGATGCCGAGGCGCTGGACGACCTGGTGCAGCGCGTGGTCGAGCGCGTCTATGCGGACGTGCCCCAGCAGCTGTGGCCGGCGGCGGCGCTGAGCGTGCGCGCCCAGCTGCTGTACCTCGCCGAGCAGCAGGCCGAGACCGGCTAGCGCGAGCGCCGGGCCAGCCGCTCGCTGTCGATGATCACGACCGAGCGCGACTCCAGCTTGATCCAGCCGCGGGTGGCGAACTCCGACAGCGCCTTGTTGACGGTCTCGCGGGACGCGCCCACGAGCTGCGCCAGCTCTTCCTGGGTCATGTCGTGGGTGACGTGGACGCCGTCGGGCATCTGCTGGCCGAACTTGTCCCCGAGCTCCAGCAGGGCCTTCGCCACTCGGCCGGGAACATCGCTGAACACCAGGTCCGCGAGCGCCTCGTTGGTGCGCCGCAGCCGCTGGGCCAGCGCCTGGAGCAGCGACTCGGCGACCTCCGGCCGGCCCGTCAGCCAGGGCCGCAGGGCGGCGTGCCCGAGTCCCAGCGCAGTCAGGTCGGTCAGCGCGATCGCCGTCGCCGTGCGCGGGCCCGGGTCGAACAGCGACAGCTCGCCGAGGAGCTCCCCGGGCCCCAGGATGGCCAAGATGCTCTCGCGGCCGTCAGGGGCGGTGTGGCCGAGCTTCACCTTGCCGTCGGTGATGATGTACATGCGGTCGCCCAGCTGACCCTCGTGGAAGAGCACATCGCCCTTGGCCACGGTCGTGGTCTCCATGGAGGTGCGCAGGGCCGCGGACGCCTCGGCGTCGAGCGCCGCGAAGAGCGGCGCGGAACTCAGCACATCGTCCATGTTCTGGTCTTCCTCTCAGGATCGCCACAATGGTTCCATGTTGCCGGGCCGGTGTCTGCCCAGGTCGGCGTCGTTCCTGCGGCTGGCGCAGCGGGGCCACGAACGCGGCACCGCCCACCGCGGCTCAGGACGCGGTGTCCGGCAGGGCCGACAGCGCGAGCGCCGGGTTCTGGCGGTAGCGGGCGATGAGCTCGTGGTGCAGCGCGTCGATCCGCTCGTGCAGCCCGTGGCGGTGGGCCGAGAGCTCGCGCTCGATCTGCCCCAGGCGCGTCAGGTACTCGGCGACCTGCTGCTCGTCGTCGCCGGGCGCGTACTGCCACAGGTCCTCCAGCCCGGGCAGCGGCGGCACCTGGTCCGGGGGCATCACGTCGAGGTTGGCGATCCGCCGGCCCCGGCCGGGTGCGTCCGCCAGCGCCTGGGCGAGCCGCCCGATGTCATCGGGCTGGCGTCCCGCCGAGATCAGGTCCATGCGCGCCTGCACCAGGCGGCGCCAGTAGGACACGCGGGTCTCGTAGTCGGAGAGCTCCCGGTGCAGCGTCCGCAGGTCGGCCAGGCTGAGCTCGGTGAACTCCTCCTGCGGCTCCGGCGGCGGCGCGGACAGCCGGGCCTTCTTGCGCGCCGCGCGACGGTCGGCGGCCGCCGCGGCGTCCAGGGGAACGTTCCCGCGGGGGTCCCCAGCCGGTGTTGTCGGGCTGCCAACCATGTCGACCCGTCCTCCTCGTAGGCCTGCGCCGTCGGTCCGGCGGCCACCGCTGGCCGCCCCTGGTTCCCCTGCGTAGGGTGGCACAGTGTCAGCGCCAGAGTCCGACGAGCCGGCGGATCGGTTGGCGACGCCCACGGGCGAGTCGCGCCTGGCGCTCGTCCGGCGGGCTCGCAGGATCAACCGGATCCTGGCCGAGACCTACCCGGACGCCGCCTGCGAGCTGGACTTCAGCACGCCGCTGGAGCTGCTCGTCGCGACCATCCTGAGCGCGCAGTGCACCGACAAGCGCGTCAACCTGGTCACGCCGGAGCTGTTCGCGCGCTACCCCGGCGCCGCCGACTACGCCGCGGCCGACCCGGAGGAGCTGCAGGACCTCATCCGCTCGACGGGCTTCTACCGCAACAAGGCCACCAGCATCCAGGGCATGGCGCGGGCGCTGTGCGAGGACCACGGCGGCGAGGTGCCGCGGCGCATGGCGCAACTGGTGCTGCTGCCCGGGGTCGGACGCAAGACGGCGAACGTCGTGCTGGGCAATGCCTTCGATACCCCCGGCGTCACCGTCGATACCCATGTCGGGCGCCTGGCGCGCCGTCTCGGCTGGACCGAGCAGACCGACCCGGTCGCCGCCGAGCACGAGATCGGGGCGCTGTTCCCGCGACGGGAATGGACCATGCTGTCGCATCGGTTGATCTTTCACGGGCGGCGCTGCTGCAAGGCGCGGCGCCCGGCCTGCGGCGTCTGCCCCATAGCCAGGCTGTGCCCCTCCTATGGCGAGGGTCCCACCGACCCGGTGGCGGCGGCCAAGATCGTCGCTGCGGGCACCGACAACGGTGGCGCCGGCGAAGGGCCCGGCGCCGCGGACGAGGAGGCCTGATGCCTGCGACGTCCGCCCTGGCCGGGTTCCCGGCCCCGGGCGCACTCGTCGTCGCGGTGGCCCTCGGCGGCGTTGTCGCGGGGCTCGCCGGCTGCGGCGCACAGGACGGCGCAAGCGCTGCGGGCAGCGCGCTCGCCACGGCGCCGCAATCCGGCGCGGCGGCCCCGGTGGTCGACACCTCGTCGGGCAGCCAGGTGGGTCTGCCCTGTCCCAACAGCACCCCGGATGCGCCACCGGTGGCCGACGGCCTTCCCGACCTGACCCTGGCCTGCCTCGGGCCGGGACCCGACGTCACCTTGAGCGGCCTGCGCGGAACCCCGCTCGTGCTCAACGTGTGGGCCTCGTGGTGCGTCCCGTGCCGCACCGAGATGCCCATCCTGGCGGCTCTGGCCGCCGATGCCGGCGACTCGCTGCAGGTCCTGGGGGTGGACGTGCAGGACGACCGTCGGGCGGGTGCCGACTTCGCGGCAGCCGCCGGGATCGCCTCCGTCTACGACCCTGGCGGCACCACCCGCGCCCAGCTGGGCTGGCCGGGTCCGCCGGTGACCTACCTGGTCGCGGCGGACGGGCGCATCGTTCACCGCATCGTGGGCCAGCTCCCCGACGCCGCCGCCCTGCGGCAGGCGGTGCGGCAGCACCTGGGAGTCGAGGTCCGTGATGCGTGAGGACGCGGCGGCGGTGTTGGCGCAGGCCGAGCACGACAGCGGCCAGCTGCCCGGTTGGCTGCGTCCGCTGGTGGCCGCTGTCCGGACTGCGGAGGTCCAGGACCTGACCCGATTCGGGCCGCCGCCGGACGCTGAGGGTCGCCCCTCGGCGGTGCTGATGCTGCTCGGAGAAGGTCCCGAGGGGCCTGATCTGCTGCTCACCCGGCGGGCCGACGCGATGCGGGCGCACTCGGGCCAGCCGGCGTTCCCGGGCGGGGCGCAGGACCCTGGGGATGCCGATGCCGCCGCGTGCGCACTGCGTGAGGCCCACGAGGAGGTGGGCGTGGTCCCGGCCTCCGTAGAGGTCGTCGGCCAGCTGCCCGAGCTCTGGGTGCCGGTCACCGGCTTCGTGGTCACGCCGGTGCTGGGCTGGTGGCGCGAGCCCGGGCCGGTGGCGGCGCAGGAGGTTGAGGTGGCCGATGTCGCCAGGGTGCCCATCAGGGACCTGGCGGACCCCGCGAATCGCGTTCGCGTGCGCCACCCGAGCGGCTTCGTGGGCCCTGGATTCGACGTCGCGGGCATGATCGTTTGGGGATTCACTGGCGGATTGACCGATGGACTGCTCAGAATGGGGGGTTGGGAGCGTCCTTGGCTCCCGTCCCGGCTGGTCGAACTCGATGCGGAGCGCACATGAACGCGGTGGATGTGATCCTCCTCGGCTTCGTGCTGCTGTTCGCGCTCTTTGGCTGGCGGATGGGGTTCGTGCAGGGGCTGCTGGGCTTCGTGGGCTTCGTCGCCGGGGCCCTGCTGGCGGTCAAGTTGGTGCCGGCCGTCGCCGACGGGTGGCAGCCCTCGGGCATCCTCGACAGCGTGCTGCTCATCGGGGTGGTGCTGGTTTCGGGCCTGATCGGGCAGGGGATCGGCGCCTTCGTCGGCGGTCGGATCCGGGCGGTCGTGGACTGGACGCCGGTTCGCTGGCTGGACTCGCTGCTGGGCGCCTGTTTCGCCGGGCTGGGCGCCGTGGTGTGCGCCTGGGCGATGGCGACGATGATCCTGTCGCTGCCGGAGAACCCGACCAGCGACCCGGTGCGCACCTCCTCGGTGCTGGCGATGGTGGACGAGCACGTGCCGGTGGGGGCCAAGCAGGCGCTGTCGGAGGCCGCCGGCGCGGTGAGCAGCACCGGGATCCCGATCGTCGTCGGCGGCTTCACCGACACCCCGGTGGGCCGCAGCGCGCCCTCGCCGTCGGAGGCGACGACGCCGGCGGTGGCTCAGGCGCTGCATTCCGTGGTGAAGGTGTCGGGCAACAAGCCGGGGTGCGACGCCGGCGCGACCGGCTCCGGCTACGTCTCGACGCCCGAGCACGTGACGACGAACGCGCACGTGGTGGCCGCCATGCCCAGCCCGCGTGTGACCACCAGCGAGGGCCGCTCCTACCGCGCCGTGGTCGTGGGCTTCGACCCGCAGGTGGACGTGGCCGTGCTGTACGTCCCGGAGCTCCCGCTGGAGCCGATCGCGACCAGCACCGACGCCGCTGCCGGGACGAAGGCCGCGGTGGCGGGCTACCCGGGCGGCGGCGAGCTGGCGGTGGGTGGTGCGATGGTCCGCGCGACGCTCACGTCCGGCTCGGCGCTGGCCAGCGACATCTACGGCCGGCCGGGTCCGGACCGCTCCGCCTTCGTGCTCAACGCCACAGTCCGCCCGGGCAACTCCGGCGGCCCGCTGCTGGCCGAGGACGGCAGGGTGATCGGGCTGGTGTTCGCGCAGGCTCTGGAGGACCCCAACGTGGGCTACGCGCTCACCGCCGAGCAGTTCCGCGGGCTGTCGCGCAGCGTGGGGTCGGCCAGCGTCGCCGTCAGCACGGGGCCCTGCGTCGTCGACTGACGACGTGGCTGTGGCGGCCGCGGCGCCCGGCCGCTAAGGACGGCTGCCGCCGACTACCACCGTCGCAGCGGGTCGGCGTCCGGAGGATCGCTCCAGGTGCCGCCGGCTGCCAGCCAGCCCAGGATCAGCTCGCCGACGCGGTCTGGGGCCTCCTCATGCGGGAAATGCCCCACGTCGGCGAGCAGCCGCCAGGCATAGGGGCCGGCGGTGAACTGTCGGGAGCCCAGCGACGTTCTGGGAAGCACGGTGCGGTCCGCGGAGCCGTGCACGTGCAGCACAGGTGCGCTGATGGCCGCTGCGCTGACGTCCCGGATGAAGCGGCGGCCGTCGGCTCGGGGGATCGACCGCATAGCCCAGCGGTGATACTCCAGGGCGCAGTGCGCGGTGTTGCCGTACTGGAAGGCCGCGCGGTACTGATCCTCCACCCCCGGCGGTGGCCAGCCGGGTGTGGCCGACCAGTCCCGCAGCATGCGGCCGATCTCGGCCGCGTCGTCGGCGACCAGCTGGCGCTCGGGCACCCACGGCCGTTGGAAGCCCAAGACGTAGCTCGACGCGCGCAGCTGCGCCCGGTCGTTCAGGATCGACTCGCGTAGGCGGCGCGGGTGCGCCATGGAGATCGGCACGATGCCGCGGATCGCCCGCGGGTGCAGCGCAGCGGTGGTCCAGGCCATGAAGCCACCCCAGCCATGTCCCACCACGACGGCGTCGGGCTCGCCCAGGGATCTGATCACCCCTACGAGGTCCAGGCTGGTCGAGAACGGGTCGTAGCCGCGCGGGGTGTGGTCCGAGCCGCCGAAGCCGCGCAGGTCCATGGCCGCGACGCGGTAGCCGGCCTCGGCGAGCAGGGGGATGTGGTGGCGCCACGTCCACCAGTAGGTCGGGAAGCCGTGGAGCAGCACGACCAGCGGCCCCTGGCCGGCGATGGCGACGTGGAAGTTGGCGCCGTTGGCAGACACCTGCTGGTGCTCCCAGGGGCCCGGGGGGCGCAGGACCTCGTCGGTGACGACCACGTCGGCCATCCTCCCCGACGCGTCGGCGCGCCTGGTCGGCGGATCAGGAAGTCGAGCTGGGGGCCTTCATCGTGAGCGCCTGCTTGGTGGCGTTGAACTGCTCGACGGCCTTCTCGGGTCCCTTGATGGCGTCTGCGCGCTTCTTGCCCATGATGCCCAGGATCGCCGCCACGATCAGCAGCACCAGCGCGACGATGCCGAAACCGGCCCAGACCGGCAGTCCCACGGCCACCAGGACGTAGGCGATGGTCACCAGCAGGAAGACGATGAACAGCACGCCCACGAACGCTGCGGCGCCCAGCAGGCCAAAGGTCTTGCCGGCCTGTTGGGCCGTCTGCCGGACCTCGGCCTTCGTCAGCTCCACCTGGTCGCTGACTAGCGTTTTGATGTCCGACGTCGCGGACGTCACCAGCTTGGCGATGCTCTGCTGCTGGTCCTGACTCGTTGCCGCCATGGATCCTCCACCGTTGACCATTTGGCTGAAGGTTATCCGCTCAGTCGGCCGAACGCTGGTAGACGTCGGGGATGCCGTCGCCGTCGTCGTCGCGGTCCTCCTCGGCCGCCAGCGCGGCGTAGTAGCGCGAGCGGGTGATCAGGGCGACGCTCGCGATGACTGCCGCGACTGCGCTGGCCATCAGCACCGAGATCTTGGCGGCTCCCAGCTCTGCCGTGTCGGCCCCGAAGGCGAGTTCGGCGATCAACAGCGACACCGTGAAGCCGATGCCTGCGATCAGGCCGACCGCGATCACGTCGCGCCAGGCCAGGCTGGACGACAGCGACGCCCGGGTGAAGCGGGCGGTCAGCCAGGCCCCGCCCACCACCCCGATGGGCTTGCCGATGACGAGGCCGACGAGCACGCCCACCGCCACCGGCGAGCTGAGGGTGGCGGCCAGGTCGGTGCCGCGCAGGTCGACCCCGGCGGCGAAGAAGGCGAACACGGGCACGCAGAAGCCCGCGGAGAACGGCTGGAGTCGTTCCTGCAGCCGTTCCGCGGGGCTGAGGGCCTCGCCCGGATCAGGTCGTACCCGGGTGAGCAGGCCCAGCGCGACGCCGGCCACAGTCGCGTGGATGCCGGAGGAGTGCACGAGGATCCAGACCGCCAGGGCGAGCGGCACGTAGACGTACCAGGCCCTGACCCGTCGGCGCTGAAGCCAGGCGTAGAGGGCGAGCAGGGCGACGGCCCCGAGGAACGGCGCCAGGTAGAAGTGGTCGGAGTAGAACAGGGCGATCACGATGATGGCCCCGAGATCGTCGACCACGGCCAGGGTCAACAGGAAGGCGCGCAGCGCGATCGGCAGGTTGCGTCCGGCGACGGCCAGCACCGCCAGGGCGAAGGCGATGTCGGTGGCCATGGGGACGCCCCACCCGCCGGGGGAGCCGGATGCCGAGGCCAGGTTGACGCCGGCATAGATCGCCGCCGGGACGATCATGCCGCCGATGGCCGCCGCCACCGGAACCGCGGCCTTGCGCCGGTCGGCGAGGGTGCCGAGCACCAGCTCGTGCTTGAGCTCGAGGCCCGCGATGAAGAAGAACACAGCCAGCAGGCCGTCGGCCGCCCATGCCGAGAGGGTGAGGTTGAGGTGCAGCGCCGATGGGCCCACCACCGTGTCGCACAGCTCTTGGTACCAGTCGCCCAGCCCGCTGTTGGCGATGATCAGAGCGGCCACGGCAAAGACGAGCAGCAGGACCCCGCCGACGGTCTCGTTGCGAAGCGAGCGCAGCAGCCAGTTGCGCTCGGACAGCGACACCCGATCGAAGACGGTCGTGTCCGGCCCGGCCATCGCCGCCCTCCGATCCTGTGCCCGCGTGCCAGGTCGAATCCTAGTGGGAACTCCCGCGCGGTGACGGCCGTCACATGGATGCCCACGACGTTGCCGGCGTCGCCGCCGGCTTGGCCTGGGACACGCCGGTCACCCGGAGTTATCGGCGGCGCCCCCGAGGTCGGTGGAGAATGCCCTGACCAGGGCGAAGGCATCGTGGGGTGCTTGGACCGAGCAGAGAGGTGGCCTGCGTGAGCAGAAGGACAGTGGTGGCGTCGCTGCTGGCGGCCGCCGCTGCCGGCGGCCTGCTCTTCGGCGCAGGCCTGCCGAGTCGCGGCGGGGCGGAGCCCACGGCGGACAACGTGCCGCAAGCAGCCGCGACGACGGTGCCGCCCAAGCGCCTCACCGTCGGTACCACCACTCCGCCGGAGCCGCAGCCGGGGCTGACGGTGGACCGGCTGCAGCCAGGGCAGAAGCCGCCGCAGTTCGTCGTCGTCAGCTTCGACGGCTCCTGCGAGACGCCCGAGGGCATCATGCGGCACTACCTGGACACGGCGAAGGCCGTCGACGGCCGCTTCACCTTCAACCTGTCGGCTGTCTGCGTGCTGCCGCGCACGGACGCCAAGTACGCCTACCAGGCCCCCGACCGACCGGCCGGGCAGTCCGACATCGGGTTCGCGGTCCCGGAGTGGGTGCCGTCGCGGATCACGACCTGGACCGAGGCGTACCGCGCCGGCCACGAGATCGCCACTCACTACGTCGGGCACTTCTGCGGCCCGTCGGGAGTCAACACCTGGTCCACCGAGCAGTGGGCGGCCGAGATCGACCAGTTCAACCAGCTGCTCACCAATTGGCCGCAGAACAACCCGGACGTCGTCGGGCTGGACGCGCTGCCGTTCGACCCGTCGGTGATCAAGGGCGGCCGGACGCCCTGCCTGGAGGGTCAGCGGGACCAGATGTACCCCGCGATGGTCGCTGCCGGGTACACCTACGAGGCGTCAAATCACGGCAAGCTCACCTGGCCGACACGCGTCCCGGACTACCCGCTGTGGGACTTCCCGCTGCAGAGCATCAACCTGGCCGGCACGTCTTCGACGGTGTTGTCGATGGACTACAACTTCCTGGCCAACCTGAACAACGGTCAGCCGGAGGCGACGCCCGAGACCTGCGCCGCGATCGACAAGACCGTCTGGGAGTCGTACCTGCGGGCCGCGGACGCGGTGTACAACGGCAACCGGGCCCCGCTGTTCATCGGCAACCACTTCAACGACTGGGCCTGCGGGTCGTTCACCGCCTCGCTGACGCGCTTCATCACCGACTTCAAGAAGATGCATCCCGACGTGCGGTTCGTGAGCAACCTGGACTTGGAGCGCTGGCTGGAGGCGCAGGACCCGGCGGTGCTGGCCGAGTTGCAGGCCCGGCCCATGCAGCAGTACGGCGGCTGACCCCGGCAGCGCCGACGGGTAGCCTCCGGAGCGTGGAACGCGCGCTGGACCTCTTCGCCCCGCTGGCCGACCTGCCCGGCGTGGCGGAGGCGGTGGGTGAGTCCCGCAAGGCCGTGGATGCCGTCCTGTGGCCGCGCAACCTGGGGGGTGACGGCCCTGCCCTGGCCGTGTCCAGCAGGGTCCATGGCGCGCAGGCGAGCGCGGCCGTGGACGGTGTCGACTTCGCGATCGAGGGGTGGTGGAGCGGGGACGTCTGGGAGGACTCCCCCATGGGGCGGATCGCCGCCGGCGTGTGGCGCGGCTACCGCGAGCTGCCGGCGCTGGTGGAGGTGTGGGCGAGCGCGCCGCTGCAGGCCCTGGCACGGCTGCATGCGGTCGTGGCCGCCGACGTGGAGCCGGCGGCGGAGCTCGGGCGGCCGCGATCGGGTGAGCTGTTGAACGACTCCTTGCGGCTGGGTGCTGCGCCGGCCGCCGAGGAAGCGGCTGCCCGGTTGTCGCTGCTGGGCCGGGTGGTGGGTTCGGGCAGCTCCGCCCCGGCCGTGGTCGAGGCCGCGGCGGTGCACGCTGAGCTGCTCGCGCTGCGGCCTTTCCAGACCGGCTCGGGGCAGTTGGCGCGGATGAGCACGCGGCTGGTCCTCGCCGCCCGCGGGTTGGATCCCGACCAGCTCACCGTGCCGGAGGTCGGCATCATGAAGCTCGGGCGGCCCGCCTATGTGGCGGCGGCACGCCAATACTTGGGTGGGACGCCGGAGGGCGTAACGGCGTGGCTGACGTACTTCGCGGAGGTGGTCGCAATGGGTGCTGCGGCGGCGGCCGAGATTCTGGTGGGAATTCGCGCCAAAGGGCTTGGCAAAGGGGCTGGGGTGGAGTAGAAAAGAGTCACAAGAACTTCACAGTTTCGCCGATCAGGCACCCACGCGGCGCCCAGCCCACGATGACGGGTTCTGGACTCTAGAAGTCCAATTGGAATGCACGCTTGATCACCTGTTTCGGCGACTATTGGGGGCCCATCCTTGGATGGGCCCCCTTCCTTTGCGGGTGGGGGATCGACCGGGGGTGGGGGATCGCCCGCGGGTGGGGGATCGCCCGGTCGCGGATCTCAGCGGCTCAGGTGGCGTCGCGCGTACCAGGCGACCCCCAGCGCAACCGCCGCTGCCGCGCCGCCGGCCGCGTACTTGGTGCGCTCGGCGTTGCGCCGGTCCCTCATCGCCTGGGGCGTGGCGAAGTCGCGGATGGGCCAGCCGCGTTCCTCGGCGATGGCGCGCAGGGGTGCGTCGGGGTTGACCGCCACAGGGTTGCCGACGAGCTCCAGCATGGGAAGGTCGGTCGCGGAGTCGGTGTAGGCGTACGACTGGGCGAGGTCGTAGCCGTATTCGGCGCTCAGCGCGCGCATGGCCTCGGCCTTGCCCTCGCCGTAGGCGTAGAAAAGGATCTCCCCGGTGTAGTGGCCGTCCGCGACGGTCATCTGGGTGCCCACGGCCCGGTCCACGCCGAGGCGCTCGCAGATCGGCTCGACGATCTCGGTGCCCGACGACGAGATCACGATCACGTCCCGGCCAGCCGCCTGGTGCTCGGCGATCAACTCGGTCGCCTCGGTGTAGATGATCGGGTCCACGACTTTGTCGAGGGTGTCGGCGACGATCTGCTGCACCTGTTCGACAGACCATCCGGCGCACAGGGCCTGCATGTAGGCGCGCATCTGCTCCATCTGATCGTGGTCGGCGCCCGAGGTCAGGAAGACGAACTGGGCGTAGGCGCTCTTGAGCACCGCGGACCGGCCGATGAGGCCGCCGTCGTAGAGGGGCTTGGCGAAGGCGAGCGAGCTGGACTTTGCCAGGATCGTCTTGTCGAGGTCGAAGAACGCCGCGCTGTTCATGCGGCGATGGTAGGGCAGTTGAACGCCACCCCGGGTTGGCGGATGGCCCACGAATGTGGCACCATGATCATCGCCGCTCTTCGGAGCGGCCCGAGCCGAGAATCCCCCCCTCTCGGCCAGAGGACCCCCGCTAACCCCCCCCAGCGGGGGTCCTCCCTTTTCTCCCCCCAATGTGGCTTCTGCACTGGTAGCTGGATGATGCCGCGCCGCCTCTGGCCCACCTGCCGCGCCTGTTGTCCACAGGCTGGTCACGAGTCCTTGTCCCGCGACGGATGCGCGCCCAGAGTGGGGTCGCAGGGGACGGCGAAAGCAGGGGGTGGGGCCATGGCCGGACCGGAGTTGCTCGCCATCACCACGGACGAGGTGCTGGCCGACGACTTGTTGCGCCTGGGGGCGGCAGCGGGGGCGCGCACCCGCCTGGTGCCAGACGCCTTGGCCGCTGCCTCGTTCTGGTCGTTCTCGGACATGGTGGTCCTCGACCCGGCCGCGATCGGGCAGGTGGCGGCCATGGGTTTGCCACCGCGGGCACGGGTCGTCGCAGTCACCTCGGCACCGGTGCCGGGCCGGGTATGGCAGGAAGCGATGGCGATCGGGGCCCACACGGTGGTGACGCTGCCCGACGGCGAGCGGTGGCTGGTCGAGGCCATCGCTGAAGCTGCAACGAGCAGCGGCGCGGCCGCGCCGATCATCTCGGTGCTGGGAGCGCGTGGCGGCGCCGGCGCCTCGGTGCTGGCGGCCGGGCTGGCGCGGGTCGCCGCGGCGGAGGGACTGGCGGTCTATCTGGTGGACCTCGACCCGGCCGGGTTCGGGTTGAACGTGCTGCTGGGCGTCGATCGGGTCGAGGGGAACGGGTGGGATGACCTGTCGGCTGCGGTGGGACGCATCCCGCCGCGGTCGCTGCGATCCGGGCTGCCGCTGGTGGCGGGCATCCGGCTGCTGACGTGGACCTCGGCCCCGGCGATGCTGCCGCCGGACGGCGTCGTCGGCTCGGTGCTGGACTCCGCCGCGCGCGACGCCGACGTGGTGGTCGTGGATCTTGGGCGTTGGCTCTGCGCGGAGGGAGCAGCCCCGCGGCAGCAGGCCGTGGAGGTGCTTTCACGCAGCACGCAGGTGCTCATCGTGTCCCCGGCGGACGTGCGGGCGGCCCTGGGCGCACGGAGGATGCTAGCCAGCGGAGTCCTGGCGGGGCTGCCGTTGGGGCTCGTCGTGAGGGGGCCCTCGCCCGGCGCGCTCAGTGGGGAGGACCTGGCTGAGGCCTTGGAGCTGCCCCTGGTGGCTCACATGCCGGCGGAGAGTCGGCTGGATCGGTGTCTGGAGGATGGGCTCCCGCCTGGGCGAAGCCGGTCCGGGCCGTTGCTGGGGACCTGTCTGCGGTTGTTGCGCGGGGTCGCCCGGTCGAGCGTGGCGGCAGGCTGAGATGCAGGTCGACGCCACGCTGCTGGAGCGGGTCCGCGCGCGGCTGATCCGATCCGGCGCCTCGGCGACGCCGTCCAGGGTGGCCGAGGCGCTGCGCGACGAGGGCCTGGTGCTGGGTGACAGCACGCTGATGGCCCTTGTGGCCGAGCTCCGGTCGGAACTCGCAGGCGCGGGACCGCTGGAGGGACTGATGGCCGACGTGGAGGTGACGGACGTGCTGGTGAACGGACCGCGTTCGATCTGGGTCGATCGCGGCGCCGGGCTGGAGCGCAGCGGTGTCGCCCTGGCCGACGAGGCAGGCGTGCGGCGCCTGGCCCAGCGCCTGGCGACGCTCGCGGGACGGCGCCTCGACGACGCGTCGCCCTATGTGGATGCGCGGCTGCCGGACGGATCCCGGCTGCACGCGGTGATACCGCCTATCGCCCCGCGGGGTACCTGCATCAGCATCCGCGTGCCGCGCCGGCGGGGCTTTTCGCTGGACGAGCTCGTGCGGCGCGGATCGGTTCCGGCGGCGGGGGCGGGATGGCTGCGCCGCATCGTCACCGGTCGGCTCGCCTTCCTGGTGAGCGGCGGCACGGGAGCCGGCAAGACGACGGTGCTGAGCACGCTGCTGTCGCTCGTCCCGCAGGACGACCGGCTGCTCGTCGTGGAGGACTCCAGCGAGCTGGAGCCGCGGCACCCGCACGTCGTCCGGCTGGAGTCGCGACCGGCCAATGTGGAGGGAGTGGGCGCGGTGACCATGCGGGAGTTGGTACGGCAGGCCCTTCGGATGCGCCCAGACCGCTTGGTGGTCGGCGAGGTCCGAGGGGCGGAGGTCGTGGACCTCTTGGCTGCCTTGAACACCGGCCATGAAGGGGGCTGTGGCACCCTGCACGCCAATTCGGCAGCTGATGTCCCGGCTCGGCTGGAGGCGTTGGCGCTGGCCGCAGGGCTGCCTCGCGAGGCGCTGCATGCGCAGGTGGCCGCAGGGCTGGATGCGGTGATCCACGTGGGCAGGGACCCGGAGGGTGCCAGATGCGTGCGGCAGATCTGCGTCCTGCGACCGCGGTCGGACGGGCTGTTGGTGGAGGCTGTGGCGGCGCTGACGTTCGAGCGCGATGACGTCGTGCGCGGACCCGGCCTCGACTGGCTGTCCTCGCGGCTGGCCGGCGCCGGGGTCGACGTATGACCTCCGGGGGCTGCCGAATGACCGCTGGGGTCGATGTATGACCGCCGGGTTCCCGATCGCAGCGACTGTCGCGGTGGCTGTCGGCCTGGTCATCGCCGGCGCCGTGCTGGGATCGTCGTCGGCCCGGGTGCGGCTGCGCCCGCCAGGGTGGTTGCCCTGGTGGCGTCGGAGGTTCGACGACATCGCCGACCGGGTGCGATCGACCTGGCGGCGCAACGCCCGCCAGACCGCCCGCCGGGCGGCCGCCGCCGACGTCGTGCTGGCCCTCGCCGCCGAGCTCGCGACGGGGTTGCCACCGGAGACGGCCCTGATGCGGGCGGGTGCGGATCGGGACTTCATGGCGGGCTCGGTGGGGGCCGCCCGGGTGGGCGGCGACATACCGGCAGCTCTGCGGGGTGACGGTGAGGCGTTCCAACTGACTGCCTTGGTGGCGCTGGCCGCCGTCTGGCAGGTGTCGGCGGGCTCCGGGGCGGGTCTGGCCGATGCCGCGTACCGGCTGGGCACGGCGGCGCTGCAGCGGGAGCGGATGCGCCGCGAGCTGGCCTCACAGATGGCCGGGCCGCGCGCGACCGCGAGGGTGCTGGCGGTGCTGCCGCTGGTCGGGCTCGTGCTCGGCAGCGGCCTCGGCGGCTCTCCGGTGGCCTGGCTGGTGGGCACCCCGGCGGGACTCGCCGTCCTGGCCGCTGGCGTGTTGCTGGAAGTCGCAGGACTGCTCTGGGTGCGTCGTCTGGTCCGCGGGGTGGAGCGGCACCTGTGACCACCCTGGCGGCGGTGTTGGTCGCCTTGGCTGCGGCGCTGGCGCTCCCCGCCACGTCCGGCCACCGCCTTGACCGTCGCCGGGGCCCGGCCACGGCGACCGCTGAGCGCTCCCCGGTGGCCCTGCTTGCGGGAGCTGGGCTGGGGCTTGCCGCGTGGGCGTTGATGGGCGGGGCGATGGGAGCGGTGGTCGGCGGCGTGGTCGCCCTGGGCGTGGTGCGGCTGCTCCGCTCGCTCGACGATGGGGGTGCGGCCCAGCGGGAGGAGCGACTGGCCGCCCAGGCGGCCGACGCGGCGGACATGCTGGCAGCGTGCGTCGCGTCGGGGGCGCCGCTGGAGCGGGCGGCCGCGGAGGTCGCCCGGGCGCTCGGTGCGCCGGCAGGTGACCTGTTGCGGGCGGCGGCTGCGCAGCTGGCCATGGGCGCGGCGCCGGAGCGGGCGTGGGACGAACTCGCGGCGCAAGCGCCGACGGCCCCGATCGCCCGCACGATCGTGCGCTCGATGGACTCGGGCGCGCCCCTGGCCGACGCCCTCACCACCTGTGCCGCGGAGCTGCGCGATGTGCGCCGGGCCCGGATCGACGCGATGGCCAAGTCGGTGGCCGTCAAGGCGGTCGGTCCGCTGGGCCTGTGCTTCCTGCCGGCCTTCCTGCTCATCGGCGTCGTACCGCTGGTGGCGGGCCTGCTGACGCGGACCATGGGCCAGCTCTAGCGGCCTCGCCCCACCATCCGGCGTGAAAGTCATTGCCGCGCAAGGGTTTTCCACATCTTGGCTCGACCCGTTCCCATCGGTCCGGTCCCGGCGCAGGCTCAGGGCATGCCGGAGCTAGCCGGCAGCCGCAGGAGCCGCCGGATCGGCGGAACCTGCCACTCGCCCGCCGACAGCCGGCGGACGCATCAAGGGGAGGAAGCCCACATGTCGTCAGAGCTCGTCCGCAAGGTCCAGCAGGAGCACGGGATGTCCACCGCCGAGTACGCGGTGGGCACGGTCGCCGCCGTCGGCTTCGGCGGCCTGCTCGTCAAGATCCTCACGAGTCCAGAGGTGCAGCAGCTGCTGTTCAACATCGTCCAGAAGGCGCTCACCTGGATCTTCGGGTCCTAGGGCATCGACGGATCATGTCTGCACAGTCCGGTGGGCGGCGTCGGCGCGGCGCCGCCCACCGGGGCCGAGTCCGGCGGGAGCGCGGCAGCGCCACGATGGAGCTGGCCGTCGCGATCCTGTCGCTTACCGCGCTGCTGGCCCCGCTGATCGCTGGCGTGCAGGTGGTTGTGACGACCGCCCGCGCCCAGGAGGTCGCTCGCGCCGTGGCGCGCCAAGTCGCGCGCGGCGACGATCCCGGCCGGGCTGCGGCACGCGGGGAACAGGCGCTGCCGGGCGCTTCTGCATCCGTCGCCCGTGACGGCGGCGACGCGTTGGTCACCGTGACCGTCGCCTTGCGGCTGCCCTTCCGCCTGAGCACGACGGTGACCCGCACCGCTCGCACCAGCCTGGAGCTGCCATGACGCCTCGCGATGGCTGCGACCGGGGTTCCATGACGCTCAACGTTGTGTTCTTCGGGGTCCTGCTGGCTTTCGCCTTCGCCACGGTGATGGTCGTTGAGTCCGTGCTGGCGACGCAGGTCCGGGTATCGCAGGCGGCTGACCTGGCCGCCCTGTCCGCGGCTGCGAAGGTGTGGTCGGGCGAGGCGGTGGCCTGCGCGGAGGCGGGCAGGATCGCCGCGGCGCACCGGGTGTCCGTGTCCCAGTGCCGCACGGACGGCCTCGACGTGCAGGTCGAGGTCGCGGCGCCGCCCGATCTGCCGGTGGCCCCGATCGTGCCGGAAGCACGGACTCTGCGGGTATCTGCGGTCGCCCGGGCGGGACCTCCACCGCTGGAGGGCCGCTAGCGGCACCCGCGAGCGACGGCCGGCACCCGGGAGCGACGGCCGGCACCCGGGAGCGACGGGCGGCACCCCGGAGCGATCTGCCCAGCTAACCCGGACCGACCAGGGCGGTCAGCAACTTCACCGCGCCGCCCTTGTCCAGCGGGTTGTTGCCGTTGCCGCACTTGGGGCTCTGGACGCAGCGGGGACAGCCGTCGGCGCACTCGCACGCGGCTACCACGTCGCGGGTCGCGGCCAGCCAGTGCTCCGCGCCCTGGTAGCCACGGGCGGCGAATCCCATGCCGCCGGGGTAGCCGTCGTACACGAACACGGTCGGCTCTCCGGTGCTGGGGTGCAGCGCGGTGGAGAGGCCGCCGATGTCCCAGCGATCGCAGGTCGCGATGAGCGGAAGCAGCCCGATGGCCGCATGCTCGGCCGCGTGCGCCGCACCGGCCACGTCGATGACGCCGAGCTCAACGGGCAGCTCGGCGGGCAGCGACCACCACACCGCGGCGGTGCGCAGGTTCTGCGGCGGGAGCTCGAGCGGGTGCGTGCCGAGCACCTCGCCGGGTGATCCGCCGCCGTCGGCAGCGGTTCGGCGGCGCTGGAACGCATAGACCTGTCGGGTGATGTCCACCTCGCCGAGGCGCAGCAACCCGGCACCCAGCCGCTGCTCCTGCCGCACCGCCAAGACGTCGAGCGAGCTGCGGGATAGCGCGATCGTCGTGACGTCGTCGCCGGTCGCGACCGCGAAGGCGACGCTGTCGTCCAGGAGCAGCTCGCGGATCAGGTAGTACTCGCCCTGGTGGACGTAGACGGCGCCCGGGTGCACGGTGGCGGGCGCCGCAGAACCGTCTACCGTGCCGAGCAAACGGCCGGTGTCGACCTCGACGATGCGCACAGCCGAGCCCCCGATGCCGCGCATGTCCGTGATCGGCTCGGGAGCCCCCACATGAGGCCAGAACACCCCGTTGGGCCGCCGCCGGAGCACCCCCTCGGCCACGAGATCATCGACCAGCACGGTGGCGCCCGCGCCGAAGTCCGCCAGATCAGTCGGCGTGAGTGGTGCTTCGGCGGCGGCGGCAAGGAGGTGCTGCCTGAGCACAGCAGGGTTCTGCGGGTCGAGAATCGTGACCTCTGCCGGTTCATCGAAGATCGCCTCCGGCCGCGACAGGTAGTAGTGGTCCAGCGGGTCGTCATCGGCGACCAGCACCGCCACCGCGTCGGCACCGGCCCTGCCAGCGCGGCCCACCTGCTGCCAGAAGGACGACAGCCGACCCGGCCACCCCGCCAGCAGCACGGCGTCCAGGCCAGCAATGTCCATGCCGAGCTCCAGCGCGTTCGTGCTCGCCGCGCCCAGCAGCTCCCCAGACTTGAGCCCCCGCTCGATCTCACGCCGCTCCTCGGCCAGCAGGCCGGCACGGTAGGCGCGCACCGGGGCATCGCCGCCGAGTGCCTCGCGCACTTGCAGTGCCACCCGCTCCGCCCCCGTCCGCGAGGGGACGAACGCCAGGGTGCGGCGCCCGTCGCGCAGCAGCCCCGTCATCAGCCCGGCCACCTCCGACCGGCTGCCCGCCCCCACGGCCTCCGGGGCGCGCAGCACGACGCTCACCCGTCCCCGCGGTGAGGCGTCCTCGGTCACCGCGACCATCGGCGCTCCCACCAGCAGCTCGGCTGGCCCGGCGGGGTCGGCTGAGCTGCTGGCAGAGGCGGCGATGACCAGGGGCGCGGCGGGCGCTGCGGAGGCGCCAGAAGGCGACGTCCGCCGCGTTGCCAGGCGGCGCAGGCGGCGCAGCACCAGCGCCGTGTGCGACCCGAACACCCCTCGGTACACGTGGCACTCGTCCACCACGATGAGACGCAGGTTGACCAGCACCCGGTGCCAGCGGCGATGCCGGGGCAGCATCGAGATCCCGAGCATGTCGGGGTTGGTGATGATGACCTGCGCGTGCGCGGCGATCCATTCGCGCTCCTCGGCCGGGGTGTCGCCGTCGAGTACCCCGATACGCAGGCCGGTCCACGCCAGCGACTTGGCCTGGTCGTGGCCGAGCGCCTTGGTGGGGGCCAGGTAGATGGCGGTCGCCCTCGGATCGGCGCCCAGGATCGCGGCCGCCGCGGCCTGGTAGATCAGCGACTTTCCCGAGCCGGTTCCGGTGGCGACCACCACGTTCTGCCCCGCCGCCACCGCGTCGAGCGCCGACACCTGGTGCCGCCACAGCGTGAGGACGCCAGCCGCGGCCAGCCGAGCGGCGACGTCAGGGCCCAGCCAGTCCGGCACCGGGCAGGTATCCGCCGGACGTGCGGGCAGCTCGCGGACGTGGGCGGCGCCGACCCGCAGCTGCTCGATCGCGTTATTCGCGACGGCGATGGGGTGTCCTGCGGTCATGGGACAATCGTGCGCCCGACCCACGACACAACCCGCGGCGGTGTGCCAGAGTGGCACCACCGGAACTGATCACGATGGTCGAGGAGCAGCGTTGGACCTGGAGTTGGACTCCTCCCGATTGGCCGACGCCGTGGTGGTGTCCGTCGCCGGCGAGCTCGATGCCCTGGCCGCGCCCCAGCTGGACGACTTCCTGGCGCCCTACGTCGCCGAGCGGCCGTCCCTGCTCGTGCTGGACCTGTCGGGGGTGACCTTCCTGGACTCCACCGGCCTGGGCGTCGTGATCAAGGCCCTGAAGCATGTTCGCGAGCATGGTGGCGAGGTGGCGGCCGTCTACACCTCGCCCCGCGTGGCGAAGGTCTTCCAGATCACCGGGATCGACCAGGCCATGGTCGTGGGCGCGTCGGTCGAGGCCGTCGTGGCCGGGCGCAGCTGATGCAGGTCGCCTACCTCCGCGTCCCGCCCACCGAGGCCCAGTTCCGCACCGCCCGCATGGTCGCCGCGTCCGTGGCGCGGCAGGCCGACTTCCCGGCCGAGCAGGTGGAGGACGTGAAGCTGGCCGTCAACGAGGCCTGCGCCCTGCACCGCGGCGCAGTGGCGCCGCTGGAGCTCGTGTTCGACCTCGAGGGCGCGCGGCTGGAGGTGCTCGTGGGTCCGTCGGCGGCCCCCGCGGTGGCGGAGCCGGAGAGCCAGATGGCCCTGACGATCCTGCGGGCGATCGTGCCGGAGTTCGAGGCCGGCGCCAACGGCCTTCGGCTGGCTTGGCCCGGTCCGGTGGCGGACGCCTGACCGAAGTCCCACGCAGGCGGCGTGTTGCGCGACGGGGGCGACGGTAAGCGACGGTTTACTGAGGCCTAGACTTCCGCGCGTCCAAGCGGGGTCCGGGCGCCGTCGCGGCGTCGTCCCCACAGCACGTTCCTGATGATTGGGAGAGTTCATGTCGATTGGCAGTCTGGCTGCCGCGGCTGAAGTCACCGTCTCCGGTACCAACTACACGGTGGTGATCGTCGTGGCGATCATCGCGCTCGCGGCGCTCGCCGTCGCGGGATGGTTGGTCCGGTCGGTGCTCGCCGCAAGTGAAGGCACCGAAAGTATGAAGGACATCGCGCGCGCCGTCCAGGAGGGCGCCGCGGCGTACCTGGCCCGGCAGTTCAAGACGCTGTCGATCTTCGCGGTCATCGTCTTCTTCGTGCTGTTCCTGCTGCCGGCGGACAACACCGGGGAGCGGATCGGCCGCTCGATCTTCTTCGTCGTCGGGGCGGTCTTCTCGGCCATCACCGGCTATGTCGGCATGTGGCTGGCGGTGCGCGCCAACGTCCGCGTGGCGGCTGCCGCCAAGGACGAGGGCGAGCAGCCCGCCATGCGGATCGCGTTCCGCACCGGCGGCGTCGCCGGCATGTTCACCGTGGGCCTGGGCCTGCTCGGCGCCTCCATCGTCGTGCTGGCCTACAAGGGCGACGCCCCCAAGGTGCTGGAGGGCTTCGGCTTCGGCGCCGCGCTGCTGGCGATGTTCATGCGAGTCGGCGGCGGCATCTTCACCAAGGCCGCCGACGTGGGTGCGGACCTGGTCGGCAAGGTCGAGCAGGGCATCCCGGAGGACGACCCCCGCAACGCCGCCACCATCGCGGACAACGTGGGCGACAACGTCGGCGACTGCGCCGGTATGGCCGCGGACCTGTTCGAGTCCTACGCGGTGACGCTGGTCGCCGCGCTCATCCTGGGCAAGGCCGCCTTCGGCGAGCTCGGCTTGGTGTACCCGCTGGTCGTCCCCGCGATCGGTGTCATCACCGCCGTCATCGGCATCCTCGCGGTGTCGCCGCGGCCGTCGGACCGTTCCGGCATGCAGGCGATCAACCGTGGCTTCTTCATCTCGGCGGTCGCGTCGGCGGTGCTGGTGGGCATCGCCACGTGGGTGTTCCTGCCCGCCCGGCTGGTGGACTTCAAGGGTGTGGCAGTCGAGGGCCTGGGCATCGTGGGCGAGGTGGACGCGTTCAACCCCCGCGTGCTGGCTATCGGCGCCGTGATCATCGGCATCCTGTTGGCAGCTGCGATCCAGCAGTTGACCGGCTACTTCACCGAGACCAACAGGCCCCCGGTGGACGAGGTCGCGCGCACGTCGCTGACCGGTCCCGCGACGGTGATTCTGTCGGGCATCTCGCTCGGTCTGGAGTCGGCGGTGTACTCCGCGCTGCTCATCGCCGCGGCGGTCTACGGGGCGTTCCTGCTCGGTGCCGGCTCGGTGACGCTGTCGCTGTTCGCCGTGGCGCTCGCCGGAACCGGCCTGCTCACCACGGTGGGCGTGATCGTGGCCATGGACACCTTCGGCCCAGTGTCGGACAACGCCCAGGGCATCGCCGAGATGTCCGGGGACTTCGAGCACGGCAGCGAGGGCGCCAAGATCCTCACCAGCCTCGACGCCGTGGGCAACACCACGAAGGCGATCACCAAGGGCATCGCCATCGCGACCGCTGTGCTGGCCGCGACGGCGTTGTTCGGCTCGTTCCAGGATGCGGTCAAGGCCGCGTCGGCGGAGGCGATCGACACCACCCAGGCGGCAGGTTCGGCGCTGTTCACCTTCCTGCAGGGCAGCGGGCAGTACCTGGGCGTGCTCGACGTGTCCAACCCGCGCAACCTGGTGGGCCTGATCATCGGGGCCGCTGTGGTGTTCATGTTCTCCGGCCTGGCGATCAACGCCGTGACCCGGGCCGCCGGCGCGATCATCTTCGAGGTGCGCCGCCAGTTCAAGGAGAAGCCGGGCATCATGGAGGGCACCGACCGCCCCGAGTACGGCCGCGTGGTGGACATCTGCACCCGCGACTCGCTGCGCGAGCTGGCGACGCCCGGTCTGCTGGCGATCCTCACGCCGATCGCTGTGGGCTTCGGCCTGGGCGTCGGCGCGCTGGGCTCCTACCTGGCCGGCACCATCGCCACCGGCGTGCTGATGGCGGTGTTCCTGTCCAACTCGGGTGGCGCCTGGGACAACGCGAAGAAGTACGTCGAGGACGGGCACTTCGGCGGCAAGGGCTCTGAGGCCCACACCGCCACGGTGGTCGGCGACACGGTCGGCGACCCGTTCAAGGACACCGCCGGCCCGGCGATCAACCCGCTGATCAAGGTTATGAACCTGGTCGCGCTGCTGATCGCCCCGGCGGTTGTGGCGCTCTCGATCGGCGAGTCGGCCAACGGGGCGCTGCGCTACGGCATCGCGATCCTGGCGGCGCTCATCGTCATCGGCGCGGTTGTCGTGTCCAAGCGGCGGACCTCGGCGGCGGATGCGCCGATCGAGGAGACCGTTAACGCCTGAGGCTGACTTCAGCCACCTCCGAAGCGGCGGTGTCGCCCTGGTCCTGAGCCCGGGCGACACCGCCGCTTCGCGCGTCCCTGCGCGCTGACCCGCAGCCCGCGGGCGCGAGGAGCAGGTGGTAGGGATGGAGTCGTGAGCCACACCGAAGGCGCGCTGGGCCTGGACGAGCTCGCCCGGATGGTGGGGGAGCTACCCCTCGCCGGGGCTCCCGACCCGCGCGCGTTCGACGTCCAAACTTGGACCCCGCCGACGGCGCTGCGCCGCGACCTCGGTGTGCCGGAATCGCTATGGGTGGTATCGGATCGGCGTCCCACCAGCGGCCCGCTGGCGCCCCAGCACGTCATGGGGGTGGGCGGTGCCTCCGAGTCGCTGGCGACGATCACGCCCCGCGAGCCGGTGGCCGCGGCGCTCGACCTCGGCTGCGGCAGCGGCGTCCAGGCGCTGCTGCTGGGCTACCACGCCGACCGGGTGGTGGCCAGCGACATCAGTCCCCGGGCACTGTGGTGCACGGCGCTGACGTGCGCGCTCAACGACCGGCCGGTGCCCGAACTCGTGCTGGCCGACCTTGCGGGCCCTTTCGCGCCGGACGAGTTCGATCTTGTGGTGTCCGACCCGCCGTTTGTGATGGCACCCGAGGCGCGCCACGTCTACCGCGACTCCCCGGCCCCGGCGGACACGCTCACGGCGCGGCTGCTGGCCGACATCGCCCGGATCCTGCGCCCGAGCGGGACCGTCGTGCTGCTGACGTCCTGGCTGGTGCCCGACGACGGCGACTGGGCCACGCGGGTGCTCGGCTGGGCCGAGGCTGGCAGCTGGCAGCGCTTCTGGGCGGCTCTGCGCGAGCAGGTGACGCCGGAGCAGTACGTGGACCTGTGGTTGCTCGACTCCGGGCAGGGCCGCGATGCCGAACTGCGGCTGCGCTGGGAGCACCATCTGGAAGCCATGGGGGCCGCCGCGATCGGCTTCGGCTGGGTGCTGGGGGTGACGTCGGCGGGCGCCGCGGACGAGCCCCCGGGGGGAATCTGGGCCGAGGACGTCAGGTCCGCCCGGGTGCTGCCGACAGGTGCCCAGGTGCGCGCCGAACTCGACCGCCGGCAAGCCCTGCCGGGCGCGGCCGATCTGCTCGGCCGGGGGCTACGGCTGGCCGACGACGCAGTGCTCACGGCGGTCGACGTCGGTGGCCACGCGGCAGCCGCGGACGCGCTGCTGCTGTCCATGGCGTCGAGCTGGCGTGGCCCGCAGCCGCTGGACCCTGCGCTGTCTTGGCTGTTCGCGCGCGTGACGGCCGACCGCGACGCTCGGGTGGGCCGGACGATCACGCTGGCCGAGCTGCTGCCGGCTTGCGCCGACGACACCGGATGGGAGGCCGCCGACGTGCTCGTGTCATGGTTGTCGGGGGTCCGTGATCTGCTCGGTGCGGGGTTCGCCGCGCTTGACGGCGGGCCCGGTCCGGCGCGACAGTGACCCCCCGCGGGAAGTCCTCGCCCCATGGCAGGGACGATGATGCCGCTGACCGACCACGACCGAAGGAGTGTGCGCAGTGTCCTCAGCGGGCGGGTTCCGGTTGGTGATCGTCGAGTCCCCGGCCAAGGCCAAGACGATTCAGCGCTACTTGGGCCCCGGGTTCCGGGTGGAGGCCAGCGTCGGCCATGTCCGGGACCTGCCCAACGGCAGCGCGCAGGTGCCTGCGGAGTACCGCGACCAGCCCTGGGGGCGTCTGGGCGTCAACGTGGAGGACGACTTCACGCCCATCTATGTGGTGGCGCCGGACAAGCGCTCGAAGGTCGCCGACCTGCGCAAGCACCTCAAGGGGGCTGACGAGCTCCTGCTCGCCACCGATGAGGACCGTGAGGGCGAGGCCATCGCCTGGCATCTGCTGGAGCTGCTCAAGCCCAAGGTCCCGGTGCGCCGCATGGTGTTCAACGAGATCACCCCGGAGGCCATCAAGTTCGCGGCGGGACATACCCGCGAGCTTGACACCGACCTCGTTGACGCGCAGGAGACCCGACGCATCATCGACCGCCTGTACGGCTACGAGGTCTCACCGGTGCTCTGGCGCAAGATCCGGCCGCTGCTGTCGGCGGGGCGCGTGCAGTCGGTGGCGGTGCGGCTGCTGGTGCAGCGCGAGCGGGAGCGGATCGCCTTCACGGCCGCGGAGTACTGGGGACTGGATGCGGAGCTGCTGCCGGGTCCGTTCGGAGCCTCGCTCTCGGCCATCGACGGCGTCCGCGTGGCCACCGGCAAGGACTTCGACCGCGATGGCGCGCTCAGGGGCGCCGACGTCGTTCGCCTCGACGCCCATGCGGCGAACGGGCTGGCCGACGCGCTCACGGGACAGCCCATGCGGGTGGAGGATGTGGTCGAGAAGCCGTCCAAGCGCTCTCCCTCGGCACCGTTCACCACGTCCACGCTGCAGCAGGAGGCCTCGCGGAAGCTGCGGTGGGGCGCCCAGCGCACCATGCGCGTGGCGCAGGGGCTCTATGAGCGCGGCTACATCACCTATATGCGCACCGACTCGGTGACGCTGTCGGACACGGCTATCGCGGCAGCGCGCAGGCAGGCGGGCGAGCTGTACGGCGCGGACCATGTGGCGTCCGCTCCGCGGCGCTACAAGGGCAAGGCCAAGAACGCGCAGGAGGCGCACGAGGCCATCCGCCCCGCCGGCGACCACTTCCGCACGCCGACGGACCTGGCCGGGGAGCTCCGCGGCGACGACTTCGCCCTCTACGACCTGATCTGGAAGCGCACGGTCGCCTCGCAGATGGCCGATGCGCGGGTGGCCACCACCACCGTTCGCATCTCGGCGGCCGCCGGTGACGGCAGGGTGTGCGAGTTCACGGCGTCCGGCACGGTCGTGCTGTTCCGGGGCTTCCTGGCCGCCTATGTGGAAGGCACCGACGACGAGGGGCCGGCGGCCGGGGGCAGTCGGGAGTCCGGGCACCTGCCGGCCCTCGCCAAGGGCGACGAGGTCACCGCGCGTGACATCGCAGCGGTCGGCCACGAGACACGCCCGCCGGCCCGGTTCACCGAGGCCAGCTTGGTGAAGGAGCTCGAAGAGCGCGGCATCGGCCGGCCGTCCACCTACGCGTCGGTGATCCAGACCATCCAGGACCGCGGCTACACCTTCAAGCGCGGTTCGGCGCTCATCCCTACGTGGCTCAGCTTCGCGGTCGTGCGGTTGCTCGAGGACCACTTCGGCGAGCTCGTGGACTATGAGTTCACCGCCCGCATGGAGGAGGTCCTCGACCTCGTCGCCGGCGGCGAGAGCCAGCGGGTGGGGGTGCTGCGCCGGTTCTACTCGGGCGGCGAGGACTTCGTCGGGCTGCACCCGATGATCAGCGGCCACGGCGACATCGACGCCCGCGAGAACGCCGCCTTCCCGATCGCCGGCACGGATGCGGTGCTGCGGGTCGGCAAGTACGGGCCCTATCTGGACTCTGGCGGCCGGCGGTTCAACGTGCCGCCCGAGTTGGCCCCCGACGAGCTCACCGCCGCCAAGGTGGCCGAGCTGGAGGCCACCCCGACTGAGCGCGAGGTGGGGATCGCGCCGGACAGCGGGCGCCGCATCGTGGCCAAGGTGGGTCGCTACGGGCCTTTCATCACCGAGGTGCTGACCGAGGAGGAGGCCGAGCTCGGCCCGCGCAAGCGGCCGAAGCCCCGCACCGCCAGCCTGTTCAAGGACATGACCGTGGACGGCATCACGCTGGAACAGGCCCTGCCGCTGCTGGAGCTGCCGCGCACCGTGGGCGCGCACCCTGCGGACGGTGAGCCGATCACGGCCCAGAACGGCCGCTATGGCCCCTACCTGCTGCACGGCTCGGACTCCCGCTCCCTGCCGGACGAGGAGTCGATCTTCAGCATCGACCTCGACGGGGCGCTGGCGCTGTTCGCGCAGCCGAAGACGCGGGGTCGCCGGGCGGCGGATCCGGGTATCCCGGTCGGCGAGGATCCGGCGACGGGGGCGCAGATCCTGCTCAAGAACGGTCGCTTCGGGCCGTATGTCACCGACGGCGAGACCAACGCGTCGCTGCGCTCGGCAGACCAGCCGGACACCCTGACCTTGGAGCGTGCGGCCGAGCTGCTGGCCGACCGCCGCGCCGCCGGTCCGCCCAAGAAGCGGGCTGCCAAGAAGGCTGCGGCCAAGAAGGCGCCCGCTAAGAAGGCGGCGGCCAAGAAGGCTCCCGCCAAGAAGACCGCGGCCAAGGCGGCGGCGAAGAAGGCACCCGCGAAGAAGGCACCCGCGAAGAAGGCCCCCGCCAAGAAGGCCGCTGCGAAGAAGGCCGCTGCGCCCCGCGTCCCCGCCGCGGTCGGATCGGAGTAGCCGTGCCGGTCGCCCCCGTGTCTGGGAACCGAGGCGGTGGCGGGGCCTTCGTGGTGTTCGAGGGCGGCGAGGGCGCGGGCAAGTCCACCGTCATCGCCGCGGTGGCCGAGGATTTCCTGGCGGCCGGGCGGGAGGTGGTGACGACTCGTGAGCCGGGGGGGACCCCGACCGCCGAGGCCATCCGAGGCGTCCTGCTGGCCCCGGCCGACGCCCCAATGGCCGATCGCTGTGAGGCGCTGCTGTTCGCAGCCGCGCGGGCGGATCACGTGGCCAAGGTGATCCGCCCGGCTATCGCCCGCGGCGCGCTGGTGTTGAGCGACCGGTTCGTGGACTCCTCGCTGGCCTACCAGGGCTTCGCCCGCGGGCTGGACGTGGACGAGGTGCGCGGGCTGAGCAGGTGGGCCTGCGACGGCGTCGAGCCGGATCTGACCATCGTGCTGGACCTCGACCCGCAGGTAGGGCTGGAACGGGCCCGGGACGGCAACAGGATGGAGGCCCAGGGGCTGGACTTCCACCGCGCGGTGCGTGCGGGCTTGCTGTCACTGGCCGCGCAGGCGCCGTCTCGCTACGTGGTCGTCGACGCCGCCAGACCGCTACCGGCGGTGGTGGCTGACTCGCTGGCGGCGATGGCAGGGGTGGCGTCCCCATGAGCGTCTGGGACCGCGTCGTGGGCCAGGAGCCGGTCATCGCGGAGTTCCGCCGGGCGGTCGCCGGGGCGCCGGACAACCGCGCCATGACCCATGCCTGGCTCGTCACCGGTCCGCCTGGATCGGGGCGCTCGGTGGCGGCGGAGGCCTTCGCCACCGCGCTGGTGTGCCCCAGCGGCGGCTGCGGCGCCTGCGACTCCTGTGCCAGCGTGGCCGCCGGCCGGCACAGCGACGTTGCTGTGGTGAAGCCCGCGGGAGTGATCATGGGCGTCGACCAGACCCGTGCGCTGGTGTCGCGGATCGCGGTCATGCCGGGGCGCAGCGACTGGAACGTGGTCGTGATCGAGGATGCCGACCGGCTCAACGAGCACGCGGACAACGCGCTGCTGAAGTCCCTGGAGGAACCTCCCGACCATGGCGTCTGGATCCTGTGCGCGCCCAGCGCCGACGATGTGCTGCCGACGATCCGATCCCGCTGCCGGGTGGTGCGCCTGCGCACGCCGCCGATCGACGAGGTCGCCCGCTTCCTGCGGGACTCCCTCGGCGCCGATCCCGCGCTGGCGGCCTATGCGGCTCGGTCCTCGCAGGGCCACATCGGGCGGGCCCGGGCGCTCGTCCTGGATGCCGACGCCCGCCGCCAGCATCAGGTCGTGCTGCACCTGCCGCAGCGCCTGGGGTCGGTGGCGGCCTGCCTGGCCGCCGCAGGGGACCTGGTGGCCGCCGCGCGGTCGCGCGCGGAGGCCATCGCCGATCCGCTGGACGCTGCCGAGGAGGCGGAACTGCTGCGCGCCTACGGCGACGGCGCGACCGGTGCCGGCAGCGCCCGCGGCCGCGCCGGCGCGGCGTTGAAGGAGCTTGAGCGCGATCAGCGCAACCGCCGGCGGCGACTGGTCCGCGACGAGCTGGACCGGGTCCTGGTGGACCTGCAGGGTCTCTACCGCGACGTGCTGTCGGTGGCGGTCGGCGGGGCGGTACCGCTGATCAACGAGGAGGCCCGGGCCGAGGTCGAGCAGCTGGCCGCGGCGACGGACGGCCCGGGGGTGCTCGAGCGCCTGGATGCTATCGCTCAGGCCCGTCGAGCCGTTGCAGCCGACGGCAGCGAGGACCTGGTGCTGGCCGAGCTCACGCTTGCCCTGCAACGCCCGAGCACCCAGCGCCGCGGCTAACGACTTAGGCCCTGGGCGGACGGCCGGAATCGGCTCTGGGATTCGTCGGAGCCGCCGCGTACCGTAGTGCCATGGGCAATCAGCAGCAGTGGTCGGACATGGTGATCCGCGCCATGAACTGGAGCCGGGACCGGGTTGAGGACGCTCGCCTGGAACGGCAGCGTCGCAACGATCCCGTGCTGATGGCCCGCGCTCAGCGGCAGGCCGCGCTCGTCCGTCGCGCCCAGGCGGAGCAGGCGCAGCTGGTGGCGAACCAGCGCCACACCAACCTGCTGCGGCGGCTGCACGCCAGGGCGACGACCGGCTTCTACGTGGCGGCGGGATCCGCCGGGTTGGGCGCCGTCGACCTGGTCGGGGCGGCGGTTGCGGACAACCCGAACGTCGTGCCGCCCGGCGCGGGGCTGTGGTTCGTGGCCGCGGCCGTGTCCGGCCTGATCGGCGCGCGGGCCAGGGCCCGCTTGAAGGCCGGTCCGCAGCCGGTCCAGGTCGAGCTGCCACCCGTGCCGCCGCCGCTGCTCCCGCCTGGGTGCGTGGGCGCGGAGGAGGCGCAGGAGATCTACAACTGCGAGGCGCGCCTCATCGCCATGATCCCGGCGGTGGATCATCTGCTCCCCGAAGCCGGCCTCTCATTGCGCCAGACGCTGCACGCCGTGCAGCCGCGGCTGCATGGCGTGGTGGAGCGGCTGGAGGCCCTGGCCAGCATCGATGTGATGCGTGCGCCGCAGGCCGCCGAGGCTGCGGAGACGCTGCGCAGGGTGCTCGTCGGGGGAATCGAGTCCTACGACCACCTGATCAACGCCACCGCGACGCTGCTGGCGGCCCCCGATCCGCGCGGCGGCGCCACCCAGAGCCTGGCGATCGCCACCCAGGAGCTCGAGGCCTATGCCGCCGGGCTGTCGGCGGCCTCCGACGCCTTCGATGGCCAGTGAGGATCGGTGCGCTGCCGCTCACGCTGACGGCCCTGCTGGTGACGGTCGCCGGCTGCGGTCTCTCGGTGGGCGGCCCAGCGACCGGGAGCTTCCGCACCCCGGACTCCCGCAACGCGCCGGAGGCTGCGCTGCAGCAGTTCTACGACCAGCAACTGCAGTGGCGCCAATGCGGTGACAACCAGTGCGCCAAGCTCACGGTGCCGATGGACTATGCGAACCCGACTGCCGGCACGGTTCAGCTCGCGGTGCTCAAGGTGCCGTCCACCGGCAACGGCCGCAACGGCACGCTGGTGGTCAACCCCGGCGGGCCAGGTGGCTCGGGGGTGGAGTACGCCCAAGCCGCGGACCGGGTTCTCACCCCCGATCTGCTCAAGGCCTACGACATCGTCGGCTTCGACCCCCGGGGCGTCGGTGCCAGCGACCCGCTGAAGTGCCTGACGGGCGCCCAGCTCGACCAGTTCCTGGCAACGGACGGCTCCCCGGACACCCCGGCCGAGACCGCGGCGATCGATAGCGAGTCCAGGGACCTCGGGGCGCGCTGCCAGGCGGCCGACGCCACGCTCGCGGCCAACATCGGATCCACGTCGGTGGTCAAGGACATGGACATCCTGCGTGCCGCCCTGGACCAGCCGCAGCTCAACTACCTCGGGTTCAGCTACGGCACCTACCTGGGCGCGCTGTATGCGGACGAGTTCGTCGGCCGCGTCGGCCGTTTCGTGTTGGACGGCGCGATCGACCCGGCGCTGAGCAACACCGAGCTCAGCCACGGGCAGGCGCTGGCCTTCGAGGTCGCCCTGCAGCGCTACCTGGACGACTGCACCACCCAGCAGTCGTCGTGTCCTCTGGGCTCCGATCCCGCGGTGGCCAAGCAGAGGCTGCTCGACCTGCTCGCAGCGATCGATGCCCAGCCGCTGCCCACCTCGGACCCCCAGCGGCCGCTGACGCAGGCACTCGCGCTGTCGGCCCTGATCTACCCCCTCTACCAGCCGTCGATGGGCTGGCCGTTGCTGACCCGCGCGATCACCGCCGCCCTCAAGGGCGATGGTGCGCCCATGCTCGAGATCGTCGACACGTTCAACGAACGGTCCGCCGACGGCACCTA
The DNA here is from genome assembly GCA_964474045.1 of uncultured Actinomycetes bacterium. Classification (GTDB taxonomy): domain Bacteria; phylum Actinomycetota; class Actinomycetes; order S36-B12; family UBA10799; genus JACJWR01. The sequence continues at coordinate 211,102 of CAYYRC010000001.1, forward strand.
TGCCAACAACGGCACCGATGCGCTGTACGCGGTCAACTGCGTGGACCGCCCGGACCGCCCGGACCTGCAGCAGACCCAGCAGCTGGCCGCGACCTGGGGGCAGGAGGCGCCGGCGTTCGGGGCCTTCCTGGCATACGGCAACCTGCCCTGTAGCTACTGGCCGCTGCCAGCCACCGACACGCCAGCGGCCGTGCGCGCCGAGGGAGCCCCGCCGATCTTGGTCGTGGGGACCCAGTACGACCCCGCAACGCCCTACCCCTGGGCGCAGGCGCTGGCCGACGAGTTGGCCAGCGGAGTGCTGCTGACGTGGCAGGACGGTGACGGCCACACTGCCTACAACAACGGGTCCACCTGCATCGACACCACCGTCGATGACTTCCTCGTCGACGGCGTGGTGCCCCCGGACGGCAAAGTCTGCCGCTAGCCGGACGGTGAGGCGGGCGCCGGCGATGCCGAGCTGCCCGGCTGCTCGACCGTCACCTGCAGGAAGGGGACGTGCTGGGAGGCCCAGGGGAAGACCACCAGGAACAGCAGCGTGAGCACCGCGAGCACGGCGACGACGGCCTGGGCCGTTTTGGCGGCGGTGCCGCCGGGCAGGTTCCGCCAGAGCCAGCCGTACATCAGCCGCTCACCTTCAGTTGTGGGGCCGGTCCCGGCTTGGCCTGCGCTGTGACGAGCTCGCCCCACCAGATCCAGCGGTGGCTGTTGCCGTACTCGGGGTCGCAGGTGGTGAGTGTCACCAGCTTGGTGGGGAACGACGGGTCGTCCGGGAACGGCTTGGGGGCTACCGTCCACACCTCGTCGGGGAGCACGAGCTGCGTCTTGAACAGCCGGTAGGTGTACCAGCCGGTGGCCGTCTCCACATACACGTTGTCCCCCGCCTGTAGCTCGTCGATGTGGCGCAACGGCTCGCCGTAGGTGATCCGATGGGCGGCGACGGCGAAGTTGCCGGTCTGCCCTGGCATCGCCGAGTCGGGGTAGTGGCCGACGCCTTTGGCGAGCTCGGTCAGGGAAACGCCCTGCAGGACCGGCGTCGACTTCATGTTGTTGCCGAGTCGCGGAATCGTCATGAGGGCGAATGCGTCCCCGATCGCCGGGGTCGGTTCCGGCGCGGGCGTGGCGGCCGCGGTCGGCGCAGCTGACGAGGCGGGCGCGGACCCGGAAGCGGTCGGGCTGGGCGAGGCTGACCAGGAACTGCGCAGCCCGTCGGCCTCGGCGGCGGCAGCCCGATGGGAAAGGAAGGTGGTCCACCAGATGGTGTAGGCGACGAAGAGCAGCAGGATCACACCGAGCGTGATCAGGACCTCGCCGAGGCCTCGGACTGCTGTGCGCATGGCCTAGGACGTGATGAAGGTGACGCCGTTGTCGGAGCTGCGATAGATCTTCCCGGTTGCATCGACGACGGCCACGCTGCGGTCGCGCAGGGCTATGCCGACCGAACCGTCGCTCGCGGCCCCGGCGATGCAGCTCAGCTGCTGCCAGCTTGCCCCGGAGTTGAGGGAGGTGGACACGGCCAGGCCGTTGCAGCCATCGGCCTGGGCGGCGGCGAAGAGGATGTTGCCCGCCGCGGCGGCCAGCGCCCGCCCGCCAGCCAGACGACCGGTGCCGTTGAAGCCGTCGGACGTCACCTGCATGACGCTGCCCTCGCGGCAGAGGACGAAGGCCTTGCCGGGGTCGCCCGCGGCCAACGAGATGGCCGGACAGGGTGACGCCTTCACGCCCCATTCCGGGGTGATGACGAGCCCGTTGTCCTTCGGTACCAACGCGAAGATCTCGGCCAGGGGGAGTCCGCTTCCCCAGCCCTCGCCCTCCTTGGCGTAGAACTGGATGTCGGCGCACTCCGGGGCGGAGCCCACCACGTAGTCGGTCCCGTTACCCAACGTGTCCACCGCGGACACCACCTGGACGGGAAGCGCGACGTCGTTGGTGGTGCTGGTCGTCGGGTTCTGCAGCGAGGCCGCCGCGCCGCCGAATCCGCAGACGCCCGGTTTGACCGAGAACAGTGAGCCATCGGCGTTCAGCACGGTCTGCAGGGCCTGCGGAGCAGCTGCGTCCGTCCCCGCGCCCGAGGTTGCGCCGGCGGACGGCGAGCCGCCGGCCGCCGAGGCGGCCGCGCTGCCGCCCGAGACCACCGAAGTGCGCGTCACGTCGGCCGCCACCTTCGTGGCCGATCCGCTGGAGCCGGAGTTCAGCGCCATGACGATGAGCACCAGATCCAGAACGATCAGCGCAGCTAGAGCTGCGAGGCCCAACCTACGTTCGCGCACGATGAGTCCCCTCGAAACTAAGTGACTGGCGACGAATCGCCGCATCTGAGGGTCAGCCTACGCGGCGAGACGGCGCGGGAGTGCCGATATCCCCAAGGTCAGGTGACGCTTCCCTGGAACCCTCCAACCAGCTCCCAACGACTGTGGGCCGCCGACCCGGAGGTCGGCGGCCCACAGTCGTGCGTGTTGGCAGGTCAGGCGTCGCTGCGTCCCTCGCGCCGCCGTGCGACCACGACTGCGCCGACACCGGCGAGCAGCAGGCCGCCACCGAGAGCGGCGATCAGCAGGGTGTTATTGCCACCGGTGGTGGCGAGGCCGCCGCTGGTGCTGCTGCCGGACGTAGTGCCGGTCGACGTCCCGCCGCCGGTGGTGCCGCCGCCGGTGGTGCCGCCGCCGGAGGTCCCGCCGCCGCCGGAGGTGCCACCCCCACCGGTGCCGCCGCCACCGCCGCCGCCGCCACCGCCACCGCCACCACCGCTGCTGGGAACGGTGATGGTCGCGGTGCCGGTGACGATGCCGCCGGGAACGTTACCCGGACCAGTGGCCGTGACGGTGCAGGTGCCGGCCTGGGTGAATGTCAGCGAAACCTTCACCACGCCGTTGGCGCCGGCAGTCGCCGTCGCGGACGGCCCCGCGAAGGTCGCGCCGTTGTTGGTGCAGGTCGAGGTGATCTGCACCGTCGAGCCCGGGGTGAACGGGACGACGTTGCCGAAAGTGAAGTCGACGGTGCCGCCACCTGGCGGAGTAACGTTGGTGCTGCTGCCGCCGTTGATGGAGGGGTCCGGTGGGTAGACCGCGAGCGCGGGCGCGGCGAGCCCAATGACCAGGGCCGCCCCCGCTGCCGTCCCGAGTGCAATTGATCGACGCATTGCCTTGATCTCGCTTTCTAATGTGGCTTATGAGGCTGTATTGATGTCGTAACAGTCGGTGTGGGACTGCTCCTACGAGTGACGCTAGCAGAGTTGCTGCTAGATGGGTACCGCGTACGTAACTTCAGGTTATCGGAGGCTTCCGACTCGTTATCGGCTGACCCCGTGGTCAGCCGTGGCCTGAGCTTCCGACGCCTGGGACTCGAGCTCGGCCGTTTCGGTCGTGGCCACCGCGTCTGACTTCGCGGCGTTGCGCTTGCCCCGGCGGCCCTTCTTGTCGGACTTGTCGTGTCCGTATCCATAGCCGTATCCGTAGCCATACCCGTAGCCATACCCATAGCCGTAGCCGTACCCGTAGCTGCCGCCCCGGGTCGGCACGAAGTTCAGGACGGTTCCCAGCAGCCGGGCGCCCACGTTGTCGAGCACCAGCGCGGCCTTGCGGACCTGGTCCCGGGTGGTGCGGCCGAAGCGGGTGACCATGATCGCGCCGTCGGCGTTGCGGGCCAGCACCGCTGCGTCCGTGACCGGCAGCAGCGGCGGGGCGTCGATGATGATGATGTCGAAGGTGCCGCGCAGCTCGTCCAGCAGGTGGCTCATCTGCCGGGAGCCCAGCATCTCCGACGGGTTGGGGGGCGTCGGGCCCGACGGGATGACGGACAGCAGGCCGCGCCGCCACGACACGATCCCGTCAGCCAGCGGAATCTGTCCGGACAGCACGTCCACGAGGCCCACCGAGCCGGCGATGCCCAGGTACTCGGCCACCTTCGGTTTGCGCAGGTCCGCCTCCACCAGGCAGACCTTGCGGCCCGCTTGGGCGAGCGTGATCGCCAGGTTGCAGGCGCTGGTGGTCTTGCCCTCCGACGGCAGGGCCGAGGTGATGACCACGGCCTTCGGCGGCTCGTCTACATCGACGTACTGCAGGTTGGTGCGGACCGTCCGGAAGCCCTCGGCGCGCACGGAGGTCTGGTTGAGCGCCACCAGCGGCGAGGTCTGCGCCTCGGTGTCGAAGCTGACCAGCCCGAGGTTGGTGCTGCCGGTCAGCTGGGCCAGGTCGGACTCGCTCTTGATGGAGGTGTCCAGCTGCTCGCGCAGGATCGCGTAGGCGATCCCGACGCCGAGGCCGAGGATCAGGCCCAGCGCCACATTGATCTTGGTGTTGGGCGACACCAGGCCGGCGCCGGTCGCGGGGCTGGTGATGGTCATCTTGACCGGTGACTCGGTGGCACCCGGCGGCGTCTCGAGCACCGCCACCTGGTTAGCGAACGACACCGAGACGGCGTTCGCCAACTCCACCGCGCGTGCCGGGCTGTTGTCCTTGACCGTGACGTTGATGAGCACGGTCTGCGGGGGGTTGACCGCTGACACCATGGAGGCCAGCTGCGGCACCGTCAGGTCGACGCCGGTCTGGGCGATCACGGGTGCCAGCACCTGCGGCGAGGTCACAACATCCACGTAGCTCTTCACCCGCTGGAGCGTGAACGCCGCACCGCTGTAGACGGCGGCGTTGGAGTTGCTGCTGGTGGTCTGGCCGATGGAGACGAAGTTCTGCGTCGTGGCCGAGTAGACCTTCGGGCTCAGCAGGCTGTACCCCGCCGCCAGCGCCACGCCGATCGCCGTGATCAGCGCGATGGGCAGCCAGCGCTTGCGAAGAATACGGATGTAGTCGCGCAGATCCACGTGGCGAGCCCCTCGACGTCAGCTGATCGGAGCTCCCACGCGCTTCGAGCCTGGGACCGGCGGACTCCGACAGGTATGCAGCCAAACTGTACGTCACCTGAGGACGGTCGCGAAGGCGCGCCCGATGGATTGCGCAGCGGCGACGATCAGACCGACGGAATCCGGGTGGTACTCGAAGCCCAGCTCGTGCGGGTCGCCGACATCGTCGGCGTCCCAGGGCAGCGGCTCCCGTGACCCACCACCCGGGGCCCCGCCGGCCGGGGCCAGCGGCCGCCTGAACGTGGGCCCGCCCACCGGCGCGGTGCCGCGGGCGGCGTCCAACTCGTCCAGCAGCCACGCGAGCCGGTCGTCGAGCGACTCCGGCAACGCCGGCACCTGCACCAGTGGATCCAGCGGGTCCAGGTCCGGGGCGCCGCCGGCGGCACGTAGGCGGGCGATGTCGAGCACTCCGGAGCCGCCGATCACCCACTCCAGCAGGGTTGCGGCCTGGCGCAGCGTGTAGAGCCGAGCCCGGCGCCCCGGAGCCAGCGCACCAGCCGCGCCCAGGTGCCCGCGATCAGCCGTGAGCACCAAGTCGGCGCCCGTGACCAGCTCCGCGGTGAGCCGACGGCTGGCGTGGGGCGACGCGCCCGGCGGCGTCGGGGCGTCCAAAAGCTCGGCCGCCTCCGGGCACATGGGTGCCCCGGGAATGGCCGCCACTCCCGCGCTGGTGACTTCGATCAAGTCGCCAAGCCCGTTGCCGTCGAACGCGGTCCGCAGGGAGCGCTCCGCGGTCGCCGAGCGGCAGATGTTGGCGGTGCAGACGGTGAGCACGGTGAAGGCCACCGGCCCACTCTAGGGTCGTCGGCCCTTCGCCCGGAGGGATGGCGGCCTGCCAGAATCGGGGCGTGTCAGCCAGTCAGACCCGTCCGAACGGCTCGGTGCCGACGTTCCGACGCCGCGGGGGGCGGCTGGGCCCGGAGTTGCGGACGGTGCTCGCCGAGGTGCTGCCCCGGTTCGAGCTGCCCGATCCCGCTGCGACCGGGACCCGCTGGGACCTCGATCGCATCTTCGGCGGGCGCGATGTGGTGGTCGAGGTCGGTTCCGGGATGGGCGAGGCGGCCCTGGAGCTGGCGCTGGCCCGACCGGATGAGGCTGTGATCGCGGTAGACGTCCACGTCCGGGGCATCGCCTCCCTGGCGCGGGCCGCCGCGCGGTCCGATCTGGACAACCTGCGGGTGGTCCTGGGCGACGGGTTGGACGTGCTCCGGGAGGGGGTGGCGCCAGAGGCGCTTGCCGGTATCCGGGCGTGGTTCCCCGACCCGTGGCCCAAGGCCCGTCATCACAAGCGCAGGTTGTTCTCGGACCCGAACGTGGAGTTGATGGTGTCCCGGCTCAGGCCCGGCGGCACCCTCCACGCCGCGACCGACGTCGCCGAGTACGCGCTGGTGATCAGCGACGTCCTCGACGCGCAGCCAGCGCTGGAGCCCATCGTCCGCGGCTCTCCGCGGCCGCCGTGGCGACCGTGGACCAAGTACGAGCGGGCGGGCCTGGCCGCGGGGCGGCCGGCCTCGGACTTCATCTACGCGCGGCGCCCGGACTCCACGATGGCGACGCATCCGTTTCGGCGATGATCGGCAGCCGCGATGACGCTGCCGTCAGGCAGTCGCTGCACCGCGTTGACGCCGCCGAAGTAGAAGTCCGTCACGTCCCAGAGGTTGACCTCGAAGCGCGCCTGCAGCAGGGCCAGGTCGGACGGTCCGATACCCACCTCGGCCTGGACCAGACCGCTGTCCTCCTGGTGCGCCCGGGGGGCTGCGACGGCGTCGGCCAGGCTCAGGCCCCGATCCCGCAGCAGGGCGGCCACGGTGCTGACGGCGGTGCGGATGCGGGCCGACCCACCGCTGCCCAGCGCGGTCACCGTGCCGTCGGGGGCGCGCAGCACCGTCGGCGCGCTCATCGAGCGCAGGCGCTCGCCGGGCGTGACCGCCGACAGCCCCGCCGGCAGCAGGTCGTCCTCGCCCAGCATGTTGTTCAGGTGCACGCCGATGCCCGGGACCAGAACGCCGCCGCCCGCGCCGTTCGTGGTGGTCATCGACACGACGGCACCGTCGGCGCCGATCACCGACACGTGCGTGGTGCCCGCCGTGGCAGCTAGGTGGGACTTGACCTCCGCGGTCGCCCGGGCCAGCTCAGCGGCCAGGGACGCGTAGTCGAAGGTGGACATGCGCTCCAGGGCGCGCACGACGATCTGTCCGCCGTAGGCCGGTGACGGGTTGGTGATGGCGGTCCAGTCCCGCACCCGCGTCACCAGCGGGGCGCGCCAGATGGGTTGATAGTCACTCAGGTCCGCCGCGGTGATCGAGCAGCCCTGGGCCGCCATGCCCAGCAGGGGATCGGCGAAGGCCGGGGAGTTGGCCGACGTCACCTCGCCGTCGGCGATGCGCGCCAGGAACTCCGCCAGCTCGTCGTCCCGGAGCACCTCGCCGGCTCGCAGCAGCCGACCCTCCGGGGCATAAACCGACGCTGCGGACTCCGTGTGCCGCACGATCGCCTCGATCAGCGTCAGGACGTAGGCCTGGGCCTCATCCACAACCGCCCCGGCTCGGGCCAGCTCGACGCTGGGGGCGACGACGTCGGCCAGCGGCAGCGAGCCGTGGCGGCGGTGCAGCTCGAGTAGGCCACCCAGCATGCCGGGGACGGCGGCCGAGGCCGGTCCGACGCGGAAGTCCTGTTGGGCCGACGGGTAGACGACGGTGATCGTCGCCGGCTCGGTGCGCGGATGCACCAGCGCGATACCGGGCACGGCGGCGAAGAAGTCCAGCACCTCGGCGGTGCCGTCGGGCAGCTCGATAGTCGCGAAGCCGCCGCCGGCCAGGCTGGTCAGGCCGGGCTCGGCAACGGTCGAGGCGAAACCCGCCGCGACCGCCGCATCGACCGCCCCGCCGCCGGCACGCAGGACGGACGCGGCCGCGGCCGTGGTGGCCGCGTTGCCGGTGGCCACGGCGGAGCTGCCCGGTGGGCCGGCCGCGGTGGCGGGGCGACGGGCGGCAGTAATGTCGGAGGTGCTCAGATGCCGGCTTCCTTGGCGCGCTCGAAGGACTCCTTGACCTCGGCCTCCGCTGCCGCCCGACCCTCCCAGCTGGCGCCCTCCACGGACTTGCCGGGCTCCAGGTCCTTGTAGACCTCGAAGAAGTGCTGAATCTCCAGCCGCTCGAAGTCGTCGAGGTGGCGGATGTCCTGCAGGTGCTCCATCCGCGGGTCGTTGGCGACCACGCAGATCAGCTTGTCGTCGCCGCCGGCCTCATCGGTCATCCGGAACATGCCGATCGTGCGGCAGCGGATGAGGCAGCCCGGGAAGGTCTTCTCGCGCATGAGGACCAGCGCATCAAGCGGGTCGCCGTCCATGCCGAGCGTGTCATCGACGAATCCGTAGTCGTGTGGGTAGGCCGTCGCGGTGAAGAGCATCCGGTCCAGCCGGATCCGGCCGGTCTCGTGATCGACTTCGTACTTGTTGCGGCTGCCAGCCGGAATCTCGATGGTCACGTCGAATTCCATGGACGCCTCCTCATGCTCAGGTGCGGGTTGTGGCCGGGCGCCAGGGGCGACCGATGCGTGCTGTGGGCCAGTGTGGCGCAGACACGCCCTCGTTGCATCGCAGCGGAAGCCCGGCCGGGTAATCTCGACGAATGCCGCCAGCCAGAGCCGTCGCACGGCCCGCCGCGACCGCGGCGCCGCTGCGCGCGGCTCTTGCCGGGATGGCTGCTGCCGTCGGCATCGCGGCCTCCGCCACAGTGGGGTCAGCGGCGCCCCACGAAGACCCAGCGCCGCTCGCCACGCCCTCGTCGGATTCCGCTGCCCTGCCGCCGCTGGCTGCCCCCCCGGCCGGCGTCGGCGCCACGCCAGCCGGGGTCGCCGCAGCGCTGGCCCCGTTCCTGGCCGATCCATCGCTGGGACCAGGGGTGGGTGCGGTGGTGCTGGACCCGGCAACCGGCCAGGTGCTGCTCGACCAGGCTGGCGGCGTCCCGCGAACCCCGGCCTCGACGACCAAGATCCTCACCGGCGCGACCGTGCTCGGCACGCTCGGCCCGGACCGCCGCATCACGACCAAGGTCGTGCAGGAGCCGAACGGCACCGTCGTGCTGGTGGGGGCGGGCGACCCCATGCTGCACGACGCGGTGGCGCCGGGGACGGGGACGGCCTCGCTGGAGCAGCTGGCCGCCATGGCCGCCCCCGCGCTGCGGGGCAAGGCGCAGGCCACCCCGGTGGTTGTGGCGGTGGACGACACCGCCTTCACCGGCCCGACCACCGTGGCCGGTTGGGGCCCCGACGACCTGGTCGACTGCACAGTGCAACCGATCATGGCGCTCTCGGTCCACCTGCCCAAGCCGGCGGAATGCGCCCCAGACCCCGACCCGGCCATCACGGCGGGCACGGCCTTCGCGGCGCGCCTGGCCGCGCTCGGGCTCCCGGTGCAGCCCACGGTGACGAGGGCGAAGGCGACGGCCGCGGCCACCGAGCTGGCGGCTGCCGAGTCACCGCCAGTCTCGGACCTGATCGGGCAGGCGCTGGCGCAGTCCGACAACACCTCCGCGGAGATGCTGGGGCACCTCGCGGGCGCCGCAGCGGGCGGCGAGGCCAGCTTCGCCGGGGGTGCCGCGGCCGCTGCCAAGCAGCTCGCGGCCATGCAGATCCCGGCGCCGGGCCTGGTGCTGCAGGACGCCTCCGGACTGAGCTCCGGGGACCGCATCCCGCCCGCCGCCACCGCCAAGTTGCTCAGCCAGACCGCCGTCGGCAGGAGTCCCGCGGACCTTCAGCTGTGGCCTGTGGCCGCCGGCCTGCCGACGGCGGGCTTCACCGGGACGCTGGCCGACCGCTTCGCGCAGCCGGAGGCGGTCGCCGGCCGCGGCGAGGTTCGCGCCAAGACCGGCACGCTGGTGGGTGTGTCCGCGCTGGGCGGCCTGGTGGTCACCGCGGACGGCCAACAGTTGGCGTTCATCTTCGACTCCGACACGGCCACCGACATCCTCGCCTCGCGGCAGGCCTTCGACGCTGCGGCCGCGGCACTGGCGACGTGCGGGTGCCGGTAGCGGGACCGCCCGCAGGTTGGGGTTGGTGATTCCGACGTAGGGTGGCGCCATGGCTGAGCCGGTGGACTGGGCGCTGGCGCTCGCGACGGGGGTGCGCACGGCGGGCAAAGGGCCCGAGCTGTCCCTGACCGAGGCTGCGGCGGAGGTGGAGGCCCTGCGTTCGGCGGCCCGGGCGGCGCAGGCGCCGGTGGCGTCGGTGACGGGGCTGACCGCCGCCGATGATGTGCCCGCGGTGGTCGTGGACCGTCCTGAGTGGATCCGGTCGAACGCGTCGTCGCTTCGGGTGCTGCTGGAGCCGGTTGCCGCGACCTACTCCGGCGGCTTCGCGCACGGTGTGACGTCGCGCATCGCGGCGGTTGAGCTGGGGCTGGCACTCGGCTGGATGTCAGGCAAGGTGCTCGGCCAGTTCGAGGCCCTTCCCGGCCTGACCGGGGAGCCGCGGCTGCTGCTCGTCGCGCCGAACATCGTCGCGGCGGCGGAGGCGATGGGTGCGGACGCGGCCGACTTCCGGCTGTGGGTCTGCTTGCACGAGGAGACCCATCGGGTGCAGTTCGGCGCGGTGGGCTGGCTGCCCGACTTCTTCGCCGACTCGGTGGCGACCCTGCTGGCGGACCTCAACGCCGGGCCCGGGGAGCTCGTCTCACGTGTGGCCTCGGGCGTCCGCAGCAACGACGGCCTCGGCTTGGCCGGCTTGCTGCAGGCACCGGCCAGCCGCGCCACGATGCTGCAGCTGCTCGCGCTCATGACGCTGCTGGAGGGCCACGCCGACTGGGTGATGGACTCCGCCGGCGACGTCGTGCCCAGCGCGCCGCAGCTGCGGTCCCGGTTCGAGCAGCGCCGCAGCTCCGCCGGCCTGCTGGACACGCTGATCCGCAAGGTGCTGGGGGTCGATGCCAAGATGGCCCAGTACCGCGACGGCGCCGCCTTCGTGCGGGCAGTCGTGGGGCGAGTGGGGCGCGACGAGTTCAACCGGGTGTGGCAGTCGCCGGACACGCTGCCGACCATGGACGAGATCCGCAGCCCGGATGATTGGGTCACCCGGGTGTGCCGGTGACCCTCCCCGATGGCGGGCCGGACCCCAGCGGCGTCTCGGCGCTCCGCCGCCGCGTCGTGGCTGCGGTGGTAGGGGACCTGGCCCGGTTGGCTGGCGGTTGGTCGGCGACGCCTCCGGGCAGACCGCTGGTGTTGGTGGGCTGCTCGGGCGGCGCCGATTCGGTGGCGCTCGCCGCAGCGGCCGCGCGCGCCGTCGAGTTGCGGGGCTGGTGCTGGGGCGCCGTCGTCGTGGACCACGGGCTGCAGCAGGGATCGGCCGATGCGGCTGCCCGCGCTGGGCACCTCTGCGCGGACCTGGGGGCGGCGCTCGTCCTGGTGCGGCGGGTAGAGGTCCGGCCTGCCGCATCGGCGGGCGGTCCCGAGGCGGCCGCCCGGGCGGCGCGCTACGACGCCTTCGACGAGGCCCTGCAGGCCAGCGGTGCGCTTGCCCTGCTGCTCGGGCACACCGCCGACGACCAGGCCGAGACCGTGCTGCTGCGGCTGGCCCGGGGATCCGGACCGCGCAGCCTGGCCGGGATGCCCGCCGAGCGCGGTCCGTTTCGCCGACCGCTGTTGGAACTGCCCCGCGCGGACGTCCGCGCCGCCTTCCCGGAGCTCGCGGTCTGGCAGGACCCGCACAACGAGGACCCGGCCTACGCCCGGGTGCGGGTGCGGCGGGCGCTGCCCGCGCTGGAGCAGGCGCTGGGTCCCGGTTTGGCCGCCTCGCTGGCCCGGTCCGCGGTCCAGGTCCGGGCGGAGGTCGAGGCGCTGGATCGATGGTGCGACGAGGTCTGGCCGAGCGTGGTCGAGCTGCGCGAGCTCCGGGGCGCCGTTGCCGTCAGGCTGGACGCCCGGCAGCTGGCGTGCCGGCCGGAGGCGCTGGTCCAGCGCGTCCTCGCCCGCGCCGCAGACCTGGCGGGGGCTCCTCGCGAGCGCCTGACCGCCGCGCACTACGCGCCGCTGCATGCCATGATCAGGCGCTGGCGTGGCCAGGGCCCGACCCAGCTGCCGGGCGGTGTCGTCGGCTACCGGGAATCTGACACAGTTGTGCTCGTGCGCCGCCCGGACGGTGCCGAACGGGAGGAGTTCGGTGGACCACAATGACGTCGCCGAGGACCTGGTAGAGGTTCTGCTGACGGCCGCCGAAATCGACGCCAAGCTGGATGAGATCGCGGTACAGATCGACGCCGACTACGCCGGCGAGGACCTGCTGCTGGTGGGCGTTCTCAAAGGCGCCACCATGGTGATGGCCGACCTCGCGCGCAAGCTCCGCACGCCGGCGGCGATCGAGTGGATGGCGATCTCGTCGTATGGCTCCGGCAGCAGCTCGTCCGGCGTCGTGCGGATCCTGAAGGACCTGGATACCGACATCGCCGGGCGCAACGTGCTGGTGGTCGAGGACGTGCTGGACTCGGGGCTGACCCTGGACTGGCTGCGCCGCAATCTGGGGGCGCGCGGCGCGCGGTCGCTGCGGGTGATGACCCTGCTGCGCAAACCGGAGGCCGTGGCCAACGGGATCGAGGTGGACTACCTCGGTTTCGACATCGGCGACGAGTTCGTGGTCGGGTACGGGTTGGACTTCGCCGAGCGCTACCGCAACCTGGAGTGCCTGGCCACGCTGCACCCCCGGGTGGTCGCGGGCGGCTCCTGAGCCGGTGGCTGTCGGCGCCGGGTCGCCGGGCGGTTTCGCCAGTCGCGAAGCGGGTGCCTCGCCGGTCGGCAGCCTCGGGGAATCGTTATACGCTTCGTCGCAATGAACACGAAGAAGTTCTTCCGCGGTCCGCTTTTCTGGATCATCATCGCCGTGCTGCTGGTGCTGCTCGGCAGCAACCTCGTGGCCGGATTGAACGGCCCCAAGTCGGTCTCCACCGCCGAGGCCGTCACGTCGATCCAGACCGATCAGGTCAAGTCGGCGACGCTGGTGGACCGCGAGCAGCGCATCTCGCTGGTGCTCAACGACGGCTCCAAGACCACGGCCGACTACATCGACGGCCAGGGCCTGGAGTTGCAGAAGCAGCTGCAGGCCAAGCAGGACGCGGGCAAGCTGCCCGAGGGCTACAACGTCGAGGTCCCCAAGGACAACCCCTTCCTGACCCTGCTCGGCATCTTGCTGCCGGTGATCCTCATCGGCGGGCTGCTGTTCTTCTTCATGAGCCAGATGCAGGGCGGCGGCTCCCGGATCATGAACTTCGGCAAGTCCAAGGCCAAGGCGCTCAACAAGGACATGCCGCAGACCACCTTCGCCGACGTCGCGGGCGCGGACGAGGCCGTGGAGGAGCTGCAGGAGATCAAGGAGTTCCTGGCCGAGCCGACGCGCTTCCAGGCGGTGGGGGCCAAGATCCCCAAGGGCGTGCTGCTCTACGGACCCCCCGGAACCGGCAAGACCCTGCTCGCGCGTGCCGTCGCCGGCGAGGCAGGGGTTCCCTTCTACTCCATCTCGGGCTCGGACTTCGTCGAGATGTTCGTCGGCGTCGGCGCCAGCCGCGTGCGCGACCTGTTCGAGCAGGCCAAGGCCAACGCCCCGGCGATCATCTTCATCGACGAGATCGACGCCGTCGGCCGTCACCGCGGTGCCGGTCTGGGAGGCGGCCACGACGAGCGCGAGCAGACCCTCAACCAGATGCTGGTCGAGATGGACGGCTTCGACGTCACGGGCGGAGTGATCCTGATCGCCGCCACCAACCGCCCCGACATCCTGGACCCGGCGCTGCTGCGCCCCGGCCGCTTCGACCGCCAGATCGCGGTGGAGCGCCCGGACCTCGAGGGCCGCGACCAGATCCTGAAGGTGCATGCCAAGGGCAAGCCGATGGCCGACCACGTCGACCTGCGCGCGGTCGCCCGGCGCACCCCCGGCTTCACCGGGGCGGACCTGGCCAACGTCCTGAACGAGGCCGCCCTGCTGACCGCCCGCGAGGGTCGGCAGCAGATCGACGACGCGGCGCTGGACGAGGCCATCGACCGCGTCCTGGCCGGACCGCAGAAGCGCACCAGGCTCATGAACGACCACGAGCGCCGGATCACCGCCTACCACGAGGGCGGACACGCGCTGGTGGCCGCGGCGCTGCCGCACTCCGACCCCGTGCACAAGATCACGATCCTGCCGCGCGGGCGCGCGCTGGGCTACACCATGGTCCTGCCCGACGAGGAGAAGTACTCCACCACCCGCAACGAGATGCTCGACCAGCTCGCGTACATGCTGGGAGGCCGGGCCGCCGAGGAGATGGTCTTCCACGACCCCACCACCGGCGCCGCGAACGACATCGAGAAGGCCACCGGCGTGGCCCGGGCCATGGTCACCCAGTACGGCATGACCGAGCGGCTGGGCGCGATCCGCTATGGCAGCGACAACACCGAGGTCTTCCTGGGCCGCGATATGGGCCACCAGCGCGACTACTCCGAGGAGATCGCCGCGGCGATCGACGAGGAGGTGCGCAACCTGATCGAGGCCGCCCACCAGGACGCCTACGAGATCCTGTTCAACAACCGTGACGTGCTCGACACGCTGGTCACCGAGCTGCTGGAGAAGGAGACGCTGGACAAGGAGCAGGTTGCGCGCATCTTCGAGCCCATGCGCAAGCGGCCCAGCCGCCCGGCCTGGACCGGCTCCGCGCGACGCCAGCCGTCGGACATCGGCCCGGTGGAGGTTCCCCTGCGCCACGTGGGGCCCAACGGCTCCACCCCTGGCGGCTCGTCCGCGTCCAGCGGTGCCGACGGCACCGAGCAGCCCACCTCCTAGGTATGCGACCATGACCCAGATCCCCGAGTTCGACCACGAGCGCGCCGAGAGGGCCATCGTGGAGCTGCTCTACGCGGTGGGCGAGGACCCCACCCGCGACGGCCTGCTGGACACCCCCGCCCGCGTGGCGCGGATGTACGCGGAGGTGTTCGCCGGCCTGCGCCAGGACCCCGCCCAGGTGCTGTCCACCACGTTCGACCTCGCCCATGACGAGCTCGTGCTCGTGCGCGACATCGATGTGTGGAGCATGTGCGAGCACCACCTGGTGCCGTTCTTCGGGGTGGCCCACGTCGGCTACATCCCGGAGGAGGACGGGCGCATCACGGGCCTGTCCAAGATGGCGCGGCTGGTGGACCTCTTCGCCCGTCGGCCGCAGGTGCAGGAGCGGCTGACGACGCAGATCGCCGATGCGATGGCTGAGCACCTCAACCCCCGCGGCGTCATCGTCGTGGTCGAGTGCGAACACCTGTGCATGGCCATGCGCGGGGTCAAGAAGCCCGGCAGCCGCACCATCACCAGCGCCGTCCGCGGGCAGCTGCGCGACGCGACGACGCGCGCGGAGGCGATGTCGCTCATCATGGCCCGCTAGCCGTCGATGGTGACTCCTACGGCGTCGGCGCCGGCGCGGGCATCGCAGCCCCCGCGCCACCCGCAGCCCCCGCAGCCGGCGGGTCTGCCGCGCGATCTTGTCGGGCTCGGGCGCACGCTGGTGTTCGGGATCCTGAACGTCACCCCCGACTCCTTCTCCGATGGCGGCCGGTTCGCCGATGAGGCCTCGGCCGTCGCGGCCGGGGTGGCCCTGCACCGCAGCGGCGCCGACGTGGTGGACGTGGGCGGCGAGTCCACCCGCCCGGGTGCCGAGCGGGTGAGCGCCGCCGAGGAGCGCAAGAGGGTGCTGCCGGTGATCGCCGCCCTGGTCGCGGCCGGCGTCCCTGTGAGCGTCGATACGATGCGCGCCGAGCTGGCCGCGGACGCCGTGGCCGCGGGGGCGGTGGTAGTCAACGACGTCTCCGGCGGGCTGGCCGATCCCGCGATGCTGGCGGCGGTGGCGGGGCTGGACGTGCCGTACGTCGCCATGCACTGGCGCGGCCACGGCTGGTACATGGACGCCAACGCGCGTTACGGCGATGTCGTCGCCGAGGTCACCGCGGAGCTTGCGGCGCGCCTGCGCGCCTGTGAGGCGGCGGGCCTGGCCGTCGAGCGGGTGGTTGTCGATCCCGGCATCGGGTTCGCGAAGCTGCCCGAGCACAACTGGGCGCTGCTGCGGGGTCTCGAGCGGCTGGCGGGGCTGGGCCGGCCGCTGTTCCTGGGAACCTCGCGCAAGCGGTTCCTGGGGGCGCTGCTGGCTGACGGAGCCGCCGGCGGTGGCGCAGACGCCGACGCCGCCCCGCGGCCGATCCCGCAGCGCGAGGCGGCGACGCTGGCGACGACGGCCTTGGCCGCGGCCGCTGGGGTGTGGGCGGTGCGGGTGCACGATGTGGCTGCGAGTGCCGACGCGGTGCGGGTGGCGGCGGCCTGGATGGGAGCGCCGTGAGCGGACAGGGCGATGCGGACGGGCTGGACACGATCGAGGTTCGCGGGATCGTGGGCTTCGGAAGGCACGGGGTGCTGACCCACGAGGGCGAGTTCGGGCAGAGCTTCACGGTGGATGTCGTCATCCGCGCCGACCTCGCCCCCGCCGGGGCCAGCGACGACCTCGCGCACACCATCGACTACGGGCGCGTCGCCGCCCTCGCCCATGACCGCATCGTGGGACCCCCCTTCGCCCTGATCGAGCGCCTGGCCGACGTCATCGCCGCAGACGTCGCGCAGCTGCCCGGGGTCGTCGCTGCCACCGCCATCGTGCACAAGCCACACGCGCCCATGCCCGTGCCGACCGCCGATGTGACCGTCAGCCGCACCCGCGGGGCACCGCAGAGGGTGGTCCTCGGTCTGGGGGCCAATCTGGGCGACCCGCTGGCGTCGCTGCAGTTGGCGCTCGATGAGCTCAGCACCGCCGGGGTGCGCATCGAGGCCGTGTCGCCGGTGTTCCAGACCGAGCCGGTCGGGGGCCCGGAGCAGGACGACTACCTGAACGCCGTCGTGGTGGGGCGAACCACGGTGGGGCCGCATGCGCTGCTGGGGCTGCTGCACGCTATCGAGGCGATGGCGGGCCGCGTGCGCGATGTGCGCTGGGGCCCGCGGACGCTCGACCTCGACATCCTGGACTTCGCCGGCCGCACCCTGGATGAGCCGGACCTGGTGCTGCCGCACCCGCGGGCTGCGCAGCGGGCGTTCGTTCTGGTGCCGTGGGCGAGCGTGGCGCCGGGTGACCAGCTGGCGGGGCGGTCGGTGCTGGAGCGCGCGCGCGAGCTGCCGGACTCCGAGCACGCCGCCGTGCGTCGGACCGCCCATGAGCTGCACCCGCCGGCTCCCGCATGACGCCCACGCGCCCGTCGCTGCTCGCGCTGCTGGCCGTCATCGCCGGGGTGCTGGGCGTCGCCGCAGCCGACCTGATCGATGCGCTGGCCGGGCGGAGCATGCCGGTGCCATGGTCCTCGGTCATCACGGTGGGTGCGCTGGCAGTCGCGCTGGTCGGCTGGGCCTGGTCGTTCCGGCGGCGGCTGCGCTCGGAGTCCGACCGGGTGGACCCGTTCGTCGCGGTGCGCACCGCTGCCCTGGCCATGGCGGCCTCGCGGACCGGGGCCATCATCGGCGGGCTCTACGCAGGAGTTGGCGCCTGGTACGTGGCCGATCTGGCGCCCGCGGCGTCGCGGGAGCGGGCGCTCGCGTGTGCCGTCGGGCTACTCATGTCCCTGGCGCTCGTGGTCGCAGCGATGTGGCTGGAACGCCTTTGCCGATTGCCGGAGGATCCCGACGAGGGCCGACCTGGCGGCCAGACCCTTCAGTAGGCTGCGCCCATGGCCTATGAGGATCTGCCCTACGACGAGCTGCGCGACAAGGCTTTCGACCTGGCCGAGAAGCGCCACGACCTCGGCTTCTTCTACGACCTGTACCGGCACACCCCGGCGATGAACGCGATGTCGTCGGAGGGTGGCTCGCTGGGGGAGACGTCGGGGTCGCTGATCGAGGTCGTGGCGGCGGCCCGGGAGGCGTTCGGGTCGGAGTCGGTGGGGGAGTACGAGCCACTCTTCGTGGCGCGCTTCGCGACGTACTTGCGCGACCACGAGAAGGACGGCTAGGTTTCGGCGCCGCCTCCTGCTCATCTGGAACAGCGGCCGCCGGCCGGCGCAGTTCGCGGCGCAGCGCCTGTGGACCATGGTTTGACGCGGCCCGAGGCCGCGGCCCAGGCTTGCGGCGTGGAACCAGGGGGGGACACCATGTCGGTCATGCCTGTCAACAACATGCTCACCCGGGGGGAGCTCGACGCGCTTCCCGACGACGGGTTGCGGCACGAGCTCATCGACGGGGTCTTCGTCATGAGCCCGGCGCCGGATGTGGGGCATCAGCGGATGCTCGGGGCGCTGTACCGCGCGCTGTGGCAAGCCAGCCAGGGCAGTCAGTTGGAGGTGTTGGTGGCGCCGGTGGACGTGGTACTCGGGTCGAGCGTGGTCGAGCCGGACATCGTGGTTGCCCGGTCGGAGGAGTTCGGCGAGCGCGGGCTGGCGAGCGCACCCGCGCTTGCTGTGGAGATCCGCTCTCAGTCGACGGCCTGGCTCGATGAGGGGCGCAAGCGATCCCTGTACGAGGAGCACGGCGTCGCGAACTACTGGCTGGTCGACCCCGCAGCGCCGTCGGTCACCCTGTTGCGACTCGTTACGGGGCGCTATGTCGTGGCCGCGACCGCTCGGGGCGACCACACCGTCGAGGTGGACCAGCCGTTCCCCATCACCCTCAACCCCGCGGTGCTGTCCCGGGGTTGAGGGCGCGATTCGGGCTTGCCCATTGGGCGGTCGCGGCGTCTGTGCGGTTCCCAGTGAACGGGGAACTGAACGCTGGCGGCGTCAGCGGATCAGGGATACGCCCGGCAATCCATCCCAGGCCCGATCCGCTGTCACCACCGTCGCGTCGTACCGCTTGCCGAGAGCTAAGGAGAGGCGATCCCCCAACGACAGCCCCGATTCCTCCGGCCAAGCCCGCGCCGCCTCCTCTGCGTCGTCCTGGGTAACGGGTTCCACCGTCACGCCGTACCCGAGGAGCAGAGCACGGGCTAACTCCCAGTCCCCACCGGCCCGGATGATCGTGCGGGCAGTCTCCGACCAGTTCGCGGACCCGACCACAGCATCGCTGGAATCGAGCACCCGCTCCACCTGCGCGGCCCCGGCCTCACCCTGGAGGAAGGCAAGCAGTGCCGAGGCATCGACCACGCTGGTCATGTGGCCTCCAGGGCTGCCGCCCGACTCCGCTCGGCCATCAAGTCGGCCACGAGATCGAGCCCGGCAAGGTCGGCGCGGACGAGTTCCTTGAGTTGCTCCCGACTGAGCAGCACCAGGCCGCGCGGCGTCTCGAACAGCACGAGCGACGTTCCCTCGATCAACCCAAACCGCTCCCGTAACGCGGCTGGCACCACCAGGCGCCCCTTGTCTCCCATGGTCACACTGTACGTCCCACTCATGGGCCAAGTGTCCCACGCAATGGGTGCTGTGGGCAGCCGATTCGTTGTGAGGTGGCGTGGGCCCCGACGATCAGCCGCAGCAGCAGGGTCGTGCACTCCGACCGCATCCTGGGCGTCGATCTCGCGGTTGCTCGCTGTTGGGCCGCAGTGACCGTACCGGACAATCGACAGGTATCAGACTTGCCGTTGGCGTGGTGTCCCGATGGAATCCAACCCGGCGAACAGGCCGCCCGAGATCCACTGCGGCACGCGCGTGCCGAACCCCGTGTTGCCCTCGAGCACCACAGCGCCCTCCGTCGTGATGGCGATGTCCCAGGCCGCCGCGAACAGCCCCGGAAGGGCCCGGTGGGCGCGCAGTGCGTACTCCACGGCACGTTCGAAGTCCGGCACCCTGAGGCCAGCGACAGCCGACAGGATGCGTTGGAGTTCGGATGTCACTGGTCCGCCGTCACCTCCTGACGCCTCGAGTTCGCCCTGCCACCTCGGGACAGCCGGCCCGCCCATCCGCCCATCCCGATCCACTCGCACATACGCCACACGTGCGAACCCGTCGAGCAGCGGAAGGGCGATCTCCACGCAGCAGCTGAACGGTTCGGGGCCCGCCCCTCGGTCTCGAGTGACGACGCGCATCACGACGACGCGGCGACGGTCGGCGCACTCGGAGAATTCAGCGTGGCTCTCGTACCGTTGCTGAACCACGTAGTCACCGGAGGACAGCAACTCCCGCAGGTAGCCCGAGGGCTCCGCCGCGGCGTCGGAACGCTGGTAGTGCCGAAGCTCGAAGCCA
This sequence comes from uncultured Actinomycetes bacterium, assembly GCA_964474045.1. GTDB lineage: Bacteria > Actinomycetota > Actinomycetes > S36-B12 > UBA10799 > JACJWR01. Next base: position 231,094 of record CAYYRC010000001.1, read on the forward strand.
CCAGCACCACCGGGTCTGGCCAGCAGTTCGAAGACCCCGTCGCCTCCGGAACCCCATCTTGGTTTGCCCACGGCCGCTCCCCATCGCCCGATCCATTCGGCGGCGAGGTCCTCGACCTGCGCCGCCTGCCAGGGCGCCACCAAGTCCGAATCCGGCGTCGGGATACCGAGACCCGCCAACCATCGACCTGTCCGGAACTTGTCGCTGAGGAGCTCAATCGATGTGCGCGCGCTTGGTGCGCTGACGGCCAGGTTCCAGCCGAACTCGCGGTCGTAAATGAAGAGCGGCCAGTCTCCCGGTTCGCGTAGAAGGTCGAAGTCGTAGGCCTCCCAAGGCGTGATTCCCTTTCCCCGAGCCAAGCTCCGCAGCATGCGGGACTGTTCGGCCAACGGTGTGCCAGTGGCACGTTGGTAAGGGGGGCCAGCGTGCGCAAGCGCTGCGGCGACCTCCCGCTGGCCTTGGCCTGCCAGCCACCTGGCCTCCAGCCACATCTGCAAGGGGACGACGGCCAGCTTCCTCACCGGACCATGTCCGCCCAGGGCGATCCTCCGGTGGGCACGTGGTGCCGGTGCTACGCCCGGACCGAGGTAGGCCGCGGTGAGGGGTGCCGTGGGAACTCGTCCTCGCCAACGCGTCGCGTAGCTGCGGAAACTCACCACAGCGTCAGGCTACTAGCGCCAGTGTGGCCGCGGCTTCGGGCCGCCACGCGACTGAATCCCCGTGGAACAATCGGGCCATGTTCGCCGGCTACCTGCGCCACTACGATCCCATTCCCGACCCTCCGGCGCTTGCTGACGAACTGCTGGCTGCAATCAACCCGTACGCCACGGCGGATCGCTCGGGGACGGTTGTAGGGCCGAACATGGTTCTCGTCCAAACACAGTTAAACACGACTGAGCGGGCACGGCTTGGGTCGATTCCAGCGAGGTGCCCTGGTACCGGCAATGCCGCCGTCGGATGGGTCCGGCTGAAGAACCGTTCGGAGCTGTTGAGGGTGCTCGATGTGAACGAACAGGACGAGGGCCCCTCCGACCTAGAACTCGTGCTCGCGGCCTATGCGCGGTGGGGGTCCGAAGCCGCGCGTCAGTTGCGGGGCGAGTTCGCCTTCGGAATCTGGGATGCTGAGCGCCGCGAGGTTTATCTGGCGCGCGATCCGCTCGGTACGCGGCCGCTCTTCGTCTCGAGGTCCGCCGAGGCCGCTGTCTTCGCCACGTCGTTGGCGGCATTTCGCGTCTTGCCTGGGATCCAGGACGCAGCCGACCCCGTTTGGATGGCGTGCTATATCGCCGATCTAGCTACCGGTCCGGACGGTCCCTTGGCGTTGCGGGACGCGGTCCGGGTGCAGGCCGGTCACTGGGCCTACCTCGGCGCAACGGGACTACGAACACAGCGCTACTTCGCCCTGCGCGACGATGCGCCGTGGGAGGACTCCAGGCGACCCCACTGGGTGGCGGACTACCGAAGCCAACTGGAGGCCGCCGGGGCGTTCGGGGCGGAGACCGACGGTCTGCTCGGGGTGGAGACCTCCGGCGGCCTGGACTCCTCAACGCTCGTCGCTCTGGCGGCTTTGACGCGCCCCGACGGCGGACGCGGAGTCCACGGCCTGGGCTACGCGGTGTTCGAACGTGAAACCGACTTGATTCTGGCCACAAGCGCCATGTGGGGAGTCGAGTGCAACCACATCTTCACCCGATGGGACAACGGTCCCGAAGGGGAGCTCGAACGACGAATGGACATCTTCGACACGGTCGTCGGCCATCCCTGCCAGCACGGGAGCGTGCTGGGCTTCACCGAGGTTCTCAGCGCGGCACAGACGAACGGCTTGAGGGTGCTGCTGTCGGGCTTCGGCGGTGATGAGGGCGTCACGTCGCAGGGTTTCGAGGTGTTGGACGAGCTGGCGCGGCGCGCTAGGTGGCGCGAGCTGCTGCTGAACTTCCCCAGCAGGCCGGTGGCGCGTCCGGCGAGAGTGGCCCAGTGGCTGCGCGGAAGCAGGGCCCAGCGAGCCAGCGCTCTGGATCGGTCCACCCAGGCGCGCATGCGTCGGGTCGAGGCGATCTTCGCCCCGGAGATCGCCAATGCTGTGCTTGAGTTGCAGCGACCGAACGCAACGAATCCGACGCCCAGCGCCAACTCGACAGTCCTTGTCTCCCTCAACTCACCCTGGCGCGACATCCGGCTGGAGCAGTCGGCCATATACGCGACGGCATTTGGCCTTGAGTATCGCTGGCCCCTACTCGATGCAGACCTGATCCAGCAGTACCTGAGCACGCCCGCGGTTTGGAAGATGAGCCACGGGGTAGGGCGCTACCTGCATCGTTCGGCGATGACAGGAAGGCTGCCGACTTCGATCCTGCAGTACGCACCGAAACACATGGGAAACCGCGCCGAACTCGCGCCAGCGGCGCGAACCACGGCCGCATCGCCCTCCATCAGCACGGGCAACGTGAGCGTGACGTCGCTCCATCCAGAGGTCGTCGCGATTCTGTCCCCTTCCGCGCAGGATGACTGGTTTGGACTCGTGGAGAAGGATGTCGTCCGCGTCGGGCGCGTATCCCAGTGGGCGGCACACACAAGTCATCATGTGTACTCTGAGTAGTGCCCTAGATTATTGTCTGCCGGGGAAAATGCTGACTCAGCGGACGGCAAGCGATTGGAGTTCACGTGAGCACTTGGAATGCACCACAGTTGGTGCGCATCACACAGGCGGCGACGAGTGAGGGCAAGAGTAAGACCGCGGTCAATCTGTGTACCGTGCGGGAGATCCACGAGTACTTCCCCTGCACGACAGTCGTTGAGGCGCAGCAAATCGGCGTCCACATTTCGTAGCAGCCCCCATTGGAGGGCCAGGACTGATCGTCGGCATGACTTCGATGCAGGTCGACTCAGATAGCGCTCCGCTCCGTCGGGTCCTCTTGGACCTTGGCCAGGTGCTCGCCGAATCCGGTGGATGTGTCTCCTCGAGCCTGGTGGTCCGAGAGCGTGAGGGCGAGTTCTCCTGCGCCGTCGCACCAGGAGCATCCCATCCCATGCTCCTGGTGACCTACGACGCACCCCTGTCAGTACCGCTCGGAGAGTTGGTTTGGTCCGCCTCCACCACCAAACTCGGTGTCGAGTCAGGCCTTGAAACGTTGAGTGGCGTCCAGCGGCACCTGCTGGACCTGTGGTTGGAGCTCGTGACACAGACAGACAAGCTCGCCTCGGTGCGACGCAACGTCCCAAGCGTCGCCCTGGCGCACGCTCCGACGCGCACCCATCTGGCAGCCGGCGGTTACCCTGACCTGGCCGAGGCGCCCGACCCCGATGATGCCGCGCAGATCCTCCTCGGCTGGCACAGCAGCGGCGGTCGGCAGCAGTGGCTCGCTGCTGGGTCATCCACACAGTCCGAGGTAGGCATCGCTCGTCGCCGTCCCGAGGCGCGTTGGCGGCTTATCCCGCTCAAGAGTTTCGTCAACCACCACCCCGACGGCGCCCCACAGGTACCCATCCCCGGCCAGTTCGCCGTCGTGACCTCGCCGATCTCCAACGAAGTGGAGACCTTCGAGAACTACGGGGACCTCGACGCACTCCACCTGCTGATGCGATTCGGATACGTCGACAGCACCGCGCGCGTGGTCCACTCCGTTCCCGTTGAAGTGGCATCGCCGCACCTGGGAACCCTCGCCATCGGCCGCAACCCGCCACGAACACCGCGCCAGGCTCTATCGATGAACGAACTGGCCGGCATCCGTCGCACCGAGGCGGGGGTCCGCCTGGGCTACCTCAGTGCACGTCCCGGGAATCGCGCCACCGTTGTGGCCCTTCTCGCGATGCTCCTGCAAAGCGCCGGGGGTCTACGACCCGGCGAGGCGCCCAGGGCCGCCGAGCAGTTGGTTGACGACATCGCCGCCGCCAATCTGCGGTATTACCTGGAGCTAGAGGCACTCGTGGACCAAGCGGATCAGACCAGCCTGGCGGCCGGTGAATCCCCACCTCCGATCCACGATGCCGTGCGCCAAGTGTCGATGCGCCAGCGGCAGCGCCTCTCGGCCATGTGGGGCACCTGACGTGCTCCACTCGGTGGCCGTGGAACTGCCGATCAGAGGTGGGGCTCCCGATGCGGTGACCGGCCGTCCAGCGCGAGATTTCCGCGCGTTACTAGTCGACGATCCCCACGGGGCCGTCAGCGTCTGGCAGGCGCCGGGGCGTCGAGGCCTCAGCGACCCACAACTCGTTGAGTTGTATCGGAAGCACGGAAGGCGGACACCGCACCACGTGCCCGGCGCCTTTGCCTTCGTCCTGCACGACCCGGGCGCCGGAGTCGTGCTCGCGGCCCGGGACGCCGTCGGCACACGGCCGCTGTACTACCAGCGCATTCGAGGCGCCGTGCGAGTGGCCTTCTCTCTCGCGCCCTTCGCCGACCGCGAGATCCTTGCGGCCGAAGTGGATTCGCGCTGGCTCGCCGCCTACCTCGAAGGGCTGGCACCGGCCGAGGGCCACACCGCCTTCGACGGTGTGCAGGAGTTGCTGCCCGGGCAGATGCTGTGGGGCGAGGACGGTCACCTACACACCACACGCTGGCACGGGTTCAGCGCCCCTCCATCTGCGGTCAGCGACCCGAATGCGGCGATCGAGGCGTACCACCAGGCTGTGCGCAATGCTGCCCGTACAGACGGACGCCCCGCCGCGGTTGAACTGGGCATCACACTGGCGGCGAACGTTCTGCTCGCGGCCGCCACCGGCGAAGGTGCATCACGCGACGACGGACTCTGGGGCGTGGGCTTCGCCAATTTCGATCGCTCCCGTGACGCGATTCTGGAAGCTGCCCGGCGTGATCGCTTGGCCGGTGCTGATGTGATCAGTGGCTGGCCGGGACGTGGCACCACGTGGCGACACTGGTACCGCTCCGGGGCGGGTGCAGTCGGGCAGCCGGTGTACCACACGGACCTCATGTTCCAGGCGCTGCTGGACTGTATGGACGGAATTGGACGCTCGCTGCTGCTGGCCGGGGGGAACGACTGTGCGTTCGGGTGGGAGTTTCGACCTCCCCTAGCCTCGCGGCGGGACGCCACGATGTTCCACCGGGCCGCCCGCGCGGTGCGTGGTGTGGGCAGTTCCTTGCGAGGGGTGCGCACACCCCGTAGGCAGGCTAGTCCGTCAGGGCGGTGGCAGCCTGGTCCGTTTATCAGTCCGGCGGTGGCAGCCGACCTTGGTCTGGCGCAGCTGGCGCGGGCGCACTGGCAAACCGCAGCTGAGCCGCCGGTCACGGGGTATGCGGCCTGGACCGAGCACGGGTTGGTGCAGGGTCAGCGTGAGCGCTTGTCAACCTGGTACCTGCTTGGACAGGCGATGGGCATCGATGTGGAGTTCCCGCTATTCGATCCGGCGGTGGTCGCTGCCCTGCTGGCGCTGCCCAGAGAGTTTAATGACCTCGAAGGCATGCCAGGGGCCGTCGCGCTTCAGCTGCTGCCATCGAGGGTCAATGATGTTGATTGGCGTGCGCGCCGCTGGCCGGGCCAAGAGCGCAGCAAGACCCCCGACGAGGTTGCCGCCAACGGTGCCGCCCGCCGCGCCTACCTTCGCGAGAATCTGCACCCACGACTGGAAGCCCTGCTGAACATGGACGTGCTGGGCCCTCGACTCGCAGCTCAGGAACCGGCCGGGGTCAACGAGGTCTACGAGGGGCAGCGCCGCCGCCAGTCATCGGTCGAGTTCGCTCACATCGAGGCCGCCAACTACTGGCTCGAGTCGTGGTCGATCCCATGACTGAGGACCTGGCGCGCGCGGCCGTTGCCGCGGTCGAGGCCGACTGGTCCGCCATCTTGCGCATCGCGATCGAGACGGGACAGGGGCTGGGCCTGGAGCTGCTCCAGTACTGCGCGGCGCTGGTGGAACCATCGGCTGGTTCGCGGGTCGTCGCCATCGTGCGGCCACCGGCTGAGGGCGAGTGTCTGGCCGCGGCCTGGCACGCGCGTCAGATGCGCACCATCGTGCTGTTCGAGGCGACTGACGATCCAGTTGCCGCGATGGTTCGCGCCGCCGCCCGGGCTGGCTGCGGGCGGCTGCTGTTGGCAGACCTGCCGATGGTGGGTACTTCGAGGCTCACGCCAAGGGCGGAGGTTGACGGCATTGACGTTCTTCGGCCGTTCCTTCGGCCGCAGTTCGCATCTGTTCTCCAGGCATCCGATGATCCGTTGGCTGACCTGGCGCGGGCGCGGGCGCGTCTGGCGCGACAGGTCTTCGATCCCGAGGATGGCGGGGGCGGGCATGACGGATCCGGCTAGGACCCACGCGCATGCGTCCAACGCCTAGAGCTTCGAGTTGCCCGACGGCAGGGTCGGTGGAGACCCCGGGCCCTGCGCCCGCGATCTACCTCCCCAACCTCCCCGCCTGTGGAAAGTCACGCCGACGCCGACCCCGGATGAGGCTTGCTTGACCCATGCCGAGGAGGGGGACACCATGGCCAGCATGGTCGCCAGCAACATCCTCACCCGCGCCGATCTGGACGCGCTGCCCGACGACAACCTGCGCCACGAACTCATCGACGGCCAATTCGTCATGACGCCGGCACCGGGGTTCGCCCACCAGACCATGGTTGGTGCCCTCGGCCATCGACTATGGCAGGCGCTGTGCGGTTCCGACCTGAAGGTGCTGTCCGCGCCTTTCGATGTGGTGCTCGGCCCGCATGTGGTCGAGCCAGACCTGCTCGTGGCCCGCCGAGCCGACTTCACCTCACGCGACCTCCCGGTGGCCCCGCTGCTGGTGGTGGAGGTGCTCTCCCCAAGCACGGCCCGGATGGACACCGGTCGCAAGCGTGACCTTTACGCCGATGCGGGGGTGGCGCACTACTGGCTGCTCGACCCGGCTGCGTCCGCCATCACGATCCTCACCCTTGTCGACGGACACTACGTCGAGACCGGGCACACCAGCGGCGACGAGGCGATCACCGCCGAGCAGCCGGCTTCCCTGACGTTCAGCGCAGCCGAGCTGCTGGCGGACTGAGGGTGGTCCTCACAACCGGTTCGGAGGACCCGTCCTCATCGCCCCGCCGCGGCCTCGGGCCGGGCTGACACCCGCGTCGAGGGGTCGATTGCGCCGACGCCGCCCCGGTCGTAGGACCGATCGGCCGCCTGCAGGGCCTCGATCAGCCGCGGATCGTCGATGGGGGACTCACGCCGCGGCGGCGGTGCCTTGCGCTGGACCGGGCGCCGCTCCGGCGGCCAGAACAGCGCGGGCTCGAACTTGCCCACGTTCCACGCGACCGACGCCGGCACCCACGGGTCCACCGCCTTCCGGTAGGCCACCCGGCTCCACCCCTGGGAGCGGAACGCCCACCACGGCAGCCGGATCGCGGCCTCCACCACGCCCAGGTCCAGCAGCGGGTAGCGGTAGTCGATGCCGAACAGCCGCCCGGTCTGGTACCAGCCGGAGGTGCGGTGCTGGATGTGCCCGCCGGTGAGCAGGCCCAGGCGGTATTCGCGCGGGTCGGCGCACGTGGCGAAGAAGTGGTCGCGGTGTCGGCGAACCTCGACGCTGCGCGGGGAGATGGCGCGCAGCCTGGCGTCGATCTCGGCCTCGTGCACAGCCACCTCGCGGGCCTCGGCGCGGTCGCGCAACTCGGCCACCCACGGCGGCATCGTGTAGAACAGGGCCCCGGCGAAGCTGCGCGCCTTCCGCGGCAACCCCGCCTGGGGATGGCTCACCGCCGTGCGTGCCGCAACGTCTTGCCACAGCGCCGCGAAGCGGCCCTGGCGCACCAGCATCGGCGACACGGCACGCCCGTTGAAGCTGGACAGCTCGTCGCCGCCCCAGCCGGACAGCATCACCTGCACGCCGTCCGCCGCGGCCATCGGCAGCACCCAGCGCTCCCGGATGTGGGTGGACTGCGGGTAGCGGTTGATGTCCCGCAGGAAGTACCAGTCGCCGGATTCGTCGGGGTGGACCAGGCGGATCGGGAAGCCCTCCTGCGCCACCACGTCGTCGAGGATCGCCCGCTCCTCGCCCTCGAACCGGGGCACGTGCGCCTCGCTGGGGGCCCAGGAGTATCCGGCCAGAAGACCTCCGCCGGACTCGGCGAGCACATGGTTGGCGTGGCATGCCACGGCGGTGCAGTCCAGGCCGCCGGAGACGTGGGCGCCGACGACGAGGTCGGTCGGCGTCAGCCGGCGCACCGCGGCGTCGATGCGCTCGCGCAGCAGCTCGGCGCAGTCGTCCAGGGTCAGCGACTCGTCGGGGCCGGGCAGTTGGTCCGGGAACCAGTACTTCTCCGTCCGCACCGAGCCGTCGCCGCCGATGCGCAGCGCGCGGCCCCACGGCACCGCCCGGATCGCCCGGAAACGGGTGATGTCCAGCAGTTCCTCGGCGTGGATCCCCTGGGCCTCGCTGATGAGCACGCCCTCGTAGTCGATGGCGTCGTCGACATCGGGCCGGTCGGCCAGGGCGGCGATCCACGACGACACCGCGATCGAGCCGGTGGCGGTGAGCGCCCAGTGGATCGGCTGCACCCCGACGGGGTCGGCGGCCAAGATGTGCTCGCGGGTGGCCGGGTTCGACAGCACCACACCCCAGGGGCCTGAGACGTTTGCCAGATCGCCGATCCGCGCCCGGCGCGACCATAGCTCCGCCACCTCGGCCACGGCGGCGGGCAGCGACCCGGGTGCTGACCACAGCACGGCGGGGCGGTCGGGGGTGGCGGTGCCGGTTGTCGCAGTGCCCGGGTCCGCAGCCCCCGCCCCCGACGTACCCGCAGGCCTGATCACGTACACGTCGTCGGGCCCCGGCCTCATATCCACCGCCACATCATAGAAATGCCCGTCACTTCCACGGGGGGTGTGCCCAACCCCGACCGACTCAGTCAGGCCGGCCGCCGATGGCGGTCAGCCCGCGAACCGCGGTTGCCCGACGCGGAGGCAGCGGTGATCGCTTCACCGAACAACGAGCCAGGTCCGCGCGCCTGACACCGATTGTCCTGGGCTGCGCGGCGGGCGGCTCGCGGCCTACTCCGAGAACGTGACGACATTGCCGCGGACCCACTCCACCAACTCCTCACGAGCCATCTGTCCCGCCGCGACTGCCCGAATCGTCAGTACCGCGTCGGGCTCGGTTGCCACCAACTCGTGCCCGTTCAGCAGCAGAAAGGTCGCTCCGACCACCAGACCGACTCGCTTGTTGCCGTCGATGAAGGGATGGTTGCGCACCAGACCGTCGATGTACAGCGCTGCGAGATCAGGCACGATCGGCCGGTCACCGTAGGCCCAGGCACTCGGTGCCCGCGCCAGGGCGGACTCCAGCAGACCCTCGTCGCGCAACCCCGCCAACCCACCGTGCGTCCGAATCTGACGCCGGTGGATCTCCTCGACCATGGGTCGGGTGATCCACAGAGGTGGGGCACTCACTCGGCGAGTTCACGCAGGGCGTTGCGGAAACGAGCTTCGGCCTTGGCGGCCGCAGCCATGGCCTGGTCGAATTCGGGATCGTACGGGGATAGGACGATCCGGCCGTCGTCGGTGACGGTCACATCGAGCACGTCATCGGTGGTGAGGTTGGCTGCCGCCAGGGTCTCAGCGGGGATGATCACGCCCCGCGAGCGGCCGATGCGGCGCACCTTGGTCGTGGACATGATGCCGCCCTTCCTGCGTGAAACTCGTTCAGAGGTTGCTATCTGGATTATAACTGACTCCCCGGCTGGCAGCCGAGTCGTGATCTTCGGCAACCTCCTCAGCTTGCAGATGCGACGCCCGCGCAGCTCAGGCGGTGTCGCGCAGCCCGGCTGACTCCGGGGTGATGTCGATGTGGAACTCGACGCCGAGTCCGCGTGCGAGTCGCTGCAGGGTCGCGAACGTCGGGGTGTGTTCGCCGGCCTCGATGCGGGCCACCGCGGGCTGTGCCAGACCGAGGCGCCGTGCGAGTTCGGCTTGTGTCAGGTCGTGCGCGGCGCGGTAGGAGACCACGCGCAGGGCGACAGCTGAGGCCAGCGCGGTCCGCTCGTACTCGGCCCGGACATCGGGGTCAGCGAGGTCCTCGGCCCTCACGTCCGCCGCAGCAAGCAGATCAGCCAACTTGCTCATTTCAATCCTCCGCTATCTCATCAAGTCTCGTGCGCGCACGACGGGCGGCCCGATCGAAGCCTCGCTTGTCGTGTTCCGCCGCCGGTCCGACCGCAGCAACGACGAATGCATCACCGATTCGTCGATAGAACGCCCGCCACAGACTCCGACCCCCGCGGGGCCTGAGTTCGCGAAGGTCGCCGTGCTCTTTCAGTGAACTCGAATGCGGGTAGCCCAAGTTTGGCCCGAGGGCCTCCAACTTCTGAACGGCCCGCATCAGCGCGTTCCGCTCTCATGGCGGCAGGACGAGTCGCTCGCGCGCTGCCTCTTCCGTGACAGGACCGCCCACACAAGCCAAATATAACATTGATGTTATTGAGATTGGGGCAACGCCTGAAGGCGTTGGAGCATTCGCAGCCCCCTCGCGAATGGCGTCGGAGGTGCCCTCCAGGCCCAGGTCAGCGATGTCGCCGACCAAGGTCTCGGCGACGTCCTCGGGGACGCGAGCTTTCAGTATCACGGAGCGGGCCATGGGTCCGGCGGCGCGTCATAGACGCGTCGATCCGGTCGTCCACCGTGCGCTCGGTCGGGCACTGCATCGTTCTTAGCTCGGGGCGGCCGTTCCGGAAATGAAGGGATTGCACATGCTGTGGTTGAAGAGGGGATAGGGGATGTGTCCCTGCTCGGTGTAGCCGTTGCCGGCGTTCTTGTCAGCGGCAGACGTGGCCACTATGCGAATGAGGATCGGGGAAACCCACCGTCCCGTCGGCCCAGCGTCGATGTCGCGCATAGCTGCCTCCAGTCGGATTCCACCGGTCCCAGCAGCAGCTTAGCTACCCGCCAAGGGCTCACATCAGGCCTGGTCGCCCGGACGCGTGCTCACCCGTTGCCGGGACTCCCTTTCGGCGCGCACGCCGACGTGATCGACACCGCGGTATTTCCGGGCGTGATCCGCACTGAGAGGGTGGCCCCGCCAGGCCCGGCGGTATCCAGGTAGTGCGTGCCGTCGCGGTCGATCAGTGAGGCGACGTCGGTCAGCCCGGCCGCCGCGGACAGGTCGATGAGCTCCTGCTTTGCTGCCGGCCACTCGGCGTCCGCCAGGGCGTCGGCCTGGATGGAGCGGTAGACGTTGGTGTCGGTCAGGTCGGTCTGGCCCGGCAGGTCGCAGCGCCCGGAGTCGGGTCCTTGCAGGTCAGACCAGCCCTCGACGCCGTGCGCGCTGAGCACGCCCTTGGCCTTGCGCAGCAGTTCCTCGCTAGCAGCGGGCGAGAAGATCGCGGATGGCTGCTGACCGCCGGCAGCGGTTGGCGTCGACATGGTGGTCGCTCCCTCCTGGGTGGTGGTGCCGATCGAGCACGAGGTGGCGAACGCGGATGCAAGCGCCGCGCCCAGGCATGCCGCCCGGATCCCGCGCATCGCTGCCCGACGACCCGGAGCGCGACTCAATGCCGGCCTCGGATGAAGTCGTTCAAGCCCACGGCTGCGCCAGTGACAGCCCCGGCCGGCCCGGCCAGGCCCAGCAGCCCGGGTGCGGCCTTGCGTGCCGCGTCGCCCGAGCCGTGGTTGCCGCCCGGCTGCTCGATGGCGTTCTCCGGATGGCCGGTGGCGACCGCAGCGATGTTGCCGCGAGACATCAGGTCCCCGTACTTGTTCTGGCCGTTCGCGCTGAGGTATTGGCTGTGACCTCTGGAGTCCCAGGCCGCCAGGTTGGTGACGCCGTCCGCGTCCTGCGGGTCGCCGCCGAACGCGTTTGCGTCGGCAACCGGGTCCCGGTCAGCCTCCATCACGTACGTCCCCCCGCCGTCCAGGCCGAAGTCGGCGGCGTCGTTGGTCAGGATGCCCGGCGACCCGAACAGGACGAGGTCGTCGATGGGGGTGGACCCGTCGCGGGCCAGCTCGAGCGCGGCGGCGGCCGTCGTGGTTGACCCGTAGGAGTGCCCCAGGGCGGTGATGTGGGCGTCCGTCTCCCGGGCGGCGTCGAGGCCGCTCACGAACTGCGCCAGTTGGTGGCCGCCGGTGTGCGCGGCCGCGTCGGTGACGACCGATTTGTGCGGGTCCGTCAGGGAGTCCGCGGTTGACTGGGGCGCCTGGTAGCCGATCCAGGTCACGGTCGCCGTGGTCGAACGCGGCGCCGACATGAGGCATTCCTGCCGCACCAGGCGCATGTCGTTGTCGTGGCGGGCAAGGGCGCCATCGACTGTCGAGTTCAGGCCAGGCGTGAACACGACGACGTTCTGGGCGGTGTCCACGTCGCCGATCGCGACCGCGGCCATCGCCCGTTCCTGGGTGAGGTCGAGCGTCAGCAGGTGCCGGTCGGAGAGCTCTAGGGTCTCCTTGATCGCATCGATGCTGCGGATCTTGGCCTCCACTGCGGCCAGCTCGGCTTTGCCAGCCTTGGCAGCGACCAGCTCCTTGCGCTGCTCTTCCAGTGCCGCCCGCTCGGGATCGAGCCGGGCGCGGTTGGCCGCGTCGCGTGCCGATGCGGGCACGCCGTCGAGGTTGCCCACCAGTCCCGCATCGTCGCGGATCAGCGACTCCCGCTCAGAGGCGCTCAGCTTGCGCCAAGCAGCGGCGACGGTGGCGGGCGATCCGCTGTCGGCGGCGGCGCGCAGGTCGGCGACCGCGCCGGACTCGGCCGTGCCGGCGTGGCCGACTGCCCCGGCGGCGCCGAGGGCCCCCATCGCCCCGGCCGCAAGCGCGGAGGCCGTTGCAGCCGCCGAGGCCGCGCCCTGCTCCTCGGCCTGCCACCGCAGATCGGCGGCGGCCTGCCGGAGCCGGTCGGCCGCTGCGCGAATCCTGGGCTGTCCCTCGGTGCGCCACGCCTCCCGCGCCCTCGCCGCGTCTGCGCCCGCCCAGTGCACCGACTGCAGACTGGCACCCAGCCCGTCGGCGAGGACGGACAGTCGGTCGGCGTCGCGCTCGAACTCCGCGGCCAAGGTGCGCAGTGCATCGACGTCGGCGCCGATCATCGAGCCCGTCATGTGCGCCCCCCTGCCGCCGCTCGACGCCAGCCGCTCGCCGCCAGCCTACGCGCCGCTCGTGGGCGTGGCGTCCGCAAGCCCGGAAGCTGCCGGCCGCCGCGTCACTGGTCGTCGGGGTTCATCGCCGTGACCTCGCCGGTGATGGTGTCGACCGCGATGACCGTCCGGGCGTCGCCCTGCACCATGAAGAACATCTGCGGGTTGACGAACCCCGAGTAGGGGTCCAGCACGTGACGCAGCACCACTGAGTCCAACGGCACGTCGGTGTCCCAGCCCTGCGCCTGGCGCCACTGGTCGAGCAATGTCGTGGCCTGCGTGAAGCTCATCGGCTGGCTCTGCGCGAGCACCTTGTTGCCCATGACGCCGTCGAGGCCCACGAAGGCGGTCCGGGCGCCGTCGGGGGCGTAGGTGACGGACAACTTGCGGCCGGTGTCGCGGACCTCGCCGTCGGTGCCCACTGCGGCGAAGTTGAACAGCAGCTTCCACTGCCAGCCGCCCGGGCACCGCTGGCCGAACATCTCAACGAAGCTGAAGCCCTGGACTTCCTTGTCGGCCAGGCCGGTGAGGCCCAGCTCGTCGACCATCCACGCCTTGGCGGACGCGTCATCGGTGAAGTCCACCGTGGTGCTCAGGTCCGCGAGGATGCGGTTGGGGTCGATGGCGCCGGGCAGCTGGGCGGCGGGCGCGGTGGGTGCCGTCGTGGCGGTTGCGGCCGCGGCAGTTGCGGGCGCCGGCGCCGGGCAGCTGGGCGGCGGCCGCGGCAGTTGCGGGCGCTGGCGCCGGGGCGGCGAGCGCCGAGCTGACTCCCACACCGGTGATGGCGCACGCGGCCAGCGCGGCGGCGGCAAGGGACCTGGTGAACGGGAAGGCGTTGGTGCGCATGGGGGAGAACTCCTTGGATATGTCGTGTGGTTGCGGGGTGTGAGTGAAGGTTCTCCCGCCCGGCCGCACGCCGGAACCCCCTTCCCAACCGAAACCGATTCCGGGGACGTCGAAACCGGTTTCGCATCGCGACGAGAGCGTCGGCGGCACGTGGCCTTCCGTCGGACGTGCTGCGTCACAACTCCAGCACGAGCCGAACGGCTGCCTCAAGGGCGCGCAGCTCTCCCTCGGAGAGCCGTCCGCGCTTGCGGTGCAGTCGCGCGGTCGGAATCGTGTGGATGTCGGTGGCGTTGGCGTAGGACACCGCGTGCCCGGACAAGCCGCTGTCCGCATCCAAGGTCACGTGGGTCGATGTGGGCCCGGCGCTGCCGGTGATCACCACGACGGTCACCGAACTCAACCTGGGTCGCAGCACATTCGCGGACATGGCGACCGCCGGGTGCAGGTTGACCGGCGCAGGAAAGCGAACGTCCCACACCTCCCCGCGCATCGGCCAAGGACCAGAATCCCCCGGCGTCACGTCAGTCCGCGTCGGCTGGGTATAGCGCCTGCGTCACGGGGGAGGCTGGCGCAGGCTCGCCGTCGTAGAAGTCGTCGTAGGACTGACCCAAGGCGACCAGACTGGCGCGACGGTGAAGCATGCGAAGCCCCTCGCGAATGGCCTCAGAGGTGCCCTCCAGCCCCAGGACGGCGATGTCGCCTACCAAGGTGTCGGCGACCTCCGCGGGGACGCGAGCTTGCAGAATCACAGAGCCAGCCATGTGTCCTACGTTACGTCATACAGATCGTCGTGCGCGATCGGCAGCTGGCGCGGGTGCCTGGCGGGTGTGGTCGCGCGAAGGTCCTGAGCTGTCAGAGCGACCTGTCGGTAGTGGCCCTCCGAGGTCTCGCCGAAGTTGATCTGAGCCCAGGCCTCCTGCTTCGCGGTACCCGCAACGACCGTCGTGTGCGACTCCCGCAGCTCGTGACGGCTGGGCTGAGGGTGGGCGGCAAGGAACGGGATGGCGTCGCTAGCTCGGCGCCGCTGTGCCGCTGACGAAGGGGTTGCAGCAGCTGTGGTTGAAGAGGGGCTGGGGGATATGCCCGTGCTCGGTGTAGCCGTTCCCCGCGTTCTTGTCGGCGGCGATGGTGCTGATCAGGTGGGTAAGGGTGGGGGTGGTCCAGCCCCCCGTGGGTCGAGCATTGACTTCGCTCATTGACGCCTCCCGTCGGGCCTCACTCGCAGAAGCCACACGATACTCCTGCGCCGAGGCTCCTAGTTGTACGCGCTTGTCGGGTCACCGTTGAGGGCGCATCGGAGGCTCGCCCAGGCGAAGTCCTGCATTAGGCCGGCGTGATCCCTCTCCCGGTCGCAGCGGGACCATTCGGCGGCACACCCTGGCACGACCTCCGTGGACCGATCTCGTTCTGGTCGGGTCGCCTTCCTGCCGTCCTTGCCGCTAGGCGAGGCGAGATGCTTCCAGTGGGTAGTGCGTATTGCGGCTGGGGGTGAGCCGGGGTGTAGCGTTTGCCATGCAGATATGCGACGAAGGGTTTCACAGATGCGTGGTAGCGGATGGCGCCGGCCGACCCTAGTCGTGCTCGCTGCGGGTTCGGCCAGCCGCAACGCGGGCGGGCTGTTCTTCATCGATGAGTGTGGCCACTTCAATCAACCGCACACCGGTGAGACCGTGGTTGGGGGGAGCTTCTGTGCCGTTGCCTCCGACCATGTGACCGACTTCCCAATGGCCGTGACCGTGGCCGTCAATGGTGGTCCGGTGTCCTAGAAGGGCCCTAGACGACCTCTCACTTCCAGCATCGTTCCCCTCCCAATCTGGGTTTCGGCCTTCTCCGGCTCCCCATGATCTGTAGCGATGCTGCCCAAACGCCCGGCTCGCCCGTCGCCATGAATACGGTACCATCGGATGAGCGCTGGGGTGTTTTCCTCGACCCGCGCGGCGCTTCGCAGCACCGACTCGGTGTCCGCTGCAAGCCAACTGATGCCGACGAGGGCCGCGAGCGCATGATCGACGAGAAGCCTGGCGTGACCTCGTCTGGGTTAGCCGACCCATCGGGGCTGTCGATCCAGGTGATCGAAGTTGTCGACGGACGCTATGTTGAGTTCGCTCACGATAGAGGCGACCAGACCGACAGCAAACCCCATGACCTTCGCTTGACACGTCCCTGTGATCCTCCACCCGGTGGTTCTCGCCCGAGTCGTTCCGGTTCGCGGCGCCAAAATGATCGGGCAAGTTGAGCGCTGCGCCCCCGAGAACTGGACCGACCTGCGCCGATGCACTCCAGGACGGACACCGGCGTAGAGCTACTGCGATCGGCCGCTAGCCTGAGGGACTGTAGCTGGCTACACCCAGTCGGGCCCAGTTCTGTCAGGGAAGGCCGACTGTCGTTCCGATAGCGGCGAGTCGCGGCACGCGAGGGGAAACCAAATCCAAGTCCACGAGGCGGGGCACATCACGAGTGCCTATTCCAACGGCGGGAACAGTAGTTGCTCCTGCAACGCCCTCCAGAGAGGCCCAAGCTGAGCGAACTCGGCCGGCGGTCAACCTTCTGCTGCCGTTTCTATGGGGCAAGCCCTCAGGCCGTTGCACTTCAGCCCAAGAGGAAGCCCCGCAGCTCCTCTCCGTAAACCTCCGGCGCGAAGTTGTGCCCGGCCCAGCCCGCGATGGCCCCGCGGTCGAACGCGTCCCCCGCGGCCAACGCCCGGGCGAGGCCCTTGCTCATCGCCTCCGGACTATCATCAGCTAGGACGATGGCATTGAAGCCGTCCCGGGCGTAGCTGCCCACGTCGCTGACCAGGTTCGTGATCACCGGCGTCCCCAGCGTCCAGGCCTCTGAGATCTTCGACGGGAAGCCCATCCGGGCCCACCGTTCGTCGGCGGGGCGCTGTAAGACGAGGAAATCGCACGCTGCGACCAGGGCCCAGATGCGCGGAGCCTTCAGCGGACCGTGGAACACCACGCCGGACAGCGCCGCGGGCTCGACGTCCGGCAGCGCCTCCACTGCATGGCGAGGGTGCCCGGCGATGTGGAGCTCGACGCGGGGTTGGTCTGGTCGTGCATCGTCCCACAAGGCAGCCACGGCGTTGACGCAATTGGCCAAAGCACCTCGGTCGAGCCAGGGTGCGGTCCCGGAGATCAGGAGCCGCAGGGGTGGGGGATCCGCGGACCCTTCCGTGTGGCGCGTGGTTTCGGCCAGCTCGGAGCCTCGACCGGCCGCCGAGTCGCATGCCTGTGCCACCTGCGAGATGCCTCCGGAAAACAGTGGCGGGACCGCCATGGTCGCGGCACCGCCGCGACCCAGCGTCTCGGCCGCATACTCGCTGACTACTGTCACCCGCCCTACCTGTTCGGCGGCGGTCTGCGGGGTCCAGCGACCGGTCAGCCGCATCCGCCTAGCCTGAGCCTCACCGCGGGGGTGCCAGTCCACGAGGTCGATCGCGAGGCGGCCGCTGCCACGGCCGCCGGCACCTTGACGCAGGCCGCGACGCGCCTGGTGCACCAGACCGGGCCAGGCCTGCGTCACGAGGACAACATCGGGTCGCCCTTCTGCGATCGCGGCGCCGATGTCGTTGCGCCCCAGCTGCCACCACTGCAGCCACCGTGCCCGACCCCACAGGCGCCTGCCCCGGGAAGGGCGCCACGCTGGTCGAAGCTCGAGTGGCACCAGTCGCACATCACCAGCCAGCGACTGGATCGCCGGCGAGGCGGACCGCCCCCAGTGCAGCAGGCGTGTGTCGCAGGCAGCCGAGGCCAGCGCCTGCGCCAGGCCCAGGGCCCGCCACGCTCCGGGACCCTCCAGAAACTGCGGCAGGAGGACGGTGACCCGTTCAGGCCTCTTCATGCCACCCCCTTCCCAGTTGCGCCCGGGCCTGGACGAGCCTGGGCCCTAGGCCGTCAATACTCTCAGGGCCGATGCGGCGCCGGCCGCATGGAACTTCGGCACACCCGCATCTTGTCAGTTCGGCGGATCGGTTCAGATTCCCCAGTCGCAGGGGTCGATGGTGGGGCCGGCGCTGAGGGGGCGGCCCTGCAGGATCGCGGCGATCGTGGGGTCGTTCTCGCGCCAGGTGCGGACTTCGCCCATCTGTCCGTCGGTGTCGCGGCGTTGGTCCTCTGGCTGCGACAGTCGCGACTCGGCGGCTGTCGGCCGCCCCCGCCGCGACGCCGCATCCGTCCCGATCCAGGGCTCGACCGCCGCCCAATACGCCCAGCCAGGCACATCCATGTGGACCCATGCGGAATCCGGGATGCGAAGGGCGGTCTCGACGACTTCAACGTCCAGGAACGGCTGGTGCATGCGGATGCCGAAGTAGGCCAGATAGGACCAGGTGGCCTCCAGAAAGCGGTGCTCCGCGCCCGACATCCAGCTCGCGATCATGTAGTCGCGAGCTGAACGCGCGCCGGTGTAGCGGCGAGCCTGCTCGCGTCCGAGCGAGGTCGCCACGGGCGACCTCGGCGATCGCCGCACCACGACAGCACCGGAGGGGTCGCCGGACGTGGCCGTGGTGGGGGAGCACCAGATGTCACGAGCCCGCTGCGCCCACCTGCGCGGAGTCCGAAGGCGTGCCACGACCGATTCCGGCACGGTGTCACGCACTAGGCCGAGGGCGAATCGGCGCAGCATCCGTTCGCCGCCGGTGGGGGACTCGCTCCGGGCCACTGCCCTGGCTCGCTGCCAGTGGCCCTTCGCCAGCAGTCCCGCAATTATCCCGGCGCTGCTCACGGGAAGCGGGGATGGATGGCGACCGGCGATGACGTCCGTCAGTTGGAAGTGACGCGCCTGTAATGCGAGCGCCACGTTGCTGTCCCGGCTGCGGGAGGGGAACCGGTGGTAGTCCAGCGCGCTGGTCCACTCGTGCATCTGGGTGGTGGTGATCAGCGGGGCGAAAGGGACGTCGGAGAGTGCAGGCGGCAGTTCCGGGGGCGCACCCTCGGTGTCCCGGCCACCGAGGACGCATGCGAGATGGCCGCCGTCGACAGCCGCCAGGTAGGCCTGGGCCAGCACCGCTCCCGGCGTCGTCGGGCTCCACTCAGCACCGATCCTGGTCACCGCGAGTCCTTCCGATCCAGCCTCGGCGCCGGGCGCATGCCGACGCTCGCAGGCTGTAGCCGCCGCTCGCGCTACCGCCCCATCCAGCGCCGTCCGCAACGCCTGCGCCGCCTGCTCCGGGCTCATCGACTCGTCGGGCCCGGCAACGTCGCCTGGGTCCCAGAACTTCACCTGGCGCACCGTCCCGTCAGGCGTCACCCTGATGGCCTGACCTGGCGGCACGGCGTGGATGTGGCGGTAGTCGGTCAGGCTCATGCCGAGCCAGCCAGCGTCGCCGCCCCCGGCATAGCGCATCGCAATGCGGTCGGGCTCCAGCGTCGAATCCACGCCCGGGGCGAGTACCAGCGTGGGCAGATGGTCGCTCACAGCGACGCCGCCGTCGGACAGCTGTGCCCAGTACAGGGGCATGATCCCGGTCGGGTCATGGACCGCCAGAATGGTGTCGCCGTCGCTCAGGGCCACCGCCCACGGTCCTGTGATGCCTGCAAGGCCTCGCAGGCCATCGCTGGCGAAGGCGCTTGTCACCTGCTCGACCCGCACTGACAGCGGCGCGGACCAAAGTTGGGCTGTGACTCGCTGTCGCGAGTTGTCGCCGCCCGTTGCGGGGTTGGCCCTGACAGTAGTGCCGGCCCCGTCAGCCGAAGGAATTCTGAACACGGCGGCGGAGGGTGTCGGCGTCACAACCGCACAGTAGGGGGCTGCTTGCCGACTAACGGCTGAGCCAGACCGCCGAGTGGGCTCCCGGCCAACAGTTGCGACCCGTCGCTAGTCTCACTCGGTAGAGGAGGAACCCGGTTCCAGCTTCGATCGCCGGATGCCATGTAACCCCGCTCAGTGACACAAAGACGGACGACCTCGCTCATCTCAGTCCTTGCCCGCGTGTTGTGCCCGGGAACGGGCCTGCGATCGTGGACTGATCAGCCCGCTGACCAGATTGGGCCCGCTCCATTCGCGCCGCCGGTATCCGAGATGCAGCGCCCACCCACCGACGCGTTGAAGTGGCCCCTGGCTGACTCGGCGATGTTGACGTTCTGGCCGGCCTCGGCCTGGCCGCCTCCGGAAAGGAGTTGCAGGACAGGCTTCGTCCAAATTCGGCTGCTCACAATTGCCCCTCGCAATGGCGCTATCGATGTCCCCCGCCGATTACGTGCGGCAGCTGTTGTGACGTTACACGGTTGCCCGGCGCCTGCATAGTAGCAATTTCTATTCACCTGCGCGGGTGTTCAGCTCTACTTCCTCGCCATCTTTGTTGGCAACAAGTTGAGACGACACCCCTCCGGCGCTCCCATCGGTCTCCGCACTCCACGCACCCCGCTCCTCAGTCGAAGGAATGGTGCCCCCGGCCGCGGTCCGGAGTCCTCTACCGCATCACGCGGGCCGCGCGATGCGGTAGAGGACTCCGTCCTCGAATTCAGCCACAACTTCCACCCCGAAACCTACGGCTCGAAGTCCATCAAGGGTGGCCACCGCCGCCCGGGGCTGTCCGCCAGACGACCGCTCAGCCTGCGAACTCGCACCGTCGAACACAGCCATGTAACTGATTTCGCCGGACGCGATACGCCGTTCGAGGCGTAGCCGATCGTCGGTGATCCTGGCCGGCGGCCAGTAGTAGTCGTCGCGCGGCAACTGCTCTATGGGGACACGTCCGGTCCGAACCCACAGTTGGGCTGCCTGGTTCGACGCGAGTCCCGTCGCGGGTGGCAGCGCCCGAACGGCTGCCGTCAAGGGTGTATCGGCGCCCGGGTCGGCCGACGCGCGCCTACCACTCAGGTGCTGCACGCCCACAACGGTCTGCACCAGGGTCCCGGCAAGAGCAAGCAGCACGGTCAGTACTACGAGGGCCCGGAGGGGCGAGGCACGTCTCGCGGCGCCGGGCTCGGCGGTGTCAGCTGCCTGCACCGCGCCACTCCTCCAGCGCCACGCGGTGGCCCACCCGTAGTTCAGGAGCAGCGACATCGGCGCCACCAAGGGGACGAACATCCGGTTGCCGATCGGGTCCAGCCGCGTCGTGAGCTGGGCGACGATGAGGGCGGCCGAGTAACTCACTGCCACCACGAGCACGACGGCGAAGGTCGTGTCCCGCTCACGCCACGCGCCCGTGCAGCCTACGAGCAGCGTAGCCCCGGCGAGCGCCACGACGAGGGCGGCGATGAGGGCGGACGTTTGCCCGACGAACTGGGCGGCGAATGCGTCGGCAAACATGCGGACGGCTGTGACGGGCCCGAATTCGCTGCCGTACCGCGGCCCCATGACGTCATCGGCCACAGCTGCGTTGCGCAGCAGGTTCACCGCTGCGCCTGCGGCCGCGCCGACGGTGATCAGCCCGGCATCGCGTAACCGCCTTCCGCGCGATCGCCCGGCACCGGCCCACCACACTCCGAGGAAGATCGCCGGCAGCAGCGCCAGCCCGATGTAGCGGTACAACGAGGCGACATTGGCTGCCACGATCAGCATCGCCGCATCGCGGCCACGCACCTCATGGCGCCTCAGCGCGCCCACCAGGACGGCCACCACGACCATCAGCGCCACCGCGAACACAGGCTCGCTCCACAGCGCCCGGAAGGTGGTTTGCACGAAGATGGACGTGGCCACCAGGGCGGCCGCCACCAACCCCCACGCCCGGCCGCGGCACAGAAGGGTCGCGGTCCAGTTTGCGAGAACAACCAGGGCCCCGGCGCACAGCACGTTGACCCAGATCATCACCTGCAGCGCGTTCGCGCCGGCCCACTCCACCGCCGCGATGGTCGCGGGGAACCCGGCTGGAAATGTCGTCAGTGGTGTGCCGGTAAACGTCGCCAGTTGTCCACTGGCCGCGATGTTGCGGCCGGCGGACAGGTAGTCCAGTGAATCCGGAGTGAGACGGAGGCCGTTGCGGGCGTTGAGATACGTCAGAGCCATTGCGGCCAGGGCGAGCACGGCGGCTGCAGCCGAGGTCGGCCATCGAATCGACCAGGCAGGACCCGCCATGGTGTCAGAGTAGGGGCAGGGCCGGGTTCCTCCGCGGCAGCCCGACCAGGGGATACGCCACGGGCACCGTTGGACGGCAGTTTGCCGTTCGAAGCCGTCGGCGCAAGGAGCCGCACGCCACCGCGCACCCTCGCGTAGTGTGCTCGTCACCGATCAAGGAGGGGCAGGTGCTCCAGGGCTTAGCTGGCGCGCTGCAAGGTGCTGCCGAACGTGTGCGACGGGCGGCCGACCGCGCCGACCCGCGACCCACGGCCCAGCGCCAGGTCCGCGCGGCCGCGATCGCGGCGAGTCGCAGCATCAGCACCGACGATGTCCGGCGCCGCGTCGCCCAGTGGCCGCGACGGCTGCCGCCGGGTGGGCTGCGCGAGGCGGTGGTGACGCACTTCGCCGAGCCGTTCGCGGCGTCTCGGCCCTTCTCCGCCTGGACGACCACCGGGTTCGGCGCAGCGATCCACGTGGACTCGGCGGACCTGATCGGTCGGACGATCCTGGTCAGCGGGCGTTGGGAGCCGTCGGTCGGTACCTGCGTTCAGGCCCTGCTGCGACCTGGTGATTCCTTCCTGGACGTCGGCGCCAACATCGGCTATTACACGCTGCTGGCCGCCCGGTGCGTGGGCGCCGGCGGCTTCGTGCGCGCCTTCGAGCCTTCGCTGACGCTGTGGATGGCCCTGCGCGCGAACCTGGCCGCCAACGGGCTCGCCGACGACATCGCATTGCGCGTCGCCGTGCTCGACAAGGATGGGTCGGTGGTGGTCCTCGAAGGTCCCGCGGCCAACCGCGGAGTCACCCGCGTCGTGGGCGCGGACCAGGCCGCCGCCGGACAGGCCGGTTTCGGCTCGGCGGTCGCGGCCGTTCCGCTGGACGTCGCGGCCGCCGGGTTACCGCCGTATCGCCCGCTGACGATCAAGATGGACATCGAGGGTGCGGAGCGGGCGGCGTCGGAGGGTTTGGAGCGACTGGTGGCGGCTGTCGAAGAGGTCGCCCTGATCATCGAGATCACACCGGCCCGGTTGACCGGTGATGGGGTCCCCAGGGCCGTGGGCGAGGACGAGGTGGCTAGGGCAGTCAGCGCTGGCAGCGACCGTGGGGGCAGTGACACCGGCGAAGCCCAGTGGCTGTTCGACCTTGCCGATCGCCAGCGCATGACAATCTGGCTGATCCCGAATGGTTACTCGGCCGCTCAGCGGTTCCGCAGCAGGCCCCAACCGCCGGTCCCAGTCGAGGCGCCGGTCCGCGGCCAGGCCGACTACCTGCTTGTGCGCGGCGACATCCTGCTCTCGCGCCTCGGTGACGTAGCGGGCACTGCGCGCCGGCGCCGTCGGGGTTGACACGACAGCGCAGCCGCTCTTGGCGTCGGTAGTTGGCGACGGTGATCGAGCGGGGTGATCAGTTTGAGCTGTCCGCCTACGACGTCACCTACCTGGCGTTGATGATCTCGACCGTTGGCGTCCTTGTGACGCTGGACGCGGGACTGCTTCCCGCGTCGCCTCGTAGCTTCCCGCGTCGCGCCGGGCCTCCGCCGGCAGGAGGGGTTTGACGGCTCTTCGACTAGGGGTGTGGCTTCCTGCTGATGTAAGGGGCTCGTGGTCCGCCACGATGGGTGTTGCGAAGCATCCGTCGGAGGGACCACGAGCCTTGTCTCAGGATAGGCCGCGTGATGCGGCCACGGTGTCGTCCAACCTGCCCGGATACCGGGTGCTCGACGCCCAGGACGGTCTGGTGGGCAGGTGGGCGCTGGTCGAGCCGGTCGACGCGGTGGGGGCACTGCCCGGACTGCGGCTTCGGCTCGGCCCGGGTACCTTCCCGGCCGGTGTCCAGGGTGGCCGATGTCCCGGTCGGCGGCCTGCTGGAGGTGCGGGTCCCCAAGCGCCGGTTGTGGTGCGGAGACGACTCGTGCGAGAAGGTGACGTTCACCCAGACCACCGACGAACTCGGCCTGCGCGCCCGGGTCACCACCCGGCTCGCTGCGCGGGTCGTCGATGCGCTCGCGGCCCGAGCTGTCGCGGTCGCGGGTCCAGGTCGTGGCGATCGGCATGAGCGCGGAGTCCTGCGCCACGGTCCGCGACGTGTTGCCCGCAGCCCGGATCGTGGCCGACCACTGGCATGTGACGACCCGCGCCCATCACACGGTCATCCAAGTCTGGCGGCGCCGGTCCTGGGACCTGCTCGTCGCCGCGGGCGCATCGTCGACCCGGCGTGGAAGTACCGCACCCAGCTGATCTGCAAGCGGAGCAGCCTCCCAGTCGCGCAAGGTGTTCGCCTCGATCAGATCCTGGCCGCCGATGCCGAGCTGAGGGTCGTGTGGGCGGTCAAGGAGATCGTCATCCAGCTGCTCGCCAACCGCACCAGCACTCGGTTCGCCGCCGAGTGGGAGCAGCTCGAGGTTGCGGTGCGGGCCACCGACCTGCCTGAACCGGCCCGTCTGTTCATGAACCCTGAAAGCGTGGAAGGCCGAGATCCGCACCTTCTGCCTCACGAGAGTCACGAACCCACGAACCGAGGCCGCGAAACTGAACGCGAAGAACATCGAGCGCGCCGGCCGCGGCCACGTCAACCACGGCAACTATCGGGCACGTATCTTGCTCGCATCGACCGCAGGATCAGCTGTCCCAGACTCGCGCCTTCAGCTCCTGCCGATCGTGCGCCGGCAGGTCGTGCCAGCGGATGCCCCGGATGGCTCCCTCGAGCGCATACAGCGTGCTGTAGCAGGCCGGCTCGTGCGCCTCGTGCAGCTGTTGAACGCAGGCGATGCTGCCGGCAGCGCGCAACTCGTCGGGGGTGGTGATGCCGATCTCCGCAAGCCTCGCGGCAAGCGCCGGACCGATATTCGGCAGCTCCTCCATGCCCATCTAGCCAGTCTCGCACGTCGCCTGACGTCCCTGGTCAAGCCTGCGGCACGGGCCGCCGGACCCGGGCCCGGACCTCAGCCGCTGCCGGGCCTTAGCCGCTGACCGGCGGTGCCGGTGGTCCTGGTCGGGCCGGCGGGATCAGGCGGTGCGATCGGGCGAAGTCCACGATGAGGTCGACGTGCTCGCGGGTGAGGCCGACGCTGGGATCGGGCTGCACCGTGAGCGTGGGGATTCCGGCATCGGACCGCCGCAGCGCCCAGGCGTGCTGCCACGGCTGAAGATCGTCATCGACGACCACAGCAGGGCGGTCGCCGACCGCGGCCATGAAGCCGGGGTGCTTGTAGCTGCCGACGGAGCCGTGGTCGGCGGCTGAGCCAGTGGCGCCGCGGGTCAGCCGCTCGATCTGCCGCGCCAGCGCGGGGTCGCGCCAGTGCCGGTCGAAGTCCACGTGGCGCCAACTCGCGCCGAACCCGGCCTCGGGGGCGAAGTGCGTGCGCGCGTCCTCCATCCACATGGTGCTCCACATGATCTCGAAACCGTGCGCCTCCAGATCGAGCACCGCCTGCCGGTGCCAGCGCGGCAGCACGACCTGGTACCCCTGGATGCGCACCTGCCGCGCATCCCCTGCGGGGCCGAGCACGTTCAGGACGCCGTCGATGTCGAGCAGGAGCAGCGGCGGCGATGGTGGCCCCGACCCTGCCTCGGCTCGCGGTCCTCCTGTTGAAGTCCCCATGATCCCTCCCCCCGATCGGTTCTTCCGGCATGGGCGCGTTCGGCCTCCGCCGACCCCCCGCCGCCCTCCGCCGACGTCCCTTGTCGGCCGCCGTGGCTGCGTCGTGTGCCCCTGAAGCCCATGACAGCAGCCACCTCCGACGGAACCTCCCAGCCGCACCTCGCGCAGCAGGCGATTGACCGGGCGGGTCGGTTGCGCGTTGGATGGGGGCGTCCCGGATGGCTGGTCCGAAGGAGTCACAGTGAGCGGAAACCCCAGCACGCAGAGTGCGGTCCTGGAGGCCTATCTGGCGAAGGTGGCGCCCGAGGCCGCGCCAGTCGTGCGGGCGCTGCACGAGGCGGTCGTGACAGCCGATCCCAACCTCAGCTGTGCAGTGAAGTGGAACATGGACATGTTCACGGTGGGTGACGGCTGGCGCGTGTGGGTCTGTGGGATCTCGCCGGCGAAGTCCAGCGTCGCGCTGCGCTTCTTGTACGGGGTGCTCCTGGACGATCCGCTGCAGGTGCTGCGCAAGGGCTCGTCGGTGCTCATGACCTGGGACTTCCCATTTTCCGCCACGGTGGAGGCGCAGTCCGTGGGCCAGTACGTCCGGGAGGCCGTGGCCAAGCGCGACTACTACATCGCTCACACCGAAGAGGTGACGGCGAGGGCCAAGGCGCGCGGCGTCTGAAGGCGGCCTCCCCGATCCGCCAGGCAGGCGCCAAGCCGACGCCAGACCGACGCCAGGCCCCGATGGGCGACGGCCGGCGCGCACGCCTACCGTTGCCGAATGCAGGTGCCCAACGAAAACCCCCAGGCCGGTCAGGTCCTCCTCGCCCAGGTGACCACGCAGCCGCTGTCCGCGGCAGGCATCGACGAGGCCGTGCGCTCGGCAGCAGTAGGCGCCGTCGTGACCTTCGCGGGCATCGTCCGCGATCACGACTCGGGGCGTGGGGTCCGCGAGTTGGAGTACTCCGGGCACCCCGAGGCGCAGGCGGTGCTGGCGGCGGTAGCCGCAGAGGCTGCCGCACTACCCGGCGTCATGAGTGTGGCCGTGGCTCACAGGTTGGGTCTGCTGGCCATCGGCGACGATGCTCTGGTCTGCGCAGTCGCCGCCGCCCACCGCCGTGAGGCCTTTGAGGCCTGCGCCTGGCTGGTGGACGAGGTGAAAGACCGGCTGCCGGTGTGGAAGCGGCAGCTATTCGCTGACGGCACCCACGAGTGGGTCAACTGCGCTTGAGCGGGGGATCCGTCCACGTTCGCGGGGCGGCCGGCAGTTCAGCAAGCTCGAGGGAGTCGAGGAGTTCCTGCCGCAGCGAGGCGCCGTGGGCGGCAAGTCGACGCTGCTCAGTCGCGTAAACCGCGCGCCCCGCAGCCGTCTCCACCGGGATCGGCTGAAGCCCGAGCGCGACCAGATCGTAGGGCGATGCCCTCATGTCGATGCGGCGCGCGTCGGCGGCGTGCCGGAAGCAGCGCAGGACCAGGTCGCTGCTGACGATCGGCTGGAGCTCGAAGGCCCAGCGGTACAGATCCATGCCGGCATGCAGGCAGCCGGGTTGCTCGTGTTGGAGCTGGTCAGCGCGCGTCAGCTGCAGTGGGTTGCGCGGTCGCGCCTCCGCGGTGAAGAAGCGGAAGGCGTCGAAGTGAGTGCAGGCCAGGCCGCTGTCGTCGATCGCGGTGCGAACGGTGCTCGGCGACACCCTCAGCCGCCAGGACGTGTGGCGCACCCGGTGGGCATCGAGGCCGAGCACCATGGCCCACTCGTGCAGGCCGAAACAGGCGTAGCGCGGGGGTCGCTGGGACGTTCGCACAAGCAGCTCGCGCACGCGCACGGCATGGTCCCCGCGGTTGGCCAGCTCCCCGTCAAGGAAGCATCTCGGATCAGCGGCGACGTCCGTCGTGCCACCGACCGACCGGTAGCCGCGGCGGGCGCGGAACTCCGGTGCTTCCGCCAGCACCGTCCCGACCCCTGGGTTCCAGCGACGCAGGTGGCCGATGCGGATGGGGTAGTAGTCGAACAGGAAGTCCTCGACCGGGTGCTTCAGCTGGTGCCGGATCCGCGTCCGGCGGGCTGCCGTCAGTTGGTCCACGGCACGCTCGTGGGCGCCCCGCAGTGATAGCCAATCCTCTCGGGCCAGCGTGGCGTGCCCGTCCAACGCAGGTCAGCCCAACTCCACCAGGCCAACCGAGGCACAACCCGCCACGAAGGCCTCCTGGCCGAAGGCCTGCGCCGGGCCAAGCGCCCCACCGCGCCGGATGCCGGGTTTGGCCCGGGCACGGGTGTTGTCCGCGGTGCCGGAGTTGACCACTCCCTGTGGGTCGCTCAGTGCGCCCGCCTGTGCGCCCGCCGCCGCCCAGGCGAGCAGCTCCGCCGTCAGGTCGTACGGGCTGGGACCGCCGATGCGGACCCGGGCCACGAGCCGGTCGCCCGCGAATGCCTCGGCGATGGCCAGCGTGCTCCCCGCAGCGCGGTCGGCCGGTGATGGGTCCGAGGCTGTGGTCGTCACGATCCTGCTTGCCACGGAGGAGGCGAGCTTGGGCAGCACTGGCACCTTGGTCAGCGGCTCGAGCACCGCCCCCACCTGTGACACGGTTCGGGTGCGCGACCCTGCCCAGCCGAGGTAGACGTTGACATCGCGCAGGCGCGGTTCGATGGCGGGGAGCGCGAAGTGCTCGGTGCCGCCCAGGGAGAGGCCATCGAGTTGCCGGCCGTCCACCTCGAAGCTGCGTACCGAGGAGCCGGGGCGCTCGGTGTGGATGGCGCCGCCATGCCAGGCGAAACCGGGTTCGCTCAGGATCGCCAGCGTGCTCGCCAGTGTGCCGCCGCTGATCGAGCGCTGCGCCGAAGCCGACATGGGGACGAAGTACCCAACGTCCACGCGGGTGGGGACGAAGCCACTGTCAGCGGCCTGAGCCAGCGCCAGCACCCCGGCGAGGTTGCCGGGGATGTAGTCGTAGCCGAAAGCGGTGAGCAGAGTGGCTCCCGTGCGCTGCGCGCGCGGCCCGTAGTGCTGGAACACACGCCTGATGAAGGGGGGCTCACCGGTGCTGTCGATGTAGACCGCGCCAGCGCTGGTGGCAGCTTCGATCGCCGGCTTCCCGAAACGAGTGAAGGGGCCGACGGTGGACACGAGGATGTCGTCGGGTGAACCGATCAGGTCCGCGACCGCGGAGGTGTCGGAGGCATCGGCCTCGGCGATGTCGCAGGTCCAGTCGTGCGCCTCTTCCAGTGTGGCCGCCAACGTGCGCAGGCGCTGGCCGTTGCGGCCCGCGAGCACGACGCGGCCGGTGCCGTTCCGCGCCAGCGCCTCGGCGGTGAGCGTGCCGGTGTAGCCGGTCGCGCCGAACAGGATCACCCGGGGAGTCATGGGAATATGGTCGCCGATGCCTCCGACGCAATGCGGAGGCGGGTCTGCGAGGTTCGGTCATGGACGATTCGGCCAGTTCGCCAGTCGCCGATGATGCCGATGGCGGGGTCAGGAGAGCGGTGGGATCCGTTGGTGGTACCGACGCCCCGGACGAGGCGGCCGAGCGACTTCGCCGACTGCTTGACCATGCACTCCCCGAGCTAACGTCGGACGAGGTCGGTTCAGGTGGTTCGGCGGCCTCACCTCGATCGGATGAGGACTACCTTGCGGACAGGCCGCCGCACCACGGTGGCTGAACGCCATCGGCATCTGTCACTGGACCGGAGTGCGCCATGGTTTGCCAACTACGTCCGTCGGCTCGCCAATTGCTCTCGGGTCGTTGACGCAAGAAATCATGCAGATGTATGAATAGGGGCTTGTTCGGCCTGGCTTCGCGTGCTAGCTTGGTATTAGCAAGCAAGTTCGAGGGCTAGTAACTTCCAGTCGCGAGCGCGTGGGGTCTACGGGGCGGTTGAGTGGGGTCGGGGCCGGTTCAAGTCCGGTTGTCTCAGATCGATTCATTCGTCTCACCAGGCGGGGGTGGTTCCCATGCGTGCTCAGCGGCGCGGATCTCGCGGCTCTCGCGGTGGCCCCTGTGTGCCCAGTTCCGGCGCCGCCAGTCCTTCGCCGGTGGCGGGGTGGGTGGAGCCGGAGTGGGCCGTGGCGCCGCTGTGCGCGGAGGTGCGCGGGTTGATCGGTTTGGCGCCGGGCCCGGAG
>CAYYRC010000002.1:0-15331 GCA_964474045.1 uncultured Actinomycetes bacterium
CCGCTGTGCCGCAGGCACCACAATCTGAAGACCCACCACGGCTACACCCTCAGCAACCTGCCCCCACCCGACGACACACAACGAGAACCCGGGAACCACGACGACCGCCCGCCCGGATCCTTGAGCACAGCCTGGCGCTGGACCACCCCCGCCGGCCTCACCCACACCCGCCACCCCCAACCACCCCTCGACGGTTGACGTTCAGGGCGCTGGGCGCCGACTGCAGCTGCCTACGCCTGCAGCGGCGGACCGTCTCCGGGTCGTTCCTGGTAGGAGTAGCGCTGCTCCGCCGCCGCCCTTCCCAGATTGTGGTAGCCGCGATCCTCCCAGAAGCCCCGCCGGTCGCCCACGAGGTACTCAATCGCTCGCACCCACTTGGCGCTCTTCCAGGCGTACAGCGGAGGACACACGAAGCGCAGCGGCCAGCCGTGCTCCGGACTCAAACCCGCCCCATTGCGCGAGTGGGCGAACACCGTGGTCCCCGCCAGGAAGTCGGACAGGGACACGTTGGCCGAGTAGCCGTACTCGGCCCAGACCATGACGTGGGTGACCGCCGGGTCCGGCGGGCAAACTGCGGCGATGTCGCGGGCGAGGACCCCGCGCCACAGGTTGTCGAGCAGGCTGAACTTCGTGACGCAGTGGAAGTCAGCCGAGACGTCGGACTGCGGCAGGGCTAGCAGCTCCGGATAGGTCAGAGCGTAAGTGCTGGCATCCGCGGTGGCTCCGAAGATCCTCAGGTCCCAGGTCGCCAGGTCGATCTGCGGCACCCTCCCGTAATGCAGCACCGGCCACCCCCGCGGCAGGTACTGCCCCGGCGGGAGCCGTCTGCGCGCAGCCAAGCGTGCGGCGTCGTCGACCGGCCGCTCATCGTCCGGAGTCATCGGCCGGCACCCGCCGCCAGGGCCCTCCGCAGGATGTCCCCCAGGACGTCTGCAGCGCGGTCCACACCAACATCGTCGATGCCCATGTGCGTGACCAGCCGCGCGTAGGCCGGGCCTAGCACCGACGTGGCCACACCACGAGTCCGGGCGGCAGCGTCCACGGCGGCCGCGTCCAGCCCCGACGCGCGGTAGTCCAGCAGGACGATGTTCGTGTCTACCTGCGAGGGATCGACGACCTCGGGCGCCACCTCCGCCAGCGCCACGGCCAGCCGCCGCGCCCGGGCATGGTCCTCCGACAGCCGGCCGACGTTGTTGTCCACCGCATAGCGGGCGGCCCCGGCGAGCACCCCCACCTGCCGCATCCCTGCCCCCAGTCGCTTCCGCCAGACCCGTGCCGCGTCGATGCGCTCGCACGTGGACAGCAGCATCGAGCCGATAGGCGCTCCCAGACCCTTCGAGAAGCACACGCTCACCGTGTCGAACAGCGCACCGTAGTCGGCCAACGGCACCCCCGAGGCCACATGGGCGTTCCAGATCCTGGCACCGTCCAGGTGCAGGGCCAGCCCGTTGGCATCGGCGAGGTCGCGCAGCTGTCGCAGCGCCGCGATCGGCTGAACCCGCCCCCCTCCGAAGTTGTGGGTGTTCTCCACCGCGATCGCCGTCGTGGCAACCAGATAGGGGCTGCTGCGTGGGCGGATCAGCGCGGCGACGCGATCGACGTCGAGCAGGCCGTCGTCGGTGTCGTAGGTGCGGGAGGTCACGCCCGCGAACGCCGCCGCCGCCCCGAGCTCAGCGCGCAGGATGTGGGCCGAGCTGTCGGTGACGACCTCCTCGCCTGGACCGACGAGCGTCCGCAGCCCCAGCTGGTTGGAGAGACTCCCGGTCGGGGTGAACAACCCGGCCTCGCAGCCGAACATGGCCGCGACGTGCTGCTGCAGCGAATTGACAGTCGGGTCCTCGCCGTAGACATCGTCGCCGAGCTGGGCGACGGTCATCGCCTCGAACATCTGCCGGGTAGGCAGCGTCAACGTGTCGCTGCGCAGATCCACCGCAACGGTTGCGTTCACGCGCCGCCCGCGGATCGCCCGGCGAGCGGTGATGGGCCGACGACCATCCCGTCCACCACCTGACAACCCTCCAGCTGGAGCAACTGCTCCTTGACCGCCACCCCATATCCATAGTTGCCCACGTCGCCCCCGCTGCGCACCACGCGGTGACAGGGAACGAAGGGTGCGGTCGCATTGGTGGCGCACGCCGTCCCGGCGGCCCGGGCCGCCGAAGGCCGGCCCGCGGCAGCAGCCAGGTCGGCGTAGGTGGCTACCGATCCAGCCGCAATCCCACGCATGGCCCGCCAGACCGCCAGGGTGAAGTCGCCGCCCACCAGTGCCACCGAAACGGAGTCGAGCGCCGCACCGTCGCCGTCGGTGAACGCTGCGACCGCGGCCGAGACGTCGGCCAGCTCACCGGGCTCGGAGCCGCGGCCGGCGAAGCGCGGGGGCACCGAGGCCAGCGTCTGCGCCATCGGGCGGAAGCCGCTTGCCACCACCGGCCCGTCGTCGCCGCACGGCAGGTCGCCGCGCTCACCGGGGGCCGTGACGACCGACAGCGTGCCGACGGCGGTATCGAACTCGGCGAAGCGCAGCGGCCGGCCAGCGGATTGCTCGGCAGGGGTCATCGTTCGCTGAGCATCTCAGCCACGGCGAAGCTGAGCTCCAGGGACTGCTCCCGGTTGAGCCGAGGGTCGCACGCGGTCTCGTAGCGATCGGGCAGCTGCGACTCCTGGATTCCCTCGGTCCCGCCGATGCACTCGGTGACGTCGTCGCCGGTGAGCTCGATGTGGATGCCGCCGGGATGCGAGTCGAGATCGCGGTGCACCTCGAAGAAGCCCTCGACCTCGTTGGCGACATCGTCGAAGGAGCGGGTCTTGTGCCCGGACGCGACCGCCCGGGTGTTCCCGTGCATCGGGTCGCACAGCCACACCGGCTGGCGGCCCGCTGCCCGCACCTTCTCGATGATCGGCGGCAACACCTCGCGGATGCGGCCCGCACCCATGCGGGTGATGAAGGTAAGCCGGCCGGGCTCGCCGTCCGGGTCCAAGCGGTCGGCGAGCGCCAGGGCATCATCGGGGGTCGTCGTGGGACCCAGCTTGACCCCGATCGGGTTGCGGATCCGGGCGGCGAGGTCGATGTGGGCGCCGCCCGGGCTGCGGGTGCGCTCGCCCACCCACAGGAAGTGCCCGGAGACCGAGTAGGGCAGCCCGGTACGCGAGTCGATGCGCACCAGGGGCCGCTCGTAGTCGAGCACGAGCGCCTCGTGCCCGGCGTAGAAGTCCACCCGCCGGAACTCCTCCGGGTCCGCCCCGCAGGCGGTCATGAACTGCAGCGCCCGATCGATGTCGCGGGCCACGCGCTCGTAGCGCTGACCGGCGGGGCTGTCGCGCACGAAGTCCTGGTTCCAGGCGTGCACCTGGCGCAGGTCGGCGTAGCCGCCCTGGGTGAAGGCGCGCACCAGGTTGAGCGCGGCGCTGGACGCGTTGTAGGCCGCCAACAGGCGCTGCGGGTCCGGGATGCGCGACGCGGGCTCGAAGGGCAGCGCGTTGACGCCGTCGCCGAAGTAGGAGGCCAACTCGACGCCTTCGCGGATCTCTGTGGGCTGCGAGCGCGGCTTGAAGTACTGCCCCGCCATCCGGCCCACTTTGACGACGGGTAGCCCGGCCCCGTAGGTCAGCACCACGGCCATCTGCAGCAGCGTCTTGAGCCGCGCCCGGATCGAGTCGGCGGTGTTGGCCTGGAAGGTCTCGGCGCAGTCGCCGCCCATGAGGACGAAAGCCTCGCCGGCGGCGACGCGCGCCAGGTCGGCGCGCAGGTTGTCCGCCTCGCCGGCGAAAACCAGAGGTGGCTGGACGCTGAGGGCGGCCTGGACGTCGGCGAGAGCGCGCGCGTCGGGCCACACGGGCTGCTGCAGCGCGGGCAGGTCCGGCCAATCCAGGATCGGAGTCATGCCGAGGCCGTCGGGAGTGGCGGTCATGGGCTAAGGGTAACTACGCAGCCTTCGACCCGGCCCCGCGCCCGCTAGTGCTGGCCAGAGCTCGCCGCCTCCACCGAGTTCTGATGCTCGATCCCGGCGTAGAAGTCGAACTCCGGCACCTTCCGCGGGTACTTCACGAGCACCAGCACGACGGCCGCGAGGGTGAAGAGCAGCGCGATGCCGACGGCCAGCTCCTTGCCCTCCGAGAAAGCCTTGGCGGCGGCCGAGACGATCTGCCCGGAGATTGGCGGCTGGTAATGGGCGGCAACCTGTGCGGCACCTTCGAACGAGGACACCATCTGCTGCGCGGCAGACTCGCCCAACGCAGCAGACTGTTGCGGCGAGAGTCCTTTGAGGTCGGTGGTGATCGCCGCGCCGTAGGCCACGGCCAGCGCCGTGCCCATGACGGCGTTCATCACCGAACCACCGAAGTCCCGCGTCAGGTCCGTGAACGCCGACCCCATACCGGCACGGGACGCAGGCAGCGAGGCCATGAGCGCCTTGGATGCGGGCGTGACCGCCAGGCCCACCCCAGTCCCCACCAGGGCGTAGGCGAACAGGATGTGGAAGTCCGAGGCGCCAGGCCGCCAGAACACCAGGATCCAGGCGAAGGCCAGCAGGGTGACGACCAGCCCTGCGGCCAGCGTCACCCGCCCCCCGAACCGTCCCACCAACCGAGCCGCCGGCAGCGACATCAGGATCAGCATCACGGACACCGGTAGCTGGAAGGTCGCGGCCTCCAGGGCCGAGAACCCCATGACGTTCTGGGTGAACTGCTGGCCGATGAACAGCATGCCCATGAGCGACCCAAAGGTCACCGTGCCGGCGACCGCCGCCACCCAAAACGTCACCGCCTTGGCGTCATCCAGGTCCACCAGTGGCCGCTGGGCGCGGCGCTCCTGCCGCAGGAACAGCCAGAAAGACACGGCGGACACGGCCAACAGGATCGCCACCCGCAGCCAGTGGTAGCCGGCGATCGACTGCAGCGCGATCACCAGGGTCGCCACCGCGACGACGCTGAGCACCCCGCCGACATGGTCCACGCTCGTGGCGTCCTCGCCGGACCGTTTGGGCAGCACCCACCAGCCCAGCAGCAGGTCGATGGCCACCAGCGGCACGGTGATGAGGAACACCGAGCCCCACCAGAAGGACGTCAGCAGGAAGCCGCCGATGAGCGGTCCCAGGGCGGCGAAGCCGCCGCCGATGCCGGACCACAGGGCGATCGCCCGGGTCTGTGCCCTCCCCGAGTACAGCGCCGACACCAGCGACAGCGTGGTCGGGAAGAGCATCCCGGCGGCCAAACCAGACAGCGATCGCCCCACGATGAGCAGTTCGACCGACGTGGCCCAGGCGCTCATCAGGGCCGTCGGGATCGACAGCCCTGCCCCCAGCAGCAGCATGAGCTTGCGCCCGTAGCGGTCGCCGATCGCGCCGAAGTACAGCACCGAGCAGGCCAGGCCCAGGGTGAAGGCGTTGGCGACCGCCGTCAGCTGGCCCTGCGTCGCGCCCAACTCCCGGCTGATGCTCGGCAGCGCGACGTTGGCGATGCCCAGGTTCATGTTCGCCGCCACTGCCCCCAGGATCAGCGCCGCCAGCACGAGGGCGCTGCGCGGCGGACGGCGATCCGGGATGACGGCGGCAGGAGTAGGTGTCGTCACCCGCGCATCATGGCAGCCGAGGGGCCCGGAGATGCCGGAAGCGGCGCGTGGCTGATGCGCCCAGCGGCAAGGCCCTTGAAGTCGGCATCATCCGTTCGGGTGAGTGTGCCGGGACCCCTCGGCCAGCAGTAACTAAACGTGTGGCCAGACCCACCTGGACCCATGATCAAACTTGGTGTCGCGCACATTGCGTGTTCGCCTATTTGCGCCCATATTCAATTAGCGGCCCAACCCAGGCTGGCCAGTCTCACCACGAAGGATGTCCCATGGAGCACGCGCCGAGCGCCACGAAGTCCAACCGCCGCAAGATCATCGCTGGTGTGGCCGCCCTAGGCGTCGCTGCCGCGGGCTACGGCGTGTACGCCTCGGCGCTGACCGTCGACAACAGCAACAGCTTCGCGGCCGGCACCGGCACCGTGGCGAGCGGGTGCGACACGACCGTGGACACGCTGCTCGTCGTCGCCACGACCCCCACCTCCGGCACCTTCCCCTCCAGCGGAGTCACCGTCAGCGGCGTCGACACGACGGCCTGTGATGGATTGCGGATCTACGCCACCGCGCTGAACTCTGGCAACACCTCAGTGGGCACAACGAGCTCCAGCGCCATCGCCACGAACGACTCCGGAACCTACACCTTGAACTGGGGCTCGGCCATCGCCGACGCGAACAACGTCGCCAAGGTCGCCGTCATCATCCAGTAGTCACTCGGCCCCGCACTCACTTCAGCCGCGGCTGCCCATCGACAGCTGGGTGGGCAGCCGCGGCTGGTTCCATTGATCGGACGCCATGCCCTACGCGCCACGACACGGAAGCCGTCGTGAGTCATCGCACCGCTCCCGCGGCCACAGCCGGGCGCGGGCCGTCGTCCTCGCCGTCGCGGCCGCTGGCTTGGTGGGGGCGGGAACCTACGCGTCGCAGTTGATCGTCACCCCGCAGGGTGGCTTCGCAGCGGGGTCGGCGCCCATCGCCGCCTCGTGCGACACCTCGCTGACAGTTGCGGCCATCGTGTCGACGGTCCCCGGGACCGGCGGCACCTTTCCGATGACAGGAGCAGACGTGAGCCAGATCGACGCCTCCTGCACGAACAAGGTGCTCTACGTCTACGCCCAGGATGCCGGCGGCGCCAACCTCGGCAACGGCTCCGCGGTCGTCGGCGGGTCGCCCACCCACGTCAGCTTCACCACCCCCGTCGCCGACGCGACCGCGGTGACCCGCTTCGCGGTGCTCATCCAATGAGCGCCACCAACCCCAGCGCCCGGCGCCAGTGGGCCTGGACCGTGACGACCACCCTGGCGGGCATCGCGATCGTGCTGGGCCTGCTGTGGTGGGTCGGGCTGGCCTTCATGCCGGTGCGGAGCGGCTCGATGCAGCCCACGTTCTACCCGGGCGACGCGGTCATCGGCGTCAGCCCCCGCCTCGTGTCCCCGAGGGTCGGAGACGTCGTAGTGGCCCACCCGATCCAGGGCGACCAGCAACTGCCGCCCATCGCCCACCGCATCATCGAGAGCACTCCGCAGGGCTTCCGCACCCAGGGCGACGCCAACCCCAACCCGGACGCCTGGTTCGTGCGCCCGGCCGACATCAGCCACACAGTGGTGGCGGCTGCGCCGCTGCGATTCCTGCGCAGCCCGATCGCCGTCGCCATCGCGGTGGGCCTCGTCGCCCTTGTACTGCTCTGGCCCCGCCGGCCCAAGGACGCGGTGCCCGCGGGGCAGGGGCAGCCATGGCGGGCGCCGGAACACCAGCGCGGCTATTCCCCCCGTCATAGCCGGGAGCCGGTGAGAACTCGATGAGGCCGATCCGCCTGCTCCTGCTCGCGCTGCTGCTCGGGGCCCTCGGCTTCGCAGGGGTCGCCGCCGCCGGCCTGGTGGTCACGCCCGGTGACTCGTTCGGGGCGGGCACCGGGGACGTGCAGGTCGGCTGCGTGGCCACCGTGGACACGGCGGCCGTGACGACCAAGACGGTGAATCCGGCAGGCTCCTTCGAGGTGCTCGGCGTCGACGTGTCCGGGCTCGCACCCGACTGCGCCGGCCAGCAGGTGACCGTCACCGCCCGGGACGGCGCCGGTGATGCGCTGGGCACGGCGTACGGCATGGCGTCGGGCGCATCGACGGCGCGGGCCAACTTCGCCGCGCCCATCCCCGACGGCAACCAGATCACCGACTACGCCATCATCGTGCAGGACGAGGCCGCGCAGGTCTACGGCGGCTTCCTCACCGGCCAGGCGGTCGTCGGCTCGACCCTGACCGCCGTCGTGGCCGCGGCCGGGCTACCCGCCCAGACCGTGGGCTACACCTGGCTGCGCTCCACCGACGGCGGCAGCAACTGGGCGCCGATCAACGGCGCGGGCGGCTCCACCTACGTCCTGACGGCGGCCGACCTTGCAGCCGAGATCCGGGTGCACGCGAGCATCACCAACGTCGACGGCACGGAGTCGGTCGACACCGACCCCGTCGGCCCCGTGACTGGGGCGGCGCCGGTGCTCACCCAGATCGAGGTAACGGGCACACCCGTGGTCTTCCAGTCGCCGGTGACAGCCCAGGTCGCGGCCACCGGCACCCCCTCGCCCACCGTCGACTACATCTGGCAGCGCTCCATCGACGGGGGCGTCACCTGGGCCGACATCCCCGGCGCCACCAACTCCACCTTCACCCCCCGCAACGAGGACTACGACACCTACCTGCGCCTGCGCGCCACCGCGACCAACGCGGTGAGCAGCACGACCGGCTACAGCGGCAAGACCTCGCTGGTGGGCGGCTTCGCGCCGACGGTGACGAGCATGACCATGACCGGCTCGGTGTACGTGGGCTCCGCCGTGCGGGTCAACCCGAACGTCCAGGGCGGCCCCATCCCGCAAGAGGTCTACCAGTGGCAGTGGTCCATCGACGGCGCCGAGTGGCGCGACATCGACGGGGCCACGGCGACGACGTACTCGCCGGTCGCCGGCGATGTCGGGCACCGCCTGCGCATGCGCATCCTCGCGATCAACCCGCTCGGCATGACCACGGCCTACTCGACGTTCACCCGGGCCGTCTCGGCTACCCAGATCAGCAGCATCGGCGACCTGACGCTCAGCCTCGCTCCCAACTGGGCCTCGGTCGACCCCACCGGCCCGTGGACCTCTGCGGTCGCCGGCATCAGCGCGGGCCTGTCCGACGGCACGACTTCCATCACCACCTACAACAGCAGCGGGACCACCGACGCCAGCGTGTGGTGGGTCAACGGCACCGAGGATCCCGCGGGCTCGGTCACCGCGGTCCTCTATGACGCCGACGGGAACGTCGTCCAGGCCGGCGGCTTCAGCTCCCAGTTCAACTCCTACGTGGGCGGAAGCTACTGGACCCACTCAATCACGATCAGCAACGCGGCCGTGGGCCCGGGCTATGAGCTGCGCGTCGTCAACTCCTCCGGCCACGCGATCGACGCCTACCAGAGCGTGGCCACCCGGGCGACGCTGCCCTAGCACCCGCCGTGCAGGGCTCGCTCACCGCGGGACTCCCCCGCCAAACGCGACTACCGTGGCGCCATGACCGTCCTCGCCATCGACGTCGGCACGACCGGCGTGACCGCCCTGCTCGTCTCGACCGACGCCAGCATCGTCGCCCGCGGCTATCGCGAGTTCCCCCAGCACTTCCCGCGCGAGGGCTGGGTGGAGCACGACCCGGCCGAGATCTGGGCGGCGGTGCAGGACGCCTGCGGCCAGGCGCTCGCCGGGGACGAGGAGCCGACGGCGATCGGCATCACCAACCAGCGCGAGACCCTGGTGCTGTGGGACCGCGAGACGCTGGGCTCGCCGATGAAGGCCATCGTCTGGCAGGACCGGCGCACCGCCGGCATCTGCGCCCAGCTGCGCGCGGACGGCCACGAGGAGGAGGTCGAGCGGCTCACCGGCCTGCGCCTGGACCCCTACTTCACCGGCACCAAGCTCACCTGGGTCAAGGACAACGCACCGCACGTCTGGGCCGGCGTCACCGCCGGGCGCACGGCGGTGGGCACGGTGGACTCCTACGTCATCGCACGGCTGACGCGGGGCATGTCGCACATCACCGACGCCAGCAACGCCAGCCGAACGCTGCTATACAACCTCGAGACCGGCGACTGGGACGACTCGCTGTGCGAGCTGTTCGAGGTCCCCCGCGACGCCCTGCCGGAGATCGTCGCGTCCTACGGCGAGGTCGCCACCACCGACCCGGACTGCTTCTTCGGCCTGTCGATCCCGATCGCGGGCATCGCCGGCGACCAGCAGGCCGCGCTCTTCGGCCAGGCCTGCTTCTCCCCCGGGTCGAGCAAGTGCACCTACGGCACTGGCTCCTTCGTGCTCGTCAACACCGGCGGCGAGCTGGTGCGCTCCCAGTCCGGGCTCCTCACCACCGTCGCCTGGCAGCACCCGGACGGCACCCGGGAGTTCGCGCTCGAGGGCGCGGTATTCGTGACCGGCTCCGCGGTGCAGTGGCTGCGCGACGGGCTGGGGATCATCACGAGCGCCGGCGAGACCGAGGAGCTGGCGCTCAGCGTGCCCGACAGCGGCGGCGTCGTGTTCGTGCCCGCGCTGACGGGCCTGGGCGCCCCCGACTGGGACCCGCACGCCCGCGGCACCATCCTGGGCATCACCCGCGGCACCACCCGGGCCCATCTCGTCCGGGCCACGCTCGAGGCGATCGCCTACGAGGTGCGCGACGTGGTGGACGTCATGACCCACGAGGCCGGGGTCAAGCTGCCCCGGCTGGCCGTCGACGGCGGCGCGTCGGCCAACAACTTCCTGTGCCAGGTCCAGGCCAACCAGCTGCAGGTGCCCGTCGTGCGGCCGCAGATCCTTGAGACCACCGGTCTGGGGGCGGCATTCCTGGCGGGCCTGGGCACAGGCGTGTGGTCCTCGCAGGAGGAGCTCGCCGCCACCTGGCGCGAGGACGCCCGCTTCACCCCGGGCGCCACCGACCACAAGGGTCACCGACGCTGGCGGATCGCCGTCGAGCGCTCCAAGGGCTGGGCTGAGGACTAGGCCGCCGCCAGGTCCTTGACCTCGGCGTCCGCGACCGGGGCGGCGGGCTTGTCGGCCGCCTTCGCCTGCGCGGCATACATGTCCACGTACTCCTGGCCGGAGAGCTCCATGAGCTCGTACATGATCTCGTCGGCCATGGAGCGCAGCACGAAGCGGTCGTTCTCGAGGCCCTCGTAGCGGGAGAAGTCCAGCGGCGCGCCGACCTTGATGCCCACCTTCATGATCCTAGGCACCTTGGTTCCGATCGGCTGAATCTTCTCGGTGTCGATCATGGCCACCGGTATCACCGGCACACCCGCCTCCAGCGCCATCCGAGCCACCCCCGTCTTACCGCGGTAGAGGCGGCCGTCAGGTGAGCGTGTCCCCTCCGGGTAGATGCCCAGCAGGTCGCCCTGGCCGAGGATCCGCAGCCCGGTGCTGAGGGCGTCCTCGCTGGCCGAGCCGCCGGAGCGGTCGATGGGGACCTGGCCGACGCCCTTGAAGAACATCTTCATGAAGAAGCCCTTGACGCCGGGGGTGTTGAAGTAGTCGGCCTTGGCCAGGAACGTGATGCGCCGCTTGCACACCAGGGGTAGGAAGATCGAGTCCGAGAACGACAGGTGGTTGCTGGCCAGAATCGCGCCACCGGTGTCGGGGATGTTCTCCAGGCCGCTCACCCGGGGACGGTAGAGCAGGCGCAGCAGCGGACCCAGGAGGACGTGTTTGAGCAGCCAGTAGAGCAAGGTCACTCTCCTCCGTCGGGCCTCCGCGCGGACGCACGCAGCGGGTTGGATACGAATCTTAGAGCAGTCGTGCGAAGATGGTCGCGGCCCTTGCGAAACTCCACCGCGCGCTCGGCGGGTTCCGCTGTCCCCACCCCCCCTCGACGGAGGTATCCATGCCGCTCCTGCCGGACGCCGAACCCTTCTACGCCGACGGCGGCGACGTCGGGGTCCTGGTGATCCACGGCTTCACCGGCACGCCGAAGTCGATGAAGCCCTGGGCCGAGTACCTGGCCGAGGCGGGCTACACGGTCTCGCTGCCCCGGCTCCCGGGTCACGGCACCAGTTGGCAGGAGATGAACAAGACCCGCTGGGAAGACTGGTACGGCGAGGTCCGCCGGGAGCTGGACGACCTGCAGAAGCGCTGCGGCTCCGTGTTCGTCATGGGCCTCTCCATGGGGGGAACCCTCACCCTCAAGCTGGCTGAGGACCGTGACGACATCGCGGGCATCGTGCTGGTCAACCCCGCCGTGCACACCGAGCGGCCCGATCGCTTCGCCCTGCCCGTCCTGCGACACATCGTCCCGGCCTTCCCGGGCATCACCAACGACATCAAGAAGCCGGGCCAGGACGAGGGCGGCTACTCCAAGATCCCCCTGCAGGCCGCCTACTCGCTGAGCCAGCTGTGGGGCAAGGTCAAGGCCGACATCGGCAACGTCACCGCACCGTTGCTGCTGTTCCACTCGGTGGACGACCACGTCGTGGAGCCGTCCAACTCGGAGTTCGTGCTGGCCAACGTCAGCAGCGACGACGTCGTCGACGTCGAGCTGCTCAACTCGTACCACGTCGCCACGCTGGATTACGACGCGCCGCTGATCTTCGCCGAGTCCGTCGCGTTCATGGAGCGCGTGCTCGCCGACGCCACCTGAGCGATCTGGTGGGGACGCCAGACGAGGATCGCCCTGATCTGATCCCGTTGATCGACCTGGAGCTCGACGAGGCCGACGAGGTCATGGACGCCATGTCCAACGTCGGTCTGGAGGCGGTTCCCCACCGCGTGGACCCCGGCGCCGACGAGGGCCGCATCACCCGGGCCGTCATCCGGCTCTACGTGCCGAGGGCGCAGCTGCGCGACGCCCGCTCGGTGGTCCGAGGAGTGCTGCCGGAGTACGCCGAGTCCGGCGCCGACGCCGTACGGCCCGAGACGCTGCCGCACTCCGAGGAGCAGCAGTGGGCCGACATCGTCAGCGGCCTGCGCTCCGACGGCTTCACCGAGCCCAGCGCACCACGGCTGCTGCCGCCGGATCCCCCCGAGGAGCACTTCCAGGCGCCCGAGCCCGAGCCGATGTCGCGGCCCAGCAACGCGGCGCTGCTGTCGTGGCTGGGCATCGTCGCCGGGGTGCTGCTGGTGGTGGTCGGGATGCTCACCTCGGGTACGGGTTTGATCGTCCTGCTGGGCATCGGGGTGTTCATCGGTGGTTTCGTTGGCCTCGTCAGCCGAGCGGGCCAGCACCGCGACGATGACGACTACGACGACGGCGCCGTCGTCTGACGTGGGACCGCCCGCCGGTCTCGCGCCTTCCCCGCAACGCTAAGGAGCCTCACCGATGATCTCCGAGAAGATCGAGCTTGCCGGCCACATCATCGACACCGGCCAGCTCGGCCAGACTCTCGACGACATCCTGACCGCGGGCGGCGACTACGTCGTCGAGCGCTTCGTCCTGGGCAAGACCAAGGATGACGACTCCTACCTGCGGATCGAGGTGAGGGCCCCGGACAACGCCGCCATGCGCGAGATCATGAATCGGATCACGCAGCACGGCGTCACCGCGGTGGACCCGAAGGACGCCCGGCTGGAGCCCGCCCCCAGCGACGGGGTGTTCCCGGAGGGCTTCTACGCCAGCACCAACCTGCAGACCTTCGCCCGCCTGCACGGCGACTGGGTGGAGGTGGACAACCCGGAGATGGACTGTGCGCTGGTCGTGAGCGGCGATACCGTGCGGACCGTCCCGATGGTGGACGTCCGTGCCGGCGAGATGGTGATCGTCGGCACCGCCGGCGTGAAGGTGTCGGCGCCGGTCGCCAACCCCCTGGCCGAGGAGAGCGTGTTCGAGTTCATGAACTCCGTGGTGTCCTCGGAGAAGCCACAGGCGCTGTTGGTGCGACAGATCGCCCAAGAGATGCGCGACTGTAAGGCGGCGGGCAAGAAGGTGCTGTGGGTGGGCGGCCCGGCGATCGTGCACACCGGCGGCGCGGACGCCATGTGCGACCTGGTGCGAGCCGGCTACTGCGACATCCTGTTCGCCGGCAACGCGCTGGCGACCCACGACATCGAGGCCGCCATGTTCGGCACCTCGCTGGGCATCGACCTGTCCAAGGGCTCCGGCGTCGAGCACGGCCACGAGCACCACCTGCGGGCCATCAACAGGGTCCGCGGGTACGGGTCCATCGCCAACGCCGTGGCCGCCGGAGCCCTGACGTCGGGGATCATGCATGCCCTGGTCGAGA
Organism: uncultured Actinomycetes bacterium; assembly: GCA_964474045.1. Classification (GTDB taxonomy): domain Bacteria; phylum Actinomycetota; class Actinomycetes; order S36-B12; family UBA10799; genus JACJWR01. The sequence goes on from CAYYRC010000002.1 coordinate 13,775, forward strand.
GCGGCAAGACGTTCGTGCTCGTCGGCTCCGTGCGCGACGACGGCCCGCTGCCTGACGTCTACACCGACGTCATCGCCGGCCAGCGGGCGATGCGCGGCGCGATCCAGAACGTGGGCTTCGCCATCATGGTGGCGACCATGCTGCATGCGATCGGCACCGGGAACCTGCTGCCGGCCAGCATCCCGCTCGTGTGCGTGGACATCAACCCGGCGACCGTGACCAAGCTGGCCGACCGGGGCTCGTCGCACGCCACCGGCGTGGTCACCGACATCGGGCTCTTCCTGGAGCAGCTCGCCGACGAGCTCGTGCCCGACCGGAAGCGGGACTGAGGGCATGGGCGCCCAGAGCAGCGCCTGGCGGGTCGTCTTCGTAGCGTCGCTGGCGGCGAGCGCCCTGATCATCCTGCAGACCGCGTTCGACATCTCGTGGCTGGCCTGGGCACGTGCCCCGCTGCTCATGCCCTTCGTCTTCGCGTGGACGCTGCTGACGCGGCCGCGGCCGGAGCGGCGGGTGTTCGCGCCCCTGCTGCTCGCGCAGGTGTTCTCGTTCCTGGGCGATGTGCTGCTGGCCGCCGATGGCCTGTTCGTGCCCGGCGTGGCCATGTTCCTCGTCGCGCAGGTCTGCTACATCGTCACGTTCACCGGCTGGCGCGGGCCGCACCAGGTCAAGCTCAAGCCCTGGACCTTGGTGCCCTACGTCGCCTACCTGGCGGCCATGCTGATCGTGGTCGTGCCGCGGGCGGGCGAGCTGGCGCTGCCGATCGTGGTCTATGGCACGACGCTCTGCGCGATGGCCGCCGTGGCGATGGACGCCACGGCCAGGATCACCCCGTGGGCCGCGAAGGCGCTGCTTGTCGGCACCATCCTGTTCGTCATCTCCGACAGTATGATCGCGCTGACCAAGTTCGAGGTGGTGCCGCAGGGCGCGGTCGCCGCGACGATCCTCATCGGCACCTACTGCGCGGCGCAGATCCTCATCGCGCTCGGCGTGCTGCGGGGGCGGGTGGGGGCGGCCATGGATTGAGGTAGCGACACCAACCGGAGCAGCGTCGCCCAACACACTCTGTTGCCCTGTGGCAACTGGTGGTACGTTCAGTAACAGGCCGACTTGGCGGCTGTTTGTGTTGGGGCGGGTGGGATCGTTGCGCATAGGGACCGTGGCGGTTGGAATCTTCTTCGCTGGAGCGCTCGCAGCAGGCGCTGCGAGCCCAGCTCAGGGGATCGAGCAGGGACAGGACGTCGCCCCAGCGGTTGCCCCAGCTAACACCGGCACCACTGTGGGCGCTCTCAAAGCTGGCGAGATCCTTCGCGTGCACACGGGCGCGCCTGGCGGGGCTACTGTGCTGGGCAACCTGACGGTGGCGGCGCCCATCAGCGACGGTCACGTTCGCCTCTTCGCCTGCGATGTCGAGAAGCCGAATGCATCCAGCGTCAACTTCATTGCGGGCCGCAGCGTGGCGAACTTCGCCGCCATCCGAACCGACGCCTCCGGAAGTTTCTGCGTCTGGACCACGACCGACACCCACATCCTGTGGGACCAGGTGTCCGAGACCACCGC
>CAYYRC010000002.1:15431-91662 GCA_964474045.1 uncultured Actinomycetes bacterium
TCTGGACCACGACCGACACCCACATCCTGTGGGACCAGGTGTCCGAGACCACCGCGTTGACCACCCACGCCCCCCTGCGCAAGATCGACACCCGCGCACCCGGCAAGGGAAAACTCCCTGCCGAAGAGGTCCTCAAGATCGCAACGGGGGCACCGGGTGGGTCGACAGTCCTGGGCAACCTCACCGTCACCCAGCCCGCGTCCGACGGCCACGTGCGGGCCTACCCATGCGACCTGGACAAGCCCAACGCGTCCAGCCTCAACTTCGCGGCCGGGCGCAGCGTGGCGAACTTCGCCGCCATCCGAACCGACGCCTCCGGAAGTTTCTGCGTCTGGACCACGACCGACACCCACATCCTGTGGGACCAGGTGTCCGAGACCACCGCAGTGACCACCCACTCCCCGGACCGCATCATCGATACACGGGCGGACGTCTCCACCGTGGGGGTATCGGGTCTTGTCGCTGCGCCCGAGGCAACGGCCGCTTCTTTGACGTGGCAGTTGCCGCCAGGAGCGACCACAGTCACGCTGCGACGCACGCCCGGAGACGCCCCCGCCGCATCTCCTACTGACGGTGCGGCAATTTCCTGGTCTGCAAACGCCTCACGCGACACTGGCCTGAAGTCAGGCACGCGTTACACGTACACGGTCTTCGCCCGTGCAGCCAGTGGGCGACAACTCGATCCCACGACTGTCACGATTCAAACCACCGACGCAGCAGGTGCCACATGGGCCACCGCCGAAGGCACCACGCTCGCGCCCTCGGCTGCAGCTACCGGCGCCACCTATGAGACGCCTGAGATCGTTGCGATCACATGGGCCCCAAATGTTCCCCTTCCGAGGGTGGGCAATCCGCTCGTCGTACCCATCAGTCCCTCGATGCCCGGCGGCCTTGTCGGTGAAGTTGCCTCCACCGCAAACGACTTGGTGAAAGTGCGTCAGACGAGCCTCAACCTGGCCTTCGATGAACTCGACATCACTCAGACCGTCGACTTTCCAGACGCAGCAGTACCCAGCATCCAGAGCAACGGGTCCACACCGCGGGCGGGCCAGGCACCGACCGTGAGATGCGATGCCGTTACGGTCGGCGCCACCATGTCCCTTGCTATCAAGGGGGTGCACTTCAAGCCTGATTGGCACTTGGACAGGGTTGGGAAAGCCGCATCGTTTACCAACGACATCGATGCCGACCTTGAGATCAGGACGAGTGGCAGCCTGAGCGGCAAGTGCCGAGTCGAAGGTCTAGCGAATATCCAACTGTCCCAAATGGTCGGACCGGTCCCGATCCGACTGGCACTGAATCCCGACATCCAACTCACCGGAAGCGTGATTGGGCAGAACTTCACCACCGTCCATTCCACGTTGCACTCCGGTGTGAGAGGCGATCTCGTCGCAGGACTGCCCCAGGTGGACGTCACGCCCGCGGTAGAGATGGTCCAAGCTGAGAAGGTCGGGACACTCGGCGCGGTGTTCCTGGTCGGCACTCAGATGGAGGTGGGGCTCGGGGCCCCGCCGCAAGGTGCCGACGCCTCAGCGGGCTACGTGGCTGGGGTGTCCGGCAGTAGCGCCGTACGCGTCGATTGGCAAAACCCTGCAGGGGACGGCTGTCAGACCTACTCGCTGCAGACCCTGGGCTTGATCAATGTGCTGCCGGGGGTTTGGGTGGATTCTTGGACGGGTCAAGGGGGCGCCCCATGGGCACCCCTCTCTGTAGATCTGTCGGGCAGGGGCCGAGCCGAGGTGAAGGCGTGCACCATCAAGGCCGACGGAGCCCCCCTCGCTGTGTACCTCGAACGCGGACAGCAGCTCGCCGTCCGGATCAGCGGGCTCAACGCAAACACGGACCAACTGGCCCTCGTCAAAGAGACCCACGGCGCCGTGCTCGACGGTGGTAGCGCGAAGCTACGCTTGCTGGGCGTCGCTGGTGAGGTCCTTGCCGAGGGGAGCACTGCCACCGACAACGCAGGAGTGTTGAGGTTCCACACGCCGACAGGGACGGGACCCGCTGAGGCTGTGCTTCTGGTCGATGCTGGCAACCTCGAAGGTGACTACGAAATCGAGGCTCTGCCCAAGTACTTCGATGCCGGGACGTGGCCTCGGCAGACCGCCGACGCGCCCGCCCTCGGAGCCCTGCAGACCGTGCGGTGGATCCTCGACGGATCCGCCGGAGAGCGCGTTCCCGTCGCCGCCCAAATCCAGAGCAACGGCAGCGGCTCCTACCGAATCACGGTGCGCCGACCCAACGGGCTCGAGTTGGGAACCGACACCGGGCACTACGGCGGGTATCAACGGGATGATGCTCGCCTCGACGTGACCCTGCCGGAGTCTGGGCGCTACACGGTCGAACTGCTCAACGACTCCTGGTACCCCATGCCAACTGGTGCCTTCCGCACCACCGGGTTGAGGCCCGTTGACGCCGGGGCATGGCCGCAGCAAGTCACCTACTCACCGGCCCTGGGCGCCCTGCAGTCTGTGGCTTGGACCCTCGACGGCGCCGCAGGGCAACGCGTGCCCGTCGCCGCCATCCGAGGGGACTTCGGCGGCTCCTACCGCCTCACTGTTCGCCGGCCCAACGGCCTCGAGCTGGAGGCTGCCCCCGGATACAACGTGCTCGATGCTCGACTGGACGTGACGCTGCCAGAGGACGGGCGCTACACCGTGGAACTGCTCAACGACTCGTGGGACCCGGCGCCAACTGGCGCTTTCCGCACCGCCGGACTCCTGCCTGTCGACGCCGGAGCATGGAAGCAGCAGACCACGGGCGCACCCGCACTGGACGTCATGCAGACCGCGACTTGGACTCTGGACGGCAGGGCCGGGCAGCGGGTACCCCTCGCCGCCACCATCGTGACCGACTACCGCAACTCCTCCCTCACGGTGCGCCGGCCCGACGGCTCAGTCCTCGACTCGCGCCGGAACGACGGAGGCATGCGGTTGGACGTGACGCTGCCCGAGGACGGGCGCTACACCGTGGAACTGCATAACAGCCACTGGACCCCCGCGCCCGCCGGCACCTTCCTCACCACAGGACTGCTGCCCGTCGACGCCGGAGCATGGATCCCACAGGTCAACTCCACACCCGCTCTCGGCGCCCTCCAGACGGTCCGCTGGACGCTCGAGGGCACAGCAGGTCAGCGGGTGCTCCTCGCCGCGCAACGCACGGACAGCTGTGGGTGGAACTACTCACTCGCGTTGCGTCGGCCCAACGGGGTCGTGATCGCACGCGATACCGGCCAGTTTGACGATGATGCTCGGCTGGATGTGACAATGCCCGAAGATGGGCGCTACACCGTGGAGCTCAGCAACGACACCTGGCTACAACTACCCGCCGGAACCTTCAGCATCACTGGGCTGCCGCCCGTGGACGCGGGGGCCTAGCCGCACCAGCACTCGGGAGCGCCAGCGCTTGGCGCCCTCCAGTTCGCGGTCTGGACCCTCGACGGCACCGCCGGCCAGCGGTTGCCTATCGCCGCCATGAACCAGAGGACCAGCAGCTACTACGTAATCACGGTGCGCCGTCCGAACGGCGCAGTTCTCGACTCGCGCTCCGGCCAGTTGAACCAAATATCGGAGGTCACCCTTCCCGAGGACGGGCGATACACCGTGGAAATGCTAAACGACTGCTGGCAACCAGCTCCAGCCGGCACCTTCCTGACCGTCACCGGGCTGCCACCCGTGGACGCAGGAGCCTGGAAACAGTCGACATCGTTCGCGCCGGCGCTGGGTCCACTGCAGACTGCCCGCTGGACCCTTGACGGACCGCGTCTCAACTGATTACGCACTCCGCGAGGAACAACCGCATGGCGTTTGTCACCCTTAAGATCCGCGCGCCAGACGGGACCGTGCTGGCCCAAAGTCCGACGGCAACCGACACGGTCCGACTGAATGTGACGCTGGCCGCTGACGGCCGGTACAGCGTGGAACTGCGCAACGACGAGCCAAATCTCGCCCCGGCCGGTTCCTACCAGGTGTCAGGCCTGGCGACGCCCACGTGGTGATCAACCCCGCGGACTGTGCAGAGGCCTGCGGCACCGGGACCAACTGGCAGCGCTCACCGAGCTAGGCGTACAGCGCCTCGACGTCGTCGGCGAACTCGGCCATGACCACCGAGCGCTTCAGCTTCAGCGACGGCGTCAGCTGTCCGCCCTCCTCGGTCCAGTCGACGGGCAGAATCTGGAAGCGCTTGATCGCCTCGGCGTGGGACACGGCCCGGTTGGCCTCGTCGATCGCGGCCGACACCTGCTCACGCACCCGGTCGTCCGCCGCGGCCTCTGCCAGCGTCATCCCCGGCGGCAGGCCCGCCAGGCCCGACCACGCGGCCAGCGCATCGGCGTCCAGGGTCACCAGCGCCGCGATGTAGGGCTTCTGGTCGCCCACCACCATGCACTGGCTCACCAGGAAATTGGCCCGCACCCGGTCCTCCAGCACCGCCGGCGCGACGTTCTTGCCGCCGGCGGTGACGATCAGCTCCTTCTTGCGCCCGGTGATGCGCAGGAAGCCGAACTCGTCGAGCTCGCCGATGTCCCCGGAGTGGAACCAGCCGTCGGGCTCGATGGCCTCTGCCGTGGCCGCGTCGTTGCCCCAGTAGCCGCGGAAGATCTGCCCGCCCGCCAGCATCACCTCGCCGTCGTCGGCGATCCGCACCGCCGCGCCGGCGATCGGCCGCCCGACCGTGCCGATGCGCAGTTGGTGCGGCAGATTGAGGGTGGAGGCAGCCGAGGTCTCCGTTAAGCCGTAGCCCTCCAGGATCGTCACCCCGATGCCGCGGAAGAAGTGCCCCAGCCGCTCGCCCAGCGGCGCGCCCCCGGACACCGCCCATTCCACGCGGCCGCCCAGCGCGGCCCGCAGCTTGCCGTAGACCAGCTTGTCGAAGGCCGCGTGCTTGGCCCGCAGCACCAGGCCGGGCCCTCCCTCATCCAGGGACTTGCTGTAGTCGATGGCGGTTGCCGCGGCAGCCGCGAACACCTGGCCGCGGCCACCGGCCGCGGCCTTCTGCTCGGCGGAGTTGTAGACCTTCTCGAACACCCTGGGCACGGCCAGCAGGAAGGTCGGCCGGTAGGAGTCCAGGTCCGCCAGGATGTTGGTGATGTCCGAGGAGTGCCCGAGCACGGTGCCGGAGTTGATGCACCCGAGCTCGATCAGGCGTCCGAACACGTGGGCCAGCGGCAGGAACAGCAGCGTCGAGGAGGACCCCGACAGGAACAGCTCCGGCGTCGCGTTGACAACGTTGGCGACGTCGAACATGCAGTTGCCGTGCGTCAGGACGCAGCCCTTGGGGCGACCCGTGGTGCCCGACGTGTAGATGATCGTGGCGATGTCGTCGGGACCGGCCAGCGCGCGGCGCGCCAGCACGTCGTCGTCTGCGAGGTCGGCGCCTGCCGCCACCAGGGCCTCGATGCCGCCGTCGTCGAAGACCCAGGGCGCTGCCACGCCGGCAAGCTCAGCGCGCACCTCCTCGAACACCGCCACATGCTTGGCACCCTCGAGGAACACGCCGACCGCGCCGGAGTCCGACAGGATCCACTGCACCTGCTCGGCGGAGGAGGTCTCGTAGATCGGCACCGGTACCGCCCCGGCGTACCAGAGCGCGTAGTCCACCAGCGTCCACTCATACCGCGTGGCGGACATGATGCCGACGCGCTCGCCGGGGCCGACGCCGGCTGCCACGAGTCCCTTGGCCACGGCGATGACCTGGCTGCGGAACTCCGCGGAGGTCACCGGCTGCCAGCCATCGTCGGTAACGCGGCGCAGCATGATGCTCATGGGCTCGTTGCCGGCGCGCCGCTCGACGTCGTCGGTGAGGTTGCCAGCGGCCGGGTAGGGGACGAGCGCGGGCTCGGCGATCTCCTGCATGGCGGCGATCCTACTGACGTATGCCGGGGGTGGCGCCAGGTTCGGCGACGGAGTCCTCTGGCAGGCTCGGGGGATGGCGGGAGTGGATCTGGTGGATGAGACGTTCATCGCCGTCCCGCCGGAGGTGCTGGTGCCGGTCGTGGCCGACCCGTCCCGCTGGTCCACATGGTGGCCCGACTTGCGGCTGGTCGTGTTCATGGACCGTGGGCTCGAGGGGATGCGCTGGTCCGCCACCGGTGCCCTCCACGGCTCCTGCGAGCTCTGGCTGGAGCGATCGCTGGACGGCACGATCGTGCATCACTACCTGCGCGGGGAACCCGCCGGCAGCCCCTGGCCGGACACCCCGGCGGGCTGGCGTCGGGCCGCCTCCGAGCGGGCGCGCCGGGCAAAGGCCTGGAAGCAGCACGTCTGGGCGCTCAAGGATGAGCTCGAAGGCCAGCGCCGCGCGGGGGATCCGCCGTCCTGACTTCCGGCATGCGAAGTGGCCCACCCGGTCAGTAAGGTCGCGCTAGCCGTTGTCCTACCTTTCCCACCCAAGGAGTCACCATGGCAGACAGCACCACCGCCGACATCACGATCAACGCCACCCCGGCCGAGGTCATGGCCGTCATCGCCGACCTGCCCGCTTACCCCGAGTGGAGCGACGGCGTGAAGTCGGTCGACGTGCTGACCTCCTACGAGGACGGCCGGCCCGAGACCGCGCGGCTGACCGTCGACGCCGGAGTGATCAAGGACACCTACGACCTCGCCTACACCTGGGACGGCGACCACGTGTGTGCCTGGAAGCTCACGCAGGGCTCGGTCATCAAGACCAACGACGGCACCTACACCCTGGACGAGGTCGGCGGCGGCACCAAGGTGACGTACAACCTGAAGGTGGACGTCTCCATCCCCATGCTGGGCATGATGAAGCGCAAGGCCGAGAAGGCGATCGTCGACACCGCGCTGAAGGGCCTGAAGAAGCGCGTCGAGCAGGGCTGAGGGGTCCGTGGCCGATCGGGACGCGGATGCCCCGTGGTGGAGCGCCGGGGATGAGGAGTACGCCGGCGCGACACCGATGTTCGAGGGCGACGAAGGGCCGGCCGAGGAGTCGGCCCCCCCGGGACCATCCGCGAGTGCTGAGGCACCCCCGGTGGGCTCCGCCATCGGCGAGGCCCTCAAGTTCGCCGCCGCCCTGACCGCCTGGTCGGAGCAGAGCGGGCTCACCGACACGCTCAAGACGATCGCCGCCGAGGCCGCCGAGGCGCTCAACGCCCCCGACGCGCCACCGGCCGACGCTGCCGCACCCCTGCTCGAACCGCACACGACGGTGGTGGTCTGCGACTTCTGCCCGGTCTGCCGTGGTATGGATGTACTCAGGCAGGCGCAGCCGCACCTAGCCCAGGGCCTGGCCGAGGCCATGTCGTCGCTCACCCAGGCCCTCAACCTGGCGGTGGAGTCGTTCGCCGCCTCACAAGGCAGGAGCGGGTAATGGGCCTGGCCATCGGGGTCGATGTCGGCGGGACGAAGATCGCGGCTGGCGTCGTGGACGAGCAGGGGCGCATCCTGAGCAGGACGCGCCGCTCGACCCCCAGCCGCGACCTCGACGCCGTGCTGGCCATGATCATTGAGATCGTCGACGAGCTGGCGGCGCTGCACCCCATCGACTCGGTGGGCATAGGCACCGCAGGCTTCGTGGACTCGGGGCGCTCCAAGGTGCTGCTGGCGCCCAACCTGGGCTGGGTGAACGCGCCCCTGCGGCTCACCGTCGAGCGTGCGACGGAGCTGCCGGTGGTGGTCGAGAACGACGCCAACGCCGCGGCCTGGGGCGAGCGGCGTTTCGGCGCCGGCCGCGGGGCGCTCGACCTGATCGTCATCACGGTCGGTACCGGTATCGGCGGCGGGCTGATCTTCAATGGTCAGCTGTACCGCGGGCAGCATGGCCTGGCCGCGGAGGTCGGCCACATGCTGGTGGAACCCGACGGGCGGCTCTGCGGGTGCGGCCAGCGGGGCTGCTGGGAGCAGTACGGCAGCGGCAATGCCCTGGTGCGCGAGGCGCGAGCGCTCGCGGGCGAGCAGCGGGAGTCGGCCACGCAGCTGTTCGAGCTGGGCGACGGCACCCCGGAGGGCGTCCAGGGGGCGCACGTCACAGCGGCCGCGCGGGCCGGCGACCCGGTCTCGCTGCAGGCCTTCGCGACCGTCGGGGACTGGCTGGGGATCGGGCTGGCAAACCTCGCTGCGCTGCTGGACCCGGAGGGCTTCGTGCTGGGCGGAGGCGTCAGCGAGGCCGGCGACCTGCTGCTCGGGCCGACGCGGGAGGCGTTCCTGGCCCACCTGTCCGGTCGAGACATCCGGCCGGTCGTGCCCGAGGTCAGGCTGGCCGAGCTGGGCAACGACGCGGGCATCGTGGGGGCAGCGGACCTGTCGCGCGTCTGAGCGTTCGCGCCGAACGGTTGATGCCCATCGGTCATTCGTGGGACTCTTCCCCACGTGACCGACAGCCTGCGCCGCAGCTGGCAGGAGCGGCTGGCGAGCGACCGCTCGATGCGTCGGATCAGCCTCGCCATGCGCCTGTCGTCGGTGCTGCTGGGCGTGATCATCTGCGCCTTCCAAGGCACCCTGGGACAGACCTGGGACCTTGCGCTGCTGCTGGCCGCGCTCTCCCTCATCGTCGAGAGCGGCTGGTCCCGCGGACTGCGCAGCCCGCTGTGGACGCTGGTGGACTTCGCCGGCGCGGGGCTGCTGCTGGGGGTGGAGCACCCCTTCACCGCCAGCTATCTGCCGTACCTGGTGGCTGCCGCGGCCAGCGCGGGTGTGCGACACGGGCTGATCATCGGGCTCTCGGGCATCGCCACCAGCGCCGTGACGCTCTTCGGCGCAGCTTTCCTGACCTCGGACGGGCTGCCCAGCGGGGCGCTGGCGACCGTCGCCGAGTGGCTGCTCATGAGCGTCCTGGCCGTGGTGGCGGGCAGCTGGTCGCGGGCCTGGGAGGTCCGGTTCCTGCGCGACGAGGACCGCTATCAGGCCGCCTACAACCTCCTCATCCGGCTGCGCGAGGTGACGCGCCGGCTCCCGGCCGGGTTGGACGACATCACGGCGGCCACCACGGTGCTCGACCTGGTGCAGCGGTCGGTCCCCTTCGACCGGGGCGCCATCCTGCGCATCGACGGCGACGGGCCGCCGCAGCCGCTGGTGGTGCACGGCGGCGAGACGATCCCCTGGTACCCCGACGAGGAGTCCTGGGTCATGCGGCGCATGGCCGAGAAGGACGCGGCCGCCCAGGCCATGGCGTGGATCGGCGCCAGCGGCGGGCGCCGGGCCCACCGGGTCTTCCGCTCGGTGCTGCCGATCGCCATCGACCGCACCCGCATCGGGCTGGTGATCCTGCAGCGGTCGACCCCCTGGAGCGACGACCAACTGGTCGATGCCCAGCGCATCGTGGACCAGTCCGCCCTGATGCTGGACACGGCCTTCGTCTTCGGCGACATCCGCTCGCTGGCCACCACCGAGGAGCGTCACCGGCTTGCCCGCGAGATCCACGACGGCGTCGCCCAGGAGCTCGCCGGCTTGGCCTACGTCGTCGACGACGCGTCGGCGCGGGCCGACGACCCGGAGCTGCGCGCTGACCTGCACCGCATCCGCGACGAGCTCAGCCGGGTGGTGTCGGAGCTGCGGCTGAGCATCTTCGAGCTGCGTTCCGGCGTTGATCCCGGCACCGGGCTGGGCGCGTCCATCTCGACCTACGTCAGACAGATCGGCGGCCGCGCGGGCATGACCGTGCACCTGGTGCTGGAGGAGGACGCCACCCGCCTGCCCACCGACGTCGAGGTCGAGATCATGCGCATCGTGCAGGAGGCGGTCACGAACGCGCGCCGGCACTCCCGGGCCAAGAACCTGTGGGTGACCCTGCGCACCACTCCCCCGAACGCGCTGGTCCGAATCGCCGACGACGGCGTCGGGATCACCGATCGGCGCTCGGACAGCTACGGTCTGGACATCATGCGGGAGCGCGCCCAGCGCGTCGGCGGCCGGCTGGACGTGCGGCAGCGCGTGGGCGGCGGAACTGTGGTGGACCTCAATGTGGGCGACTCGTCGATACAGACCGGCGCCGACCGTGGTAACAAGGCATCTATCAAAGGCAAGTGAGGGAGAACCGTGACGAGCGTGCTGCTGGTGGACGACCACGAACTGATCAGGCAGGGTCTGCGCCGCGCGTTCGAACGCCAGGACGACTTCGAGGTCGTCGGCGAGGCCGAGACGTTGGACGAGGCGATGCGCCTCATCGCGCTGCTCACGCCAGATGTCGTCATCTTCGACGTCCGCCTGCCCGACGGCTCGGGCATCGACGCGGCGCGCAAGACCAGGCAGAGCTACCCGGAGACGGGGATCGTGATCCTGACGATGTACGCCGGCGACGACCAACTGTTCGAGGCGCTGGACGCGGGCGCCTCGGCCTTCGTGCCGAAGAACGCCCCCTCCGGCGAGGTGGTGTCCGCGGCCCGCCATGCGGCCTCGCAGCCCGGCTCGTTCAGCGCCAAGGACCTGGCCGACGCCATGAAGCGCCGCCTGGACCCGCAGGGGCCGCAGCTGAGCCCCCGCGAGAAGGAGGTCCTGCAGCGGCTGGCAGACGGCCTCTCGGTGGCACAGATCTCACGCCAGCTCTACATCAGCGAGAGCACCACCAAGACCCACATCTCCAAGCTCTACGACAAGCTCGGGGCGGCCAACCGGGCCCAGGCGATCATGACCGCGCTGCGGCTCGGCCTGCTCAAGGAAGTGCCCGACGGTCGCGTCTGATCAGCCGGCGGGGGGTGCAGCGCGGGCCAGGCACCTCTGGCTGGTCATAGCTGCGGTATTCCTGCTCACGCGCGCCTTCGCCGTGCTGGCCTCGCTCGACCTGCTCGGCTACCCGCGCGGCGGCCTGGTGATGACCGACGTCACCCTCTACGGCGGCTGGGGTCGGATGCTGGCGGCCGGCAGCTTCCCGGTCGATGACCCCACCTGGCAGTACCCGCCGCTGGCCGCCCTGCTGTTCGTCGTCGCGGCCCAGGTGCCGGATGCCCAGACGGGATTCACGCTGCTCGCCTTCGCCGCCGACGCGGCCGCCATGGCTGGCCTGCTGGTCGCCGCCAGGCGCCCGGGCGGCAGGTACGCCGGGGCCTGGCTGTGGGCCGTCGCGGCGCTGTTGGTCGGCCCGATCTTCCTGGCCCGCTTCGACGTGATCCCCACGGCTGCCGTCATCGGCGGGCTGCTGCTGGTGGCGCGCCGGCCAGGGTGGGGCGGCGCGGTGATCGGGATCGGCGCCGCCCTGAAGATCTGGCCCGTGCTGGCGCTGGCCGCCGTGCGGCGGGCCCAGCTGCCGCTTGCGATCGGCGGCTTCCTGGCCGCCCTGCTGGGCGCGACGGCCGCGATGTGGGCCTGGTTCGGCTCCGCGGCGTGGTCGTTCCTGTCCGGCCAGTCCGAGCGTGGCCTGCAGATCGAGAGCGTGGCCGCCCTGCCCTACGTGATCGCCCACGCCCTCGGGTCGCGGGTGGACGTCGTATACCGCTACGGCTCCATGGAGGTGGATGCCGGCGGCGCCGGTCTGGCGGCCACGTTGGCGACCGCCGTGGGCCTGGTGCTGCTCGGCCTGCTGGCGCTGCGACGCCTGCAGGGACGGCTCGACGCCGTCCCAGGGCCTGACGTCGCGTTCGCGGCGGTGGCGGTCTCCGTGGTGACGAGCCGGGTGTTCTCGCCTCAGTACTCCATCTGGCTGCTCGGAATCCTGGCGGTGTGCCTGGGCGCCCGCGGCAGCCGCATGGGCCTCCCGGCGGGGCTGGTGGCGGTGGCCGCCCTCATCGCCCAAGCCCTCTTCCCACCGTTGTACCCGGAGCTCATCGCCGGTGATCCCGGTGCCGCCTGGCTGCAGATCTCCCGGATTTCCCTTGTGGTGGCGGCGACGGTGATCGCGCTGATCCGGGTGCTCCGGGGCACCACTCAGGCGTCGGGGTCCTGACCGGCGAGCAGCAGCGACAGCCGGTCCGAGATCAGCGGCCAGCGCCACTTCGCCTCGATCCAGGCACGGCCACCGGCACCCAGCCGCGAGCGCAGGTCGTCGTCCGCCAGGAGTTCGATGAGCCGACTCGCCACAGCCTGCGGATCGCCGCCCGGGACGACATAGCCGGTCTCGCCCTCGAGCACCGCGTCCGGCGCGCCGCCGCTGTCGCCGGCGACCACCGGCAGGCCGGTGGCGCTGGCCTCCAGGTAGACGATGCCCAGGCCCTCCACGTCCAGCCCACGGTTCCGCGTGCGGCACGGCATCGCGAACACATCTCCCGCCGCATAGTGAGCGGGCAACTCCTCCCACGGCACGGTGCCGGTCAGCACCACGTCGCGCCCCAGGCCCAGCTCGGCGACCAGGTCCTGCAGCTTCTGCCGGTACGGACCGCCCCCGACGATCAGCAGCGCGGCGTCGGGAATGCTGCGCTGGATGAGCGGCAAGGCCTCGATCAAGGTGTCCTGCCCCTTGCGGGGCATCAGCCGCGAAACACAGACGATGACGGGCCGGCCGGCCAGCCCGTGGCGCGCGCGCACCGCCATCCCATCGGCCAGGTTGCGCGGATGGAACAGCTGATCGTCCACGCCGGGGACCAGTTGCCGCATCCGTGCCGCGGCGGCTCTGCTCAGCGCACCGGCGATCCGGACACGCGTGTACTCGCCGAGGAAGGTGATGGTGTCGGTGCGGTCGCCGATCACCCGCAGGGCCTGGCTGCTCCCCGGCAGGGCCGCCCAGGCGGCCTCGTGTCCGTGTGTGAGCCCGACGATGTGCTCGGCGCCGACCCCTCGCAGCGCGTCAGAGATCAGGCCGAGCGGCGCGGCAGCGCCGTAGAGCACGCGGGAGGCCCCCGTGGTCCGCATGAGCTCGCGGGCGCGCCGGATCACGAAGGGCTCCGGCAGCATCAGCGAGGTGCGGTGGCGCACCACCTCGTACGGCTGTCCGGCGTCGTAGGCGGCGGCGCCCTTCCAAGCCGGGGCGTAGACGGTGACCGAGTCCGCGGGCTGCCGGCTCACCAGCCCCTGGACGAAGGACTGAATCCCGCCCGCACGCGGGGGGAAGTCGTTGGTGACGACGAGCGTGTGCCCCCCGGACGGCACCATCAGATCAGACGCCCGGCCTGGACGCGGCGACCAGGTTGGCCGTGTAGTAGCCGGGCAGCGAGTCGATCCGGATCCCATCCATCGAGTTGGCCGCGTGCACGAACTTGCCGTTGCCCAGATACATGCCGACGTGGGTGTTGACCGAGTAGAAGAAGAGCAGGTCCCCGGGTTGGATGGCCGAGAGCGAGACCGCCTTGGTGGCGGCGTACTGCGAGCCGGAGTAGTGCGGGATGGTGACGCCTGCCTGACGCCAGGCCACCATGGTCAGGCCGCTGCAGTCGAAGACGTCCGGCCCCTCGCCGCCCCAGACGTAGGTCCCGCCGACCTTGCCCAGGGCGAAGGAGATGGCCTTGTCGACCATTGCCGCCCTGCCGGTGGGGACGGGGCCGGCCGCTGGGACCGCGGGCGTCGTTGCGCTGGTCGGCGCGCCGCCCTCGGCGGCCAGGCGGTCTGCCTCGGCCTGGCGGGCGGCAGTCGCACGCTCGGCTGCCAGTCGCTGGGCCGCCTGCTCGGCGGCCTGCGCCGCGGCCTCCCGGTCGGCAGCGGCCTGGCGCTCTGCGGTCGCCTTCGCGACGGCGGCCTGCTCCGCGGCGATCCGGGCCTGTTCCGCGGCGATGCGCGCCTGCTCCTCGGCCCGGCGCTGCGCCAGGATCGCCTCGGCCTCCAGCCGGGCGCGCTCCTGCGCCGCGCGCAACTCCGCCGCGATCCGCTCCTGCTCGGCCTTCTCGGCCGAGGCCAGCTCCCCGCGGGCGGCGGCCAGCTTCTTCGAGACGTCGGCCTCGGCCACGCCCAGGTTCACGGAGACCTGCTGGAAGTGGTCGCGCTCCTGGGCGAGCGCCTGTTGCGTGACCTTCATCGCCAGCATGGTGGCGCGCGCCTTGTCCACCAGCGTGGACTGGTGGGCGCCGGTCTCGGAGAGCCGATCGAGGTCGGACAGGAAGCTGTCTGGGTTGTCCAGGGAGAAGTTGAGCACCGCGCTGGGCTGGCCGCCGTTGACGTAGAGCTCGTGCGCGATCTGCTCCAGCGCATCCTGAGCCTCTGCGAGCTCGGCCCGGGAACGGTCGACCTGGCCCTGGAACAGTCTCATCCGGTCCTGCGAACGGGCCAGGTCCACCTTCGCGCCGTTCACGCGCTCGGCGGCGGCCGCGGCATCCCGCTGCAGCTGCACGACGCGCTCGCGGGCCTGGCTCACCGCCACCGGGTCGGCCGAGCTGATCGCCGACGACGAGCACAGCACGACACCCACGATGAGGGGCGCGGCGACGATGCGCAGCAGCGGTGCTCGCATGACCCTCCCATCGGCGCGGCGGCACCGCCAACATTAGCCCGTTGCCACGTCTGGGTGCGCCCTTTGTCCACCGCGCTTCCCGCCCACCACCAGCCGCAGCGGCGGCACCAGGCCGGACTCGGCCAAGACCGCCAGCGCCCGCCGCTCCTCGTCGTCCCACTGGTTCGGCGCGCCGATGAGAACAGATATGACGCAATCGCCGCACGCGATGTTGCGGACCTGGCAACTGTCGCAGTCGACAGTCACCGGCGCGTGCTCGTCGGCGGGCGACACGTCCCGTGGCACCTTCATGCGAGACCTCCTCGATCCACGGCCAGAGTCGGGTTCGCCGGCGCTCTTCGCCGGCATCTCTGGCGCTGGTCGAGGACGCTAGGGGGGACCTCCGACGCATCCGCGCGCACGCAGCTCGGCCACTTCCTCCGCCGGCGTTCCCAGCCATGCCGCCAGCACCCTCTCCGCGTCGCCGCCGAGCGCCGCGGGACCGTGTCCCCCGGCCTCTGACAGCCACGGGACCGCACGGACGACGCGAGCGGGCGCACCGTCGGACCGGAGCGCGTCCACCACCGCCGAGCGAGCCTCCAGGTTGGGGTCGGTGAAGGCTTCCGCCAAGTCGTTCACCGGCGTCACACAGGTGTCCTCGAGCAGGAGCAGGTCGGTCCACTCATCGCGCGTCCTGGTGGCGAAGATCGCGGCCAGCCGCCGGCGCAGCTCCTCCTGGCGGCCCAGGTCGTACTGGATCTCTGCCAACTCCGGGGCGCCGAGCAGCTCGCAGACCCGCCCGAAGAACTTCGGCTCCAGCGCCCCGACCGCCTGCCAGCCGCCGTCCGCGCAGCGGTAGTACCCGTAGCAGGCCAGCGCCCCGGTGAGCATGTCCCGCGGTGCCGGGACGGTGCCCTGCCCGGCGGCGATGTGGCCGGCGGCGAGGGCGGTCAACGACACGGCGGACTCCAGCATGGACACCTCCGCCCGATAGCCCGATCCGTCGGCGGCGACCGCGCGCAGCCCCGCCACCACCGCCAGCGCGGCCTGCATCCCGGTGGCCATGTCGGCGATCGGCACGGCGGGCAGGGCCGGCCTGCCGGCGTCGTCGACGCTCATGCCGACGATGCCGGCGAGGGCCTCGGTGTTCAGGTCATGCGCAGGCACAGCAGCGTAGGGCCCACCGGCCCCGAAGGCGGTGAGGCTGACGTGCACCAGCCGCGGGTTGGCTGCCGCGAGCGCGTCCGCCGACAGGCCGAGACGCTCCAGCACGCCGGGGCGGAAGGAGTCGAGCAGAACGTCGGACGCCGCCACCAGCCGCAGCAGCAACTGCTGGGCGTCGGCCTGCTTCAGGTCCAGCGCCACCGACGACTTGCCACGGTTGAGGACGATGTTGGGTCCCGATTCGCCGGTGGCGGCGTACGGCGGGGCAGCCCGGGTGCCGTCGCCCCCGAGCTCCTCGACCTTGACTACCTCCGCGCCCAGCCCCATCAGCAGCAGCGTGGCGTAGTTGCCGGGCAGCAGCCTGGTGAGGTCGAGCACTCTGACCCCGACCAGCGCGGGCCGAGCGGGGGGAAGCGCGGTCACTCGCCCGGGCCGCCGGACGGCCCGCCGGCATCGGGACGGGCGACGATCTCGACCGCATCGTCGGCACCGCACCAGCGGCACGACACCTGCTCGACGACCTCCCGCAGGGTGTCGCTGGTCTCGACCGTGGGGCTGCCCGCCAGATCGAAGTGCCAGAACTCCTTCATCCGGACGCTGCGCACCACATCGAAGCGGGTCAGGTTGCCACAGCGCCCGCAGCGCCAGCGCTGGTCCTCGTCGGGAAGGGTCAGGCGCATCGGGACTCCTCACGCTCGCACGGGCGGACCCGGCACCCGGGCCCGGCTGGATCGGCCGCTCAGCGGTAACACTAGTGGCCCGCTGAACGTACCGTTCACAGACCGCGGCGCGGCCCCCGGGATTCTGTCGGATCTGGCGCCTAGCGTGGTCACATGCAGCAACTGAGTCTGGATCAGTGCGGCACGCCGCTGCACTCGGTGGACTTCTGCGTCGTGGACCTCGAGACCACCGGCGGCACGGCCGCCGACCTGGGGATCACCGAGATCGGGGCCGTGCGGGTGCGCGGCGGGGTGGTCGTCGGCGAGTTCCAGAGCCTGGTGAACCCAGGCCAGCCGATCCCCGCCTACATCAGCGTGCTGACGGGCCTGACCGACGCCATGGTTGCCGACGCCCCCCGGCTGGCGGCCGTGCTCCCGTCCTTCCTGGAGTTCAGCCAAGGCGCTGTGATGGTCGCGCACAACGCGCCGTACGACATGGGGTATCTGGGCGCGGCCGCCGCCGCACTGGACTACCGCTGGGCGCCGCCCGCGATCGTGGACACCGTCAGGGTGGCACGGGCGGTGGTGCCGCGCGGCGAGGTGAGCAACCACAAGCTCGCGACGCTCGCCCAGCATTTCCGCGCCACCACCAGGCCGACCCACCGGGCACTGGATGACGCTCGCGCCACGGTCGACGTGCTGCACGGGCTGCTGGAGCGCGTAGGTACCCTGGGCGTGACCTCGCTGGAGGAGCTCCTCGGCCTCAACGGCCGGGTCTCCGAGGCCGTGCGGCGCAAGCGCCACCTGGCCGACGGCGTACCTGCCCTGCCCGGCGTCTACATGTTCACCGACGACCAGGGCGAGGCGCTCTACGTGGGCACGTCCAAGAACCTGCGCAGCCGGGTGCGCACCTACTTCACCGCCAGCGAGCAGCGCAGCCGCATGGGTGAGATGGTCGCGCTGGCCGCCGGCATCACGCCGATC
This sequence comes from uncultured Actinomycetes bacterium, assembly GCA_964474045.1. Taxonomy (GTDB): domain Bacteria; phylum Actinomycetota; class Actinomycetes; order S36-B12; family UBA10799; genus JACJWR01. The sequence goes on from CAYYRC010000002.1 coordinate 32,474, forward strand.
GTCTGCGCCACACCGCTGGAGGCAGCCGTCCGCGAGCTGCGCCTGATCGCCGAGCGCAAGCCCCGCTACAACCGCCGGTCGCGCTTCCCGGAGAAAGGCCGCTGGCTCAAGCTCACCGTCGAGCCAGCCCCACGGCTCAGCCTGGTCGCAGCAGCCAAGGACGACATGGCCGCGGGCGCGGCCTACCTCGGGCCGATCAAGCGCCGCACTGCCGACGACATCAGCGAGGTGCTGCAACTCGCCGTCGGCCTCCGAACGTGCTCGGAGCGCATCAGCGCCACTCGCGGCCGACAGCCTTGCGGCCTGGCCGACCTGGGTCGGTGCTGTGCCCCGTGCTCGTCGCCGGAAGGGCTGGCCAGCTATGCCACCGCCGTCGCACCCGCGGCCCGCTCCGCGATGTCCGCCGACGCCACGGTGGTGAGCGAGGCGGTGATGGCGCGGATAGCGACGCTCAGCAGCGAGCAGCGCTTCGAGGAGGCCGGGGCCTGGCTGGCCCGGCTGCGGAGCTTCCTGCGCGTCGTGGATCGGACCCAGCAGCGCCAGGCCCTGGTCGATGCCGGCGAGCTTGTGGCGGCCGAGCCGGACGCGGGGGGCTGGCTCATCCATGTGGTCCGCCATGGCCGCCTGGCCGGTGCCGCCAGGGCTCAGATGGGTCAGGATCCGCGACCCATCGTCGAGGCGGTGATCGCCACGGCCGAGTACGTCGCCGCGCCGGTGGGTCCGGGGCCGGCGGCACTGACAGCGGAGACCGACCTGATCCTGGGCTGGCTCGCGCGGCCCGGCGTCCGGCTCGTTGGCGTCGAACGCGACTGGGTGCTCCCGATCGGCGCTGCGGCCAAGCATGCGGCCGCGATCAACCCGTCAGGCGCAGGCAGCCACCCAGCGCGCGAGGACGCCCGCCGCCCGGCCTGAGTCGATGGACTCGGCCGCAGCCGGCACCGCGCGGCGCAGGCGATCGGCGGCGCTGTCGCCGGTCGGCCCGAATTCGTCCGCCCCGATGGCCGCGTCCCACACGACCAGCGCGAGCGCCGCGTTCAGCAGCACTGCGGCGCGCACCGCGCCCAACGTGCCGCCGGTCTCCCCCGCCAGCACCGCACGGGCGATAGCCGCGTTGGCGGGCGCGTCGCCGCCCACCAGGTCTGCGACGGGTGACTCTGCGAGCCCTGCATCCCCAGGGGCGACCTCGGTGGCGCGCACCTGGGCGCCGAGGGCGGCGTCTGTGGCATCCCACACCTGCGTCGGCCCCGAGACCGTGACCTCGTCCAGGCCGTCGCTGCCGCGCACGACCATGGCCCGCCGCCCGCTCTCGGCGAACACCTGGGCCATCACCGGCGCCAGCCGCACGTCGGCAGCCCCCACCAGGGAGGCAGCGGGTCGGGCCGGGTTGGCCAGCGGACCCAGGATGTTGAACACCGTGGGGATGCCCAGCTCGCGCCGCGGCGGACCCGCGTGCCGCAGGGCCGGGTGGAAGGTCGGGGCGAAGCAGAAGCCGATTCCGGCCCGGTCGATGCAGCGGCTGACGCCGTCGGGGTCGAGGTCGATGCGCACGCCCAGCTCGGCCAGCACATCCGCCGAGCCGCAACTGGACGACGCGGCCCGGTTGCCGTGCTTGATCACGGTCGCTCCGGCGCCAGCAGCGACGATCGACGCGATGGTCGAGATGTTGACCGAGTGCAGCTGGTCGCCGCCGGTTCCCACGATGTCCAGCGCCGGTCCGGCAAACGGCAGCGGGACGGCCACGTCCATCATGGCGGCGACGAGGCCGGCGACCTCGGCGGCCGTCTCACCCTTGGCCCGCAGCGCGACCGCGAAACCCGCGATCTGGGCCGGGGAGGCCTCGCCCGCGACAATCTGCGCCATCGCCGCGCGACAGGTGTCCGCGGCGAGCTCGCCGCGGTCGAGCAGCGCGCCCAGGACGGCCGGCCAGCTGAAGGCGGCGGTCATCCCTGCGCGGCCGCGGCGAGCCGGCGGCGCAGGAGCTGCGCGCTGGCGCGGGCGAGCTCGAACGGGTCAAGCGGCCGCGGCACCACCGCGTCCGCGCGCGACCACGTCGCCAGCCAGGCGTCGTCGGGCCGCGCTGTCAGCACCAGGGTCGGCGGGCACTCGTAGATCTCGTCCTTGAGCTGTCGGGCCATCCCCATGCCGCCGGGTCGGGCCTCGCCGTCGAGGATGATCAGGTCGAAGCCGCCGGCATCGGCCTGCTCGATCGTGGCCGGCTCCGTGGCGGTCTGCACGAAGGCGACCGGCGGCAGGTCCGCGGCCGGCCGCCGCCCGATGGCCTCCATCACGGCCGCACGGACACTGCGATCGCTGCTGAAGAGCAGCACCCGCACCGCGTCGTCGTCCTCTGCCTGGGCAGCTGCGGCTGACATTGCCACCTCGCGTTCTCCGTCGCGTCCGCCCGTCGAGCAGGCGCCTGAGCCGGCGCGCGCCGGACGGCCCGCACCGCTTTGTCCGTTGAATCCTACTCCCGGCGCCAACTTTTCCCGCGCTAGTCGGGGGGTCGAACTGTCTTCGGCGCCGATACCTGCCAGAATGCCGCGCGTGGCAACAACATCTGCGGTGGTAGACGCCAAGCCCCACCACGAGGCACCGGTCAACCGTCCCAACCTGGTGGCCGTGGGCACCATGGTGTGGCTGGCCAGCGAGCTCATGTTCTTCGCGGCACTGTTCGCGATGTACTTCACGCTGCGCTCGGTCAACCCGGAGGTGTGGAAACACGACGCCGGCATGCTCAACGTGCCGTTTGCCGCCGTCAACACCACGATCCTGGTGCTGAGCTCGGTCACCTGCCAGCTGGGCGTCTTCGCCGCCGAGCGCGGAGATGTGAAGAACCTGCGCAAGTGGTTCATCATCACGTTCATCATGGGAGCGATCTTCATCGGCGGACAGGTCACCGAGTACGCCGCGCTCGTCCACGAGGGCCTCACGCTCAACAGCTCTGCCTACGGCTCGGCGTTCTACCTCACGACCGGGTTCCACGGTCTGCACGTGACGGGCGGCCTGATCGCCTTCCTGTTCGTCCTCGGACGCACCTATGCCGCCAAGCGCTTCACCCACAACGAGGCGACCTCGGCCGTCGTGGTGTCGTACTACTGGCACTTCGTCGACGTCGTGTGGATCGCGCTCTTCACCGTGATCTACCTGATCAAATAGGCCTGAGCCGTTACCCGCAAGCGCATGCAGACAACTTCGTCCAGACGATCAGAACGGGGCAGCAAGTGACCAGCGCAACGTCAGTGCGACGGAGCCGATGGGCGGCTCTCATCGCGGTTCTCATCGCCCTCGTAGCGGTCGGCGCAACGTACGCCGCCCTCAATGCGTCGTCGAAGGCCTCCGCGGCCGACGAGCAGGACACCTCGGCCCTGATCAAGGAGGGGCGCAACCTGTACGTAGAGGGCTGCTCCTCCTGTCACGGCATGAACGCCGAGGGCATCGACGGCGCCACCGTCAACAACGGTGGCAACGGCGCCCCCAGCCTGATCGGCGTCGGCGGCGCAGCCGTGCACTTCCAGGTCTCGACCGGCCGCATGCCACTGGCCGGACCTGAGGCACAGGCACCCGCGAAGACGGTGCAGTACACCGACGAGGAGATCGCCGCGCTGGCCGCGTACATCTCCTCGCTGGCGCCTGGCCCCGCGATCCCCACCGACGAGCAGATCAGCACCGAAGGGGCCGATCTGGCCTCCGGCGGCGAACTGTTCCGCACCAACTGCAGCCAGTGCCACAACTTCGCCGGCCGCGGCGGCGCGCTCAGCGACGGCTCGTACGCGCCGAGCCTGCTCGACGCCGACAACCGACAGGTCTACGAGGCCATGCTCACCGGCCCGCAGCAGATGCCGGTGTTCAGCAACGAGACCCTCACGCCGGAGGACAAGCAGGACATCCTCAAGTACATCGAGTCCCTGCGCACCGCCCCGAACCCCGGCGGTCAGGACCTGGGCAGCCTCGGCCCGGTCACCGAAGGCCTGTTCGCCTGGATCGCCGGGCTCGGCCTGTTCATCGCAGTGGCGATCTGGATCGGAGCGAAGGTTCGATGAGCGATTCCACGTCCGCGAACTCCCCGGAGACCGCGGCCAACCCGGGCACGGAGCTGGCAGCGCAGACGATCGAGGCGCCGGGCCTACCCCCGCACACGCCCCGGCAGACCGACATCGACCCGCGCGCTGCGAAGCGGGTGGAGCGCCAGGTCGGCATCATGTTCATCCTCTCCGCGGTCTTCGCGGTGCTGTTCGTGGTGTTCTACCTGACGCTGCCGGTGGACAAGAACGTCAACGTGCCGTTCTCAACCGCGACGATCAACGCCAGCAACGTCGCCCTCGGCCTCACCTTCGGCCTGTCGATCTTCCTGATCGGCGCCGGTGCCATCCACTGGGCCAAGAAGCTGATGCCCGACCAGGAAGTCGTCCAGGAGCGGCACCTGCACGCCAGCTCCCCCGAGGAGCGCGCCGAGGCCGGCGAGGTGTTCTGGCAGGGCGCCGACGAGTCCGGGTTCGGCCAGCGCAAGATCATCCGCCGCAGCCTGATCCTGGCCATGGCGCTCTTCCCCATCCCCATGATTGTGATGCTGCGGGACCTGGGCCCGAAGAACCTGGACGAGACCTTCCAGGCCATGCGCCACACGCTGTGGGAGAAGGGCATGCCGATCGTGCTCGACCCCACCGGCCGCAAGGTTCGCCCGGCCGACATCCCGCTGGGCGGCATCGTGTCGGCCATGCCGGAGGACCTCGACGAGGTCCAGGAGCTGGAGGGCAACCTCAACGCTCGCGCCAAGGCCGCGATCATCCTCGTCCGCATGACCCCCGAGGAGATTCAGAGCCAGCAGGGCGACGGCTGGGACTACGAGGGCATCCTCGCCTTCAGCAAGATCTGCACGCACGTCGGCTGCCCCATCGCGCTCTACCAGCAGCGCACCCACCACCTGCTGTGCCCGTGCCACCAGTCCACGTTCGACCTCTCCGACTCCGGCAACGTCGTGTTCGGCCCCGCGGCCCGCTCACTCCCCCAGTTGCCGATCGAGCTGGATGAGGAAGGATTCCTGGTGGCGAGTTCCGACTTCGCCCAACCGGTTGGACCGAGTTACTGGGAGCGTGATCGCTAAATGAGCGCCACCGTCAAAGCGGGCGAGAAGGCCGCTGTCTACGTCGATGACCGCCTCGGCTCCGCGAACTTCTTCAAGCGCAGCCTGGGCAAGGTCTTCCCCGACCACTGGTCGTTCATGCTGGGCGAGGTAGCGCTGTACTCGTTCCTCATCGTGCTGCTGACCGGCGTCTTCCTCACGCTGTTCTTCAACCCGAGCATGACCGAGGTCGTCTACCAGGGCTCCTACGTCCCGCTCCGGGGCGTTTCGATGTCCGAGGCCTACCGCTCGACCCTGGACATCTCGTTCGACGTCCGCGGCGGCCTGCTGATGCGCCAGATCCACCACTGGGCGGCGCTGTTCTTCATCGCGGCGATCTCCGTGCACCTGCTGCGGGTGTTCTTCACCGGCGCCTTCCGCAAGCCGCGCGAGTTCAACTGGATGATCGGCATCGGGCTCCTCACGATGGCCCTGGGCGCCGGCTTCGCCGGCTACTCGTTGCCCGACGACCTGCTGTCCGGCACGGGCCTGCGCATCGCCGAGGGCATCATGCTGTCCATCCCCCTGGTCGGCACCTATGTCTCGATGTTCGTTTTCGGCGGCGAGTTCCCCGGGACCGAGTTCATCCCGCGGCTCTACGCCATCCACATCCTGCTCATCCCCGGACTCATCCTGGCCCTCGTCACGGCGCACCTGATGATGGTCTGGTACCAGAAGCACACGCAGTTCCCCGGCCCCGGCCGCACCAACGACAACGTCGTGGGCTACCGCCTGATGCCGATCTACATGGCGAAAGCCGGCGGCTTCTTCTTCGCCGTGTTCGGCATCACCACGCTGATCGCCGGCCTGGTGACGATCAACCCCATCTGGGCCTATGGGCCCTACACGCCCGACCAGGTCACCGCCGGGTCACAGCCCGACTGGTACATCGGCTGGCTCGAGGGCGCGCTGCGCATGATGCCCAACTGGGAGACCGTGATCTGGGGCTGGACGATCAGCTGGAACATCCTCATCCCGTCGGTGGTGGTGCCCGGAATCATCTTCACCGCGATGGCGCTCTACCCGTACCTAGAGGCGTGGGTCACCGGCGACAAGCGGGAGCACAACCTGCTCGACCGTCCGCGCAACGCTCCGGTGCGCACCGCGATCGGAGCGATGGGCCTGAGCTTCTACGTGCTGCTGTGGATCGGCGGCGGCAACGACCTGATCGCACGATTCTTCGACATGTCGCTGAACTCGATCACCTGGTTCCTGCGCTTCGCGATCTTCATCATCCCCCCGATCGTCTTCGTGATCACCAAGCGCTTCTGCCTCTCGCTGCAGCGGCGCGACCGCGACAAGCTGCTGCACGGCCGCGAGACCGGCAACATCCTGCGGCTGCCCCACGGTGAGTTCATCGAAATCCACGGCGAGCTGTCGATGGAGGAGCGAGCCGAGATTCTTGGGAAGACGGACATCCAGCCGCTGCCCATGCCGGCTTCCGAGGACCGCAACGGTGTCCGCAACAAGAAGGCCAAGCGCGAGCTGCGCCGCGCCAAGCTGTCGCGTTGGTTCTACGGCGACAACGTGCCGCTCCCCACCGCTGCCGAGCTCGCCGAGGCCGACGCCCACATCGCGCACGAGGTCGAGGCCACCAAGCCGATCCTGGCCGAGGGCGAGGCCCTGCACGTCGATCGCGACGAGGCGGTGCTGCACGGCGATCCTGCATTGACGGCTGCGGCCGTGCAGGCCGCTCAGTCGATCGAGGACGAGCGCAAGGGCTGACCCAACCGACGCTCGGTTTCCGAGCGCGCCCAGCCGCTGCCGCCCACCCGCTATCTATTGCTGGTGGGCGGCAGCGGCTGGATCCTCAATGCCCCGGTAGGTGCCCTCGTCGGCGTCGAAACCGAGCCTGGCACGGGCGATCGGCCCAGGCTGGTCGTCGGCAGCCCACTGCTCCCACGCTCCCCCAGCGCCGGTGTAGCCGGAGTAGAGCTTGGCGATGGCATCGGGGTCGGCCGCGATGTCGTCCCACGAGCGGGTCTGAAGCGACGGGTGCTGCTCGCGCAGTTGCGAGAGCAGCACGGCTGCGAACCACGTGTTGAGGGCAGGCTGCTGAGTGAGCAGCGGGAGGATCGTGGCATAGCGCTCGTCGCGCTCGATGTTCATGTGCAGGAATCCGCGCTCTATGGCGTAGTCGATGAGTCCGGACGCCGTCCGGGACTTCAACCGATAGGCGCCCACTGAGTAGTCGGCGCGGTAGACGATGCGCGGCACGATCAACCCCACAGTGTCTTGACCATCCTCAACGGCGCGCCGGAGAACGGACATCTTCCGGTACTCGCCCACCTCGGCACCGCGCACGGCGTCCAGGACGTTGAGCGGAACACCCGGATCGTGCAGGTGCAGGTCCAAGCCCTGCAGCAGCATCGCCTGTCGATGGGTGTTCCACAGCAGAGCAGCGGCAGCAGCCGCGGCCCCCGCTACCGCGCCCAGAGCGAAGCTGGCGACGCGGTCACCCACGTCAGCCGGCTGCTGGCGTGGTGGCCGGCGGGACGCTGGTCGCGGCTGCGGGCGCCGGCGCGCTGGGTGCGGGTGCGGGTGAGATCTGGCCCTGCGGTCCCACCACCTTGGCTCCGGTGGCCGACTTCGACAGCCACTCGGGCCACGTCTCGTTCCAGACCGTGATGCCGTTGTCCTTGCGCCAGGGCTCCCCCGTGGGCCCGTTGACCCATACGAGGTCGCCGGGCTTGCTGGCGCCGAACACCCAGGCGGCGTTCTCGGTCGTCATGCTGATGCAACCGTGGCTGTAGCGGTAGTTGCCGAAGGCGTCGGCGGCCCATGGGGCCGCGTGCAGGTACTCGCCATGATCGGTGAGCCTGATGGAGTACTCGACTTTGTCGGCCACGTAGTACTCGGGGTCACCGGGAGGAGACTTCATCGTGATGGTGCCCTCCTTGGCGGAGATCACCTTGATGCCCTCGTAGGTCTCGTAGCCGGGCTTGCCGATGGTGACCGGGATGACCTTCTCGGGCTGGTCGTTGCGCGACACCGTCATCTGCAGCGAGTTCGGGTCCACCACCATGGTGACCTTGTCCCCGATGTCCAGGTCAAGGGTGACGTTCCCGCCGGCGTAGTCGGTGTCGTTCAGCTTCGTGCCGTACAGGTGCCCGTCCAGGTTCACATGGGTGTTCACCGGCCAGAAGTCCTTGGGGCGGAACGTGGCGATGGTGGAGTCGTCGCTCCACGACCAGGCGCCCTCCACCGGCTGGCTGGTGGTGAGCTTGAGCTTGGACTCCACCTCGGCCTTGTTGGTCACTGCGCTCTTGAACGGGATGACGAGCGGCATGCCGACGCCATAGGTCACGTAGTCGGTGGTGTAGCGCGTTCCGGGCACCGGCGTCGCGGCGGGCTTGACCGTCGTGAAGGTGTCGTTGACCTCGCGAGCCCGGCCCTCCGGGTCGATCGCAACCGCGGTCACCTCGTACTTGGTGTCGAACGGCAGCTCCAGACCCGGTTGTGAGGTCCAAGTCGCCCCGTCGGCGCTCATCGTGCCGGGCAGCTGCCCATCGGGACCGGTGACGGCGACGCTCGTGAGCGTGCCCAGGTCAGCCTTGACGACGATCGGGGCCAGCACGCTCGCGGCGTTGGACTTGAGCGCCGGGGTGACGTTGATGACCGCCTGGCTGCGGTTGTCGCCGGTGCCGGCCGAGGCTGTCAGCATCGGTCCACAGCCGGCGACCACGACCGCTGCGCTGAAGGAGGAGACCACAGCCATCACGACCTTGCCCCGGTGGCCCGCCATCTGCACGGATGCTCCAATCATCGATAACGATTCCGTGACGGCAAGGATACGCTGAGTGAGCCCGCCGAGAGTAGTAAGTGGTGAAAGTATAAATCACGGCTGCAGCAGGCCGGGGAGCTCCCTCCGGCCAGCTGCGCGGCGCGCCGCCGACCTCAGTGTGCGTGGTCCCCGCGGTAGTACTCGAACACGAAGCCCCACAGGCTGATGAGCAGCGAGGCCACTCCGAAGGCCACCACCCAGGCCGCGAACACCCAGCCGTAGGCGATGATCGCGAAGCTCGCGCCCAGAGCAAGCGGCCACCAGGAGTGGGGGCTGAAGAAGCCGTACTCGGGGTCGGCGTCCTCCGGGTCGGCCTCCAGGTCGTCCTCCGGCAGGGCGCCCACGCGCTTGGCCGTGAACATGAAGTAGAAGCCGATGAGGAACGCCATGAAGGCCGTGAAGGCAAGCGCGACGACGCCGATCCAATCGATGCCGCCCGGCATGTACAGCGCTGTGACGACCCCGTAGATGACCGCCACGAGGGCGTAGAAGGCCATCCCGTACAGGAAGATCTTTCCGTCGAGCTTCACTTGGCGTCTCCCTCGTCCGAAGCATCAGCGGAGCCCTCGGCGTCCGGCTTGTCCAGCACGGCAGTGGCAGAGCCGGCCGGAGTCGCGGTGGGCTCGGGGTGGTGGGAGCGACCCCGGGTCTTGGAAATCTCCGGGCCGCCGACCAGGCCATCAAGTGCGTTCTTGTTGACCGGCAGGTCGCTCTGCGCCAGGTCCGGGTGGTGCAGGTCGAACGCCGGGCGCTCGCTGCGGATGGGCGGCAGCGAGGTGAAGTTGTGCCGCGGCGGCGGGCAGCTGGTGGCCCACTCGAGCGAGCCTCCCCAGCCCCACGGGTCATCCACCGTGACCTTCGGCGCGTAGCGCCAGGTGCGGTAGACGTTGTAGAGGAAGAACAGCGTCGAGATGCCCAGGATGATCGCGCCGATGCTCGACACCACGTTGAGCGCCTGGAAGCCGTCCGAGGGCAGGTAGTCGGCGTAGCGACGCGCCATTCCCTGGTTGCCCAGCCAGTGCTGCACCAGGAAGGTCACCTGGAAGCCGATGAACAGCAGCCAGAAGTGCACCTTGCCGAGCCGCTCGTCCAGCATCCGACCCGTCCACTTGGGCCACCAGAAGTAGTAGCCCGCGAACATCATGAACACCACTGTGCCGAAGACCGTGTAGTGGAAGTGGGCGACCACGAAGTAGCTGTCCGAGACCGCGAAGTCCAGCGGCGGCGCGGCGAGGATGATGCCGGTGAGGCCGCCGAACAGGAACGTGACCAGGAAGCCCATGGTCCACAGCATCGGGGTCTCGAAAGTGACCGAGCCCTTCCACATGGTGCCGATCCAGTTGAAGAACTTGACGCCCGTCGGAACCGCGATGAGCATCGTCATGAAGGCGAAGAAGGGCAGCAGGACCGCACCGGTGACGTACATGTGGTGCGCCCAGACAGCCACCGACAGGCCGGCAATGGCGATGGTGGCGAAGACCAGTCCCTTGTAGCCGAAGATCGGCTTGCGGCTGAACACGGGGATGATCTCGCTGGCGACGCCGAAGAACGGCAGCGCCAGGATGTAGACCTCCGGGTGGCCGAAGAACCAGAACAGGTGCTGCCACAGGATCGCGCCGCCGTTGGCCGCGTCGAACACCACGGTGCCCAGCTTGCGGTCGGTCTCGAGCACCACCAGGGTCGCGGCCAGCACCGGGAAGGCGACCAGGACGAGGACGCTGGTGAGCAGCGAGGTCCAGGTGAACACCGGCATGCGGAACATCGTCATCCCGGGGGCGCGCATCACGACGATCGTGGTGATGAAGTTGACGGCGGACAGGATCGTGCCCACGCCACCGATGGCGAAGCCCATGATCCACAGGTCGGCGCCCTGCGACGGGGTGTAGACCTCCAGCGACAGCGGCGTGTAGGCGAACCAACCGAAGTCCGCCGCACCCGAGGGGGTCAGGAAGCTGGACATGACGACGATGCCGCCGAAGGCGAAGAGGTAGAAGCCGAACATGTTGAGCCGCGGGAACGCGACGTCCGGGGCGCCGATCTGCAGCGGCACCAGGATGTTCGAGAACCCGACGAACAGCGGGGTCGCGAACAGCAGCAGCATGATGCTGCCGTGCATCGTGAACATCTGGTTGTACTGCGCGTTGCTCAGGAACTGCAGGCCTGGCTCGGCCAGCTCGGCACGGATGGCCAGGGCCATCACACCGCCGATGAGGAAGAAGATGAACGACGTGATCAGGTACATGTAGCCGATCGTCTTGTGGTCGGTGGAGGTGATCCACTTGACGATCGTGCGTCCCATGTGGGCCTTGTGCTCGGCCTTGCGCTCGCTCTTGCTCAGGCGGGGCGCCGGCACCGAGGTCTGCTGGGGCGGCTCATTCAGAATCGTCATCAGTCATCCTCACCTACACGCCCTGCGCGGCATCGTTGACGCGTCCCGAGTCCGGGTCGCCGGTCTGGCCCTTGGCCTTGAGCTCGGCCATGTGCTGGTCGAACTCGGCCCGCTCGACCACCTTGACGTTGAACAGCATCCGGGAGTGGTCCACCCCGCACAGCTCGGCGCACTTGCCGGCGAACGTCCCCACCTCATTGGGGGTCACCTCGAAGACATTGTCGCGGCCAGGGATCACGTCCAGCTTGAACAGGAAGTCGGGCACCCAGAACGAGTGGATGACGTCGGGGCTTCCCAGGTGGAACTGCACCTTCTCGTCCACGGGCAGCCAGAGCACGGGCAGCGCGGCCTCGTCCTGCAGGCTCGGGATGCCGGTGTCGTAGACGTCTTGGTCGGCGTAGTAGAAGGTCCACGACCAGCGGAAGCCGGTGACGTTCACCGTCTCGGCCTGGTCGTTGGACACCTTGGTCAGCTGGGCCTCGTCGCGGACCGTGAAGAACACCAGCGCCAACACCATCGCGATCGGGGTGACGGTGTAGAGCACCTCGATGGGGATGTTGTAGCGCAGCTGCTTGGGAGTGTCATCGCCGCGGCGACGGCGGTAGGCGACCGAGGCGAACAGCATCAGACCCCACGTCAGGATTCCCACTCCGAAGGCCGCGATCCAGGTGCCGTTCCAGAAGTGCAGGGTGATCGCCGACTGCTCGCTGATGCCGTCAGGGAAACCGAAGTTGTACTGGTACCCCCACCAGACCAGGCCGCCGAGCACGGCCGCCATGATCACGACCGCTACCCAAGCACCCCCCTGGGGTCCTCGTTGCTTTCCGGACGATGCCACGACTCGCCTTCCGCATCGGTGGGCTCCGCGCCGACAGGCGCAGACCAGGGCCGCCGTCGGCCCTTCGAAGTGCGAGGGTAGCGCAGTATCAGCCGGTCTGAGAGGCGGGGCGGCGCGTTGCGCGCACGTGTTGCGGCGCTTTTCCGGCGGTGGCGGCTGCCGCGGGCCAGAATGCTGGGGTGGAGAGGGCTTTTCTGGCCGCCGACAGCGGCCAGCCGATGACCGCGGCGGCACGCGCGGCGCTTGATCGGGCCCTCGAGATCGGCTGGGCCGACCCCGGTCTGCGGGCACACGAGGGCCGCGTCAGCCGACAGCTGCTGGAGGTGGCGCAGTCAACCGTTGCGGCGTCCGTGGACCGGCCGGGCGCGCAGGTGCGGTTCCTGCCTGGCACCACCGCTGCGCTGCGGACCGCGCTCTCGGCGGTGCTGCGCGAGGCGAGGCCGGCCGGCGCCGTCGCGGGCGGCTCCCTCGTCGCCACCAGCACCGTGGACCGGCTGGCAGCCGTGGACTTCGACGACGGCCCGCGCATTGCCGTCGACGGCCGGGGTCGCATCGACCTGGCTGAACTCGCTGCGGAGCTTCAGGGTGGCGCGGTCGGTGCGGTGTGCCTGCAGGTGGGCAACCCGGAGGTGGGCACGCTGCAGCCGCTGGCCGCGGCGGCCGCCCTGTGCCGAGAGGCCGCTGTCCCCCTGGTGGTGGATGCCACCATGGCGGCCGGACGGACTGCGCTGCCGACGGAGTGGGACGCGCTCGTGCTGGACGCGGCCAGCTGGGGTGGGGGGGTCGGGGTAGCCGCCGTCGTGCTGGCGCCGCCGTGGGGACGGCAACCGGCGGCCGGCGAAGGTGACTGCCTTCCGGGCATCCCGGCCTGCGCCGCGGCGGCCTTGGCGCTGGAGGCGGCCCAGGGCGACGTCGACCGGCGCAGTGGAGCCGACCACGCGGCAACCACACTGCTTCGGCGCCAAATGGCCGCGCTCCCCGGCGTCGAGGTCCATGGTGACCCGGTTGCGCGACTCCCCCACGTCGTTGGCTGCTCTGCGGTCTACATCGACGCCGAGGCGCTGTTGCTCGAGCTCGACCGCCGGGGGATCAGCGTCGCCAGCGGCTCCGCCTGCGCGACGGGCGGCGCCGGCGAGGCCGTCGGCAGCCCCAGCCACGTGCTCGCCGCCATGGGGGCCCTCACCAGCGGGAACATCCGCGTCACACTCCCCATCCAGTACGAACCCCAACAACTGGAACGGCTCGGGGCGGCCCTCCCGGGCGCGCTGGCGACCTTGCGCGCGGAGGCCGGGCTGTGACGGCGGCCCCGATCTGGACCCTGGACGAGCGCGGGCACCCGTGCCCCGCGCCGATCCTGGCGCTCGGACGAGCCGCCAAGGCGCGCCCGGGCGCGGCGGCGGCACTCCTGGCCGACGACCCGGCGGCGGACCACGACGTGCCCGCCTGGGCCCGGATGACCGGTGGCGAGCTGCTCGACCGGCAGCCGCTTCCCGACGGCACCGGCGTTCGCTACCTCGTTCGGCTCCCAGGGGCGGGGAAGGCGGACGGCAGTGCCACCAGATCCGACAGCCCGGCCTCGTAGTCGGCGCGATCAAGGCCGGTGAAGCCTAGGGATGCCAGGTGGCCGGTGAGCCACTGGGCGTCGATCATGCGGCGCTCGGCTGCCGGCGCGGAGAAGACGAGTTGCGACAGCCCGGCCACGGCCGCCTTCGACGCATCCGTCACAGTGCGGAACTTGCTGTCGGCGCAGAACAGGCCGCCGAGTTCGATGCCGATGAGGCCACCGACCAAGCGTCCCTCGCGCCAGACCTCCACGGAATGCGCACAGCCGGCCGCCGCGAGCTCCCGATAGGCCGCTTCGTATTCCGCGGTGATCCAGCTGCCGGCGCGGCGGGGGTCGGCGCAGCCGGCCAGGACGGCACCGAAATCGCGATCAAACGTCACCTGGAAGTCCCGCATGCTGCGGCGCAGGGATCGCGACACATGCATGCCGGGATAGCGCAGTACCGCTCTCTGCGCGGGGGCGAACCAACCGCAGACCGTCTCCGGCGGGACCCCTGCACCGGTCTCGACGTCGATGCCCATGGGGAAGAGACCCTGCCGGTAGGAGCTGAGCAGCGTTGCCGCAGTCACGGCGCCGCCCAGCAGGACGACGTCCGTCTCGGCGGTGACTTCGGGACTCACCGGCACCAGTCGATCTTCCCAGCGGCTCGACGGCCCCCCAGCGCCTGATCCCATCGGACTAGGCCAGGACTCCCGCCAGGTCGGCGGCCGCGGCATCGCCGTAGGCCTGCGCGAAGCGCCGCCGGAACTCCGCCGGCTCCAGCAGGTACTCCTGCGTCCCCACCGTCTCGATCACGAGCGTCGCCATCATCGAGCCCACTTGCGCGCTGCGCTCGGGCGACAGGCCCCACGCCACGCCGGCGAGGTAGCCCGAGCGGAAGGCGTCGCCGACACCGGTGGGGTCGGCGATGCGCTCCTCCTGCGGCACAGAGACCCGGGCGACCTCGCCCTCGACGGTCTCGACCTTGGCCCCGTCCTTGCCCAGCGTCGTCACACGGGTGCCGACGCGCTCCAGGATCTCCTCGGCGCTCCAGCCGGTCTTCTGCTCGGTCAGGGCGGCCTCGTACTCATTGGTGAAGAGGTAGGCGGCACCGTCGATGAGGCGGCGGATGGAGTCGCCGTCCATGTAAGCCAGCTGCTGGCTGGGGTCCGCGGCGAACGGCAGGCCGCGCTCACGGCACTCCTCGGTGTGCCGCAGCATGGCGTCCGGGTCGTTCGGGCCGACGAGCACCAGGTCGAGGCCGCCGAAGCGCTCCGCCACCGGTCCGAGCTCGATGTTGCGCGCCTCGGCCATGGCGCCGGGATAGAACGATGCGATCTGGTTCTGGTTGGCGTCCGTGGTGCACACGAATCGGGCGGTGTGGGCGACCTCGGAGACCTGCACCGACATGGTGTTCACACCGTGCCGGTCGAGCCACGACCGGTAGTCCTCGAAATCATGGCCCACGGCGGCGACGAGCAGCGGCTCCAAGCCCAGGTTGGCCAAGCCGAACGCGATGTTTGCGCCCACGCCGCCTCGACGCACCTGCAGGTCCGACACCAGGAAGGACAGGCTCACGGTGTGGAGCTGGTCGGCCACCAGGGAGTCCGTGAAGGACCCCGGGAAGGTCATCAGGTGGTCAGTGGCGACAGATCCGGTGATACAGATTCGCATGGCTGGAGTTTGGCACAGCGGGCGCGTGGCGCCCGCCGTGCCGTCGGCTGGGCCGCCGCGCCGCTCAGTGGAACGAGTCGCCGCAGGCGCAGGAGCCCGTGGCGTTCGGGTTGTCGATCGTGAAGCCCTGCTTCTCGATGGTGTCGACGAAGTCGATGACGGCGCCGCCGAGGTAGGGCGCGCTCATGCGGTCGGTGACCACGGCGACGCCACCGAAGTCGCTGACGATGTCGCCATCAAGTGAGCGGTCGTCGAAGAACAGCTGGTAGCGCAGGCCGGAGCAGCCGCCGGGCTGGACCGCGATGCGCAGCGAGAGGTCGTCGCGTCCCTCCTGCTCCAGCAGGGACTTGACCTTGGCGGCGGCGGTCTCGGTGACGACGATGCCCTCGGCCGCAGGGGCCTCGACGGTGCTCGTGGCTTCGGTGACGGCGCTGTCGGTGCTCATCAGACTCCTTGTGGATGGGGTACGGCCCAAGATGTGCTGGGTATTACCAGGGAGGAACGCACGAGGACTCTAACTTATTCCGCGGCCGGGGCCACCGCGGGCGCTCAGCGACTGCCGCGACGCGACCAGGTCGCCGCGACCCGCTCAGCCGCGTCCGCCAGAGCCTGCGCCGGCCGGGCCATCGACTCCGCCAGTCCCGCCGCGTCGTCCCCGGCGCCGAGCATCGACGCCACCGAGTAGGCCGCGGCGACGCCGATGCCGGTGTAGTCCCGCCGGCCGACGGAGACCTGGCCGGCGAGCACGACACAGGGCTCGGCCTCGCGCAGCGCGATGGAGGCGATGCCGGACACGACCTTGCCGCGCAGCGACTGCAGGTCGAAGCAGCCCTCGCCGGTCACCACCAGGTCGGCATCGGCGATCTCGCGCGGGAGGTCGAGGATGTCCATGACGGTTCGGATTCCAGGGACGCGCTCTCCCCCGAGCTGCAGCAGCGCGTAGCCCAGTCCTCCCGCGGCGCCCGCGCCGAGGGCCACTGCCGGGTCCTTGCCGTCGGGACGTCGCCCCACCAGTCCGGCGAAGTGCTCGAGGGCGGCGTCGAGGTCCATGCACTCGGACGGCGACGCGCCCTTCTGCTCCCCATAGTTGCGCGCCGCGCCGCGCAGGCCCAGCAGCGGATTGTCGACGTCAGTGGCCGCGATGAGGGTGACTCCGGCCACAGCAGCCCGGGCAGGCGCTATGTCCACCGAGTGCAGGCGGGCGAGCGAGCGACCACCGGAGTCCAGCGCGCGATCGGCCTCCGCCCCCAGCGCCGACAGCAGGCCGGCACCCGCGTCGTTGGTGGCGCTACCGCCCAAGCCCACGACGACCATGGTGGCCCCTTCGGCGATGGCCGCCAGCACGAGCTGCCCGACGCCGAACGTGGTCGTGCGCCCAGGGTCGCGCCGATCCGGCGGCACGAGCTGCAGGCCGCAGGCCTGCGCCGCCTCGATGTAAGCGGTCTGGCCGTCCAGGGCGAAGGTGGCGAGGACGCGTTCCCCCAGCGGTCCCAGGACCTCGACCTCGCGCAGCTGCGCCCCAAGGCCGGCCGCGACCACCGGCACGAAGCCCGGCCCGCCGTCGGACATCGGGCGCAGCACCAGCTGGTCGGTGGGCGCTGCGCGCGCCCAGCCGTCGGCTATGGCTCGGGCGGCCTGCACCGCGTTGAGCGTGCCGGTGAAGCAGTCGGGGGCGATGAGCACTCGCACGATCCGGCAGCGTATCGCACGAGCGAGGCGGCGGGGCGTGTCAAGATACGCTCATGCCGACCCAGGGAGCAGCCGCCGTCAGCGCAGCCGGATCCGGTGTGGCGTCGTTCGCGGAACCCGACCCCAGCCCGCTAGCCCTGCTGCTGCTGGGCCAGGACGCCGACCCGCTCAGCGAGCGGGGCGTGGACTGTCCCGGCGCGCTGCCAAGTCCCAGCGACCCCGGGCTGCTGGCCCGGGCACGCGCCGCCCGCGACGCCCTCGGGGATCGCGCGTTCGTGCTCGGCCACCACTACCAGCGCGACGAGGTCATCGAGTTCGCCGACGTCACCGGCGACTCCTTCAAGCTCGCCCGCGAGGCGGCGGCCCGCCCCGACAGCCCCTACATCGTGTTCTGCGGGGTGCACTTCATGGCGGAGAGCGCCGACATCCTGACCAGCGCCGAGCAGCAGGTGGTTCTGCCGGAC
Source organism: uncultured Actinomycetes bacterium (assembly GCA_964474045.1). Classification (GTDB taxonomy): domain Bacteria; phylum Actinomycetota; class Actinomycetes; order S36-B12; family UBA10799; genus JACJWR01. The sequence continues at coordinate 49,974 of CAYYRC010000002.1, forward strand.
CTGGCGGCGGGCTGCTCGATGGCGGACATGGCGGCGATCGACCAGGTGGAGGCGTGCTGGCGCGAGCTTGCGGCGCTGGGGCTCGCGGACGGGACTGTCCCCGTCACCTACATGAACTCCTCGGCGGCGATCAAGGCCTTCACCGGACGGCACGGCGGCACCGTGTGCACGTCTTCCAACGCGAAAGCGTCCCTGGAGTGGGCCTTCGGGCAAGGCGAGCGGGTGCTGTTCCTGCCGGACCAGCACCTGGGCCGCAACACCGCGGTGCTCGACCTGGGGCTCGGGCTGGAGGACTGCGTGGTCTACAACCCCCACCGCCCACGCGGAGGGTTGAGCGACGAGCAGCTCAAGCGCGCGAAGATGATCCTGTGGCGCGGGCACTGCTCGGTCCACGGGCGCTTCACGGCCGACAGCGTCGCCGACGTGCGCGAGCGCATCCCCGGGGTCAACGTGCTCGTACATCCGGAATGTCGCCACGAGGTCGTCCTGGGCGCCGACGTCGTCGGTTCGACCGAGCACATCATCACCACGCTGGCGGCCGCCCAGCCGGGCAGCTCCTGGGCCATCGGCACGGAGCTCAACCTGGTGCGGCGGCTGGCCCGCATGCACCCGGACAAGCAGATCGTGTTCCTGGATCGCACCGTCTGCTACTGCTCGACCATGAACCGCATCGACCTGCCGCACCTGGTCTGGACCCTGGAGAACCTGGCCGCCGGCCGCGTCGTGAACCGGATCGAGGTTGACCCGGACGTCGCGTACTACGCCCGGGTGGCCCTCGACCAGATGCTCGCCCTACCGGGAGTCAGCGCCAAGCGGGACTGACGCCGCCAGCGTCAGCCCGGCCGCGGCGATCACCACGAGCGCCCAGGCCGGCAGCCACGGCCCGAGGGCGCCGCCCGCGACCACCACCGCTGCCCCCAGCCACAGGCGCAGCGGGACCCGCACTCCGGCCCGCACCAGCAGCAGGCCCAGCCCACCCACCAGCAGCACCCCGGCCACCGCCAGGGACGGGGCCGCCAACCCATGCAGATGGGCGTCGAGGCCATCCTCAGCGATCGCGGCTGCGGACTTCTTCAGCCAGAGCGCCATCGCCACGATCCCGCCGATCACCAGCAGATGGCCATACGAGTAGACGTCCCTGGCCATGCGCACCTGGCTCAGCCCGGTATCCCGCTCCAAGGCCGCCTCCAGCGCTGGCGCCACCCGCCGGAAGTACAGCAGGTAGACCAGCGACGCCAGCAGCGCACCCATGACCACCAGCGCCATGACTCCCGCGGTAGGGACCTTCGCAGAGGCCGCCAAACCCAGCGCGATCAGCGACTCGCCGATCGCGATGATGACGATGAGCCCGTGTCGCTCCACGAAGTGCCCCACCGACAGGAACCAGCCGCGACCGCCGCCGACAAAGGCCCCGATCGGGTCGATGACGACCGCCAGCAGCACCAGCACCACCTGCGCATTCCCGCCCACCAGAGCCCCGGCGAGCAGGAGGGCTCCGGCCAGCGCCACGCTGACGCCCAGGCGTGCCGCGGCCGTCCGCAGCCCCGGGGTGGATGCCCCCAACAGCAGGAAGAGCACGATGTGGAGCCCGCGCACGGCGAGGTAGAACACCACCGCCACCACCGCCCACACCGTGCCGGCGAACCACTGCGGCAGGGCGACGGCCACGACGAACATCGCGGCCATGCTGCCGAGCAGGGCGGCAGTGGCCGAGCGATCGTCTACTGCCGCGCTGGTCCCGAGCCAGGAGTACGCCACCCAGGCCCAGTAGGTCAGGGACAGCAGGAGCACCCCTTGGAGCACCCCCATCGGCGTCGGCTCGGCGCTGATGAAGGCCGTGACCTGGGTGATCGCGAAGACGAAGACCAGGTCGAAGAACAGTTCGAGCGAGCTGACGCCGTGGGCATCATCCGCTCTGCGCAGGTTGATCATGTTCATCCCCATTATGCTTTGATATCAAAGCATAATACTGTGGGTCTCATGGCGGGCGAACCACCAGACAGTGTGAGCGCCCTGCTGCGCGACTGGGCACGGGTCGAGCCGGGGATGGACCTGTCGGCCACCGGCGTGGTGGTGCGCCTCGGCCGAATCCGGGCGCAGATCGAGGCCCAGCTGGGTGAGCTGTACCAGGCGCACGGGTTGAGCGCGGCCGACTTCGCGGCCCTGTCCATCCTGCGCCGCGCGGGCGAGACGCCCATGAGCGGACTGGCCGAGGGCCTCTACCTCACCGCAGGGACCGTCACCCCGAGGGTGCGACGGCTGGTCGGGGCCGGGCTCGCGACCGTGCGCCGGGATCCGCAGGACAGCCGCGTGCAACTGGTGGCGATGACGCCCGAGGGCCGCTCGGCGTTCGACCGGGTGGTCGGCGGCCACCTGGAGATCCAGCGCCACAGCCTCACCGCGCTCACCGCCGACGAGCAGGTGCTGCTGGCAGAGTTGCTCACCCGGGTCCTCGCCGACCTGGAGTCCCGACGGCCCGACGGCATGCCGTAGCTAGCGCAGGCCGGGGGCGTCCCAGAGGGCCCCCCAAAGGCGCAGATCCCGTTCCATGGGCAGCGTCCAATCCAGCAGATCGCGCAGCCGCAGTTCGGTCAGGTTGTCCCGTTGCCGGGTGTCCGCGTCGGCATCGAGCTCCGGCACGAAGGGGTAGAAGGTGCCGGTGTCGAAGCGGAACACGATCGCGAACAGCCGACCGGCCGGACCGCGCCAGCCCATGAGCGCGCAGAGCGGATCGCCCGCACCGGCATCGGGATCGGCGACCGCCGCGGCCACGGCGACCAGCGCCGGCACGAGGTCGTCGTCGCTGCCGCTGGTGAGCTCCACCCAGCTGAAGCCGAACTCATCTGTGACGTGGCGATACGACACGGATGCGGGCAGTGCGACGCCGGCGAGCGATGCGGGGGCGGCGCCCTCGGCCGCCCGATAGGCCATTGCCGCCGATCCGGTGCCGACGCAGCCGGATGAGTTGAGGCGCTGGACGCCGCGGGCCAGCGCCGCCAGACCGTCCTGCCTGCCGCGGCGGGGCACCTAGCCCTGCGGCTCGGCCTGCGGCTTGGAGGTCGGCGCCTCGACCGCGGGCTTGGGCGCCGGGCCGTCGAGCTCGGCCTGCAGCCGGGCGAGGGAATCCTCCACCTCGGAGGCGCCGGCGATGCGCTCGAGCTCAGCGTCCAGCGGGTCCTTGGTGGCACCCGTGGCGTCGGGCAGCATGCCCGAGGAGACGAGCTCGTCCAGGGCCCCTGCCCGCGCCGTCATCTGCGCCGTGCGGTCCTCGGCGCGCTGGATCGCCAGCCCGACCTCGCCGAGCTCGTCGGAGATCCCGGTGACGGCCTCATTGATCTTGGTCTGCGCCTCAGCCGCGGAGTACGTCGCCTTGATGGTCTCCTTCTTCGTGCGGAAGGCCTCCACGCGAGCCTGCAGCTGCTGAGCAGACTGGGTGAGCTTCTCCTCCTGCTGCTGCAGTCCCGCGAGCTGCGTCTGCAGGTCGGACAGCTGGCTGGTCAAGTAGCTCCGGCGGGTCAGGGCCTCGCGAGCAAGGTCCTCACGGCCGGCCTTCAGGGCGGCGCGGGCCTGCTGCTCGAGCTTGGCCGACTGCGCCTCGAGCTGGGCGATCTGAAGCTCCAGCCGCTTGCGCGAGGTGGCGACGTCCGCGACGCCCCGGCGGACCTTCTGGAGCAGATCAAGCTGCTTCTCGTAGCTGTAGTCCAGCGTCTGGCGCGGGTCCTCTGCCCGGTCAAGGGCCTTGCTGGCCTTGGAGTTGAAGATCAGCTTGAACCGCTGCCACATTCCCATGGCGCAAAGCGTAAGCCATCGGCGCGCCTGCGGGTGGCTCGACGGCGCCCGGCCGGGCGCAGCGTACGCTTGCGGCGTGTTCCGCCGATCCAAGAGCGCCGACGACGCTGACGCCCAGACCCCGACCACTGCCAAGCCCGAAGGGTCCGGGGCCAGCGCCGGCAAGGGCCACGCGACGCCCAAGCGCCGCGACGCCGAGGCCGCGCGCAAGACGGCGCTGAAGGTCCCCGCCGACCCCAAGGCCGCGAAGAGGGCGATGCGCGAGCGCGACCGCGTCGCCCGGGCCGAGCAGCGCGAGGCGATGATGCGGGGCGACGAGCGGGCGCTGCCGCAGCGCGACCGGGGACCGGCCAGGGCCTTCGTGCGGCAGTGGGTGGACAGCCGACGCCTGATCGCGGAGTTCTTCCTGCCGCTGGTGGTGCTCGTCCTCATCTTCACCCTCATCCCCAACGAGATGCTCCGCTTCTACGCGAGCATCTCGTGGTACGCCATCCTGTTGGTCGTGATCGTGGACCTGACGGTCACGGGCCTGCGGCTCTCCCGCGCCCTCAAGGCGCAGTTCCCGGACAAGGCCGATCGCAAGGGGGCGGTCTTCTACGGCATCATGCGGGCGATGCAGATTCGTCGGCTGCGGGTGCCGCTGCCCCAAGTCAAGGCCGGCGGCGCACCCGTGCCGCCGAAGAAGCCTCGAACCCGGTAGCAGACCCGGCCGAATGAGGCGCCCGGCGCGGATCGCGCCTAGGCTGGCGCGATGGAGCACCGACGCCTCGGCACGAGCGGGCTGAAGGTCAGCGAGCTGGCCTTCGGGAACTGGCTGACCCACGCCGGACAGGTGGAGCGGGACACGGCAGTGCGCTGCGTCCACGCCGCCCTGGACGCCGGCATCACGACCTTCGACACCGCCGACGTCTACGCCGCCACGCGGGCCGAGACGGTGCTGGGCGAGGCGCTGGCAGGGCAGCGCCGCGAGGGCCTGGAAATCTGCTCCAAGACCTACTTCCCCACCGGTCCCGGGGTCAACGATCGCGGCCTGTCGCGCAAACACATCATGGAGGCCTGCCACGGCTCGCTGCGCCGGCTGGGGGTGGACTACCTGGATCTATACCAAGCGCACCGCTACGACTACGAGACGCCGCTCGAGGAGACCCTGCGGGCCTTCGACGACCTCGTCCGCCAGGGCAAGGTGCTGTACATCGGGGTGTCGGAGTGGCGTGCCGACCAGATCCAGGCTGCGGTCGACCTGGCGGCGCAGATGGGCTTCGACCGCATCGTGTCCAACCAGCCGCAGTACTCGGCGCTGTGGCGGGTGATCGAAGCCGAGGTCCAGCCCGTGTGCCGGGCCGCCGGAATCGGGCAGCTGGTGTGGTCGCCGCTGGCGCAGGGGGTCCTGACCGGCAAGTACGCGCCGGGCTCGGTGCCGCCGGCCGACTCCCGGGCGGCGGACCCGAAGGCGGGCGCCTTCGTCCAACGCTGGCTGAAAGATGACGTGCTGACGGCAGTGGCACAGCTCGCACCGCTGGCGGCCGAGACCGACCTGAGCATCGGGCAGCTGGCCCTGGCATGGGTGCTGGGCAACGACAACGTCAGCGCCGCGATCATCGGCGCCACCCGCCCGGAGCAGGTCGCTGCCAACGCCCGAGCGACCGGGGTTGAGCTGGACGCCGACCTGCGCGGACGCATCGACGCCGTCCTGGCCCCGGTCGCGGTCATGGACCCGTCGATGACCCAGTCCCCCAATCCCCGCCCCTGACCAGCCACCCCACCGGAGGAACCCATGGCATTCACCTGGCGCTATCTACGAGCCGACGGATCCGAGGTCGCCGATCTGCCGGCCGCCGCGACCTCGCAGGCGTTCCCGTCGCAGTCCGAGGCCGAGTCCTGGGTGGGCGAGACCTGGCGCGATCTGCTGGCCGGCGGAATAGACGCCGTGGCGCTGGTGGACGGCGACGTGCTGGTCTACGGGCCGATGAGCCTGCACCCGGCGGAATAGCGCAATCGACGACCGGGGCTGCTCGTCGTCGCCCCGCTGTGGTGCAATGGTGGACGGCCCGACGTCCAGTGCGAAGGGCCGCGCGCGATCACCTCGCAGGGGAAGCCGGTGCGAATCCGGCGCTGTCCCGCAACCGTGAGCCCCGTCAGGGGTGAGTCGGAATACCTGCCGATCACGCGGATCCCAACCACCGTCGTGGTCAGCGGTGGAGGGTGCGAACATGCCGCAGCCTCCAGCGACGCCCGCGCCCGGCACCCGCGAGAGGATCGCCCGATGGCTGATCGCCTGCGTCCCATCCTGATTGCACTGCTCACGGCGCTGGTCGCCGTTCCCGCTCTCGTGCTGGGCGCCGCCCCAGCCGCGCAGGCCGACTCTCAGTACTACCTCTACTGGTCGCTGTGGGAGGAGCAACCTGGCGGCCAGTGGCAGTTCAACGAGTCCGGCGCCGCAGCGCTGACGCCCGCCGACGGCGCGCTCAACGGCTGGCGGTTCGGCATCGGCGGCTTCGCCGCCCCGGACGTACGGGCACCGCGCACCACTGCCACGTTCGAGCAGATCTGCGGCAAGGACCCAGCCCCGGCGGGGCAGAAGAAGGTCGCCGAGGTGATCGATCCCGGCACGAGCGCAGACGCCCCGTCCGGCGTCACTCCCCCGCAGCCGCTGACCGCTTGCGCCACCGTGGCACAGGACGCGAACGCCGTCCAGGCGCTGCAGGCCGTGGCTCCCGTGCGCTACGAGAACGGGCTGGTGTGCGGCATCGAGGGCTATCCCGCCACCGGCTGCGGCGACCCCGCGCCGGCCGCCACCGCGGTGCCCGTCGACTCGCCCACCGAGATCGCCAGCCCGCAGGCGCAGGCCGCCGGTATCCCGTCGTCCTCGTCCTCGGAGACGTCCGGACCGCCCCCGGCCGTGATCGCGATCGCCGGGCTCGCCGCGGTCGTGGCCGTGGCGGCGGTGTTCATCGCCCGCAGGCGCAGCGGCAGCTCCGGCGACGGCAGCTGAGCCCCGCCATGGCCACCGCCACCGCCCCGGCCCGCCCGCTCGCGGGCGTGACCGTCCGGGGTCGGTGGCTGCACCCCGGCGCCTGGTGGCTATGGGCGATCGGCCTTGCCACGGCGGCCTCGCGCACCACCAACCCGGTCCTGCTGCTGCTGATCCTGGCGGTTGCCGGGACCGTCGTCGCCGCGCGGCGTCCGCAGGCGCCCTGGTCGCGGTCGTTCGGAGTGTTCCTGCGGATCGGGCTGATCATCATCGCGGTGCGGGTCGTGTTCCAGGTCCTGTTGGGCCTGCCTCAGGGGAACACAGTGCTGGTGACCCTTCCTTCGGTGGACCTTCCGGGCTGGATGGCCGGGGTCCGCCTCGGCGGCATGGTGACGTGGGAGTCGATCGTCTACTCCGTCTACGACGGGCTGCGACTTGCGACCGTGCTGGCCTGCCTCGGGGCGGCATCCTCGCTGGCCTCCCCATACCGGCTGCTCAAGGCGATGCCCGCGGCGCTCTATGAGGTTGGGGTGTCGCTGGTGGTCGCCCTGAGCTTCGCCCCCGCCCTGGTAGGTGACATCCAGCGGGTGCGCGCGGCACGCCGGCTGCGGGGCCGACCGACGAGCGGGCTTCGCGGCCTCACCGGCTCGGCGATGCCGGTCTTCGCCGGAGCACTGGACCGTTCCATCGCGCTGGCCGCGGCCATGGACTCCCGAGGCTACGGCCGGGCAGTCGACCTCAGCCCCCGCGAGCGGCGAACCACCGGCGCACTCGTGCTCGGCGGCCTCATCGGCGTGGGGCTGGGGCTCTATGCGCTGCTGGACGGTTCCGCGGCGTCGTACGCCGGGCTTCCGCTCCTCGTGCTGGGCGCGATAGCGGCCGTGCTCGGCCTCCTCCGCGGCGGGCGGCGCAACGGCCGCACCCGCTATCGACCGGACCCCTGGCGCTGGCCGGAGACGGTGACGGCTGCGGCGGGCCTGATGACGGCCGTTTCCGTGGTTCTGCAGAGCATCGTCGACCCGGGTGCGCTGGCTCCATCGATCAGCCCGCTGGAGTGGCCGCAGGTCCCCTGGATCGCCACGCTGGGCGTGCTCGTCGCGCTGCTCCCGGCATGGATCACACCGCCCCCGCCGTCGATCAGCGGACGCTCAGCGGCAACCGGGCCGGCCGCCTCATGATCGATTTCGACGCCGTCACCTTCACGTACGACGCCGCAGTCGCGCCGGTGCTCGAGGACGTGGACCTTCACATCGACGAGGGCGAGCTGTGCCTGGTCGTGGGGCCCACCGGCACGGGGAAGTCCACGCTGCTGCGGATGATGAACGGGCTGGTGCCGCACTTCACGGGGGGCGCCCTCAACGGACGGGTGCGGGTGGCCGGCCGCGATACCCGGGACCACCGGCCCCGCGACCTCGCCGACGTCATCGGCATGGTCATGCAGGACCCCATGAGCGGTTTCGTCACCGACATGGTGGAGGACGAGCTCGCCTACGGCATGGAGTCCCTCGGCCTCCCCGGCGACGTGATGCGCAAGCGGGTGGAGGAGACGCTGGACCTGATGGGGCTGGCGGAGCTGCGCAACCGTCCGCTGCTGTCGCTGTCGGGGGGCCAGCGCCAGCGGGTGGCGATCGGCTCCGTGCTCACGACGCATCCGCGGGTCCTGGTGCTGGACGAGCCGACGTCCGCGCTCGACCCGGGCGCCGCCGAGGACGTGCTCGCGGCGCTGCAGCGCCTGGTGCACGACCTGGGACTCACCGTGGTGCTGGCCGAGCACCGTCTGGAGCGGGTCGTCCAGTACGCCGACCGCGTGGTGGTGCTCGAGGCCGACTCGGCACCGGCGGACGGCGAGCCCGCGGACATGATGGTCGACTCGCCGGTCGCGCCGCCGGTGGTGCAGCTCGGCCGCCTTGCCGGCTGGTCGCCGCTGCCGGTGTCGGTTCGCGACGCCCGACGAATGGCTGGTTCACTGCGCTCCCGGCTGGCCGAGGTCCCGTCGGGGGCGCCTGTGGAGCTGCCGGGTCAGGTGGTGCTCGACTGCCGCGACCTGCGGGTGAGCTATGGACCCGTGCCGGCGCTGGAAGGCGCCTCGCTGGCGGTGCGCCGCGGTGCCGTAACCGCCCTGATGGGCCGCAACGGCGCCGGCAAGTCCACGCTGCTCAAATGTGCGGTGGGGCTGCTCCGGGCCGGCGGCGGCACCGTGACCGTTGATGGCGAGGACCCGGCCTCGTGGAGCGGCCGACAGGTCCTCGCGCACGTGGGGTTCGTGCCGCAGGAGCCGGCCGACCTGCTGTGCGAGGAGTCGGTGGCTGAGGAGTGCCGAGCCGGCGATCGCGATGCGGAGCTGCCGGCGGGCACGACGGCCGCGCTGCTGGCCGAGCTGGCCCCCGAGATCGGAGCCGGGCAGCATCCGCGGGATCTCTCCGAGGGGCAGCGGCTGTGCCTGGTGCTGTCGATCGTGCTGGCGGCTCGTCCGCCGCTGCTGCTGCTCGACGAACCCACGCGGGGGCTGGACTACCGCTCCAAGGCCCGGCTGGTGCGGATTCTGCGCGGCCGTGCCGCCGGCGGCACGGCTGTGCTCATGGCCAGCCACGACGTCGAACTGGTGGCCGAGGTGGCCGACCGCGTCGTCATGTTGGCTGACGGGCAGATCGTCGCGGAGGGGCCGACGGCCGACATCGTGACGGCCTCGCCCATCTTCGCGCCACAGGTCGCCAAGGTCTTGGCACCGGAGCGATGGCTCACGGTCGAGTCCGTCGCCCAAGCCTTGGTCGCAGGATGAGCACGACCCACGCGGACCCCGCACCGCAGACGCGCACGGCGGGTCGACCGGGGGCCCTGCGCGGCCGTTCGGCGCTTGTGCTGGCCGGGGTGACCATGGTGGGGCTGGTGGCGTTCTTCTGGCCGTTCCTGGCCGATCCGGGCAGCGCGGCGCTGGGCCACGCGTCCGACGCCCCCTGGGTGTTCGCCGTGCTGCTCCCGCTGCTGCTCGCACTGGTGCTGGCCGAGCTCGCCGACGGCGCCCTGGACTCGCGCGGGATCGCCATGCTGGGGGTGCTGTCGGCAGTCGCCGCCGCCCTGCGGCCGATCGGCGCCGGGACGGTCGGGTTCGAGCCGATCTGGGTTGTGATCATCCTGGGCGGCAGGGCGCTCGGTCCAGGTTTCGGCTTCCTGCTGGGCAATATCTCGCTGTTCGCCTCGGCGATGCTGACCGGTGGCGTCGGGCCGTGGCTGCCGTTCCAGATGATCGCCGCCGGCTGGCTGGGCTTCGGCGCCGGCTGCCTGCCCGGCGCGTCGCGCCGGGTGGAACCCTGGCTGGTGGCCGCCTACGGCGCGGTCGCGTCGATCCTCTACGGATTCCTGCTCAACCTCTGGTTCTGGCCCTGGGCGGCCGGAGCGCAGAGCCAGCTCTCGTTCGACCCGAGCGCGAGCGTCATGACGAACCTGCACCACTGGCTGCTCTTCAACGCCGCGACATCGCTGGGCTACGACCTGCCCCGGGCAGTGGTGGTGAGCGTCCTGCTGGCGCTGACCGCGCGGCCAGTGCTGGCCGCGCTGCGCCGCGCCACCCGACGGGCCGCCTTCGACCGCCCCATCGTCTTCCAGGCCCCGACATGAGGGTCACGGTGCTGGGCACCGGCGCCGCCGACGGCGTCCCGCAGCCCTTCTGCCGGTGCGACACCTGCGCCGACGCCCGCGCCCGCGGTCAGGTGCGCGCGCCCGGCGGGGTCCTCATCGACTCCACGCTCCTGGTAGACCCCGCTCCCGCTGTGGGGGCGGCGGCGGCCCGGGCAGGGGTCGACCTGAGCCAGGTGACCACGATCGCCATCAGCCACGGCCACGCCGACCACTGGGATCCGGCGATCCTGCTGTTCCGGCAGTGGATCGCCGACGGCAACGGGCCGGGAGCACTGCCGCCGCTGCGCGTCATCGGGCCCGCGGCGGTGATCGCCAGCGCCGCGGACTGGGTGGCCCCCGGGGGATCGGTGGAGTTCCTGCCTGCCGTCGCCGGCGGCTGCTGGCAGCTGGACGGGCTGACCTTGCGGGCGATCACCAGCACCCACGGCCTAGTCTCGGCACCTGGTTCCGAGGCCGACCCGGTCGCCGCGGCCGCGGTGCTGTTCGACGTCCGCGACGCCCACGGCACCGCCGTCCTCTATGCCGCCGACACCGGCCCGCCCGATGCCGACCTGCTCGGCGACGTCGCCGGGGCCTCCTACGACTTGGCGCTGGTGGAGCTCACCTTCGGCGCCTCGGGCCCCACCACTGCCGGGCACCTCGACCACGCCACGTTCCCCCGCGCCCTGGCGGAACTGCGTCGCGTGGGCGCCATCAACGCCGACACCGACGTCGTGGCCATCCATCTGAGCCATCACCACCCGCCCGCGCCCGCGCTGCACGCCGCCCTCGCGAGCTGGGGCGCACGCGCGGTAGCGGACGGCACCACGCTGGAGCCGCTCGCTGAGACCGCCCCCCGTGCCGCCGACACCCTCACCTCCACGACAAACCGCACGACCCTCGTCACCGGCGGTGCCCGCTCGGGAAAGTCCACCTTCGCCGAGCAACTGGCGGGCAACGCGTCGGACGTGCTCTACCTGGCGACAGGCTGGCCGCGCGGCGCCCTGGGCGACGACGACTGGGATGAACGGCTGGCTGCCCACGTGGCCCGGCGACCCTCACGCTGGCGCACGCGGGAGTGGTCCGCGATGTCACCGGCGGACCTGGGTGCCGCGCTGACGGCGGCGCCGCCCGGCTCGACGGTGATCATCGACTGCCTGGCCCTGTGGCTCACGCGACTCATCGATGCCGTGGCGGGCTGGGATGAGGCAGCAGGACTCGGCACGGGGTCCGCTGCCGCCACGACGGTGACGGACGGGTGCGAGGCGCTGCTGGCAGGCCTGGCAACCACGGCGGCGGGGCACGTCATCATGGTCACCAACGAGGTCGGCTCCGGCGTGGTGCCGGCGACGGCCTCTGGTCGGTTCTTCCGTGACCAGCTCGGTCGAGTCAATGCGCGAGTCGCCGGACTCTGCAGCGAGGTCTACCTCGTCGTGGCCGGCCGTGCCCTGCCACTCACGGCCCCCTACCAGGAGTTCCATGGCTGACCGAATCGACCTCGACGCCCTGCGAGCAGCGATCACCGCGCCAGACGAGTCCGCGCGGGACGCCGCCAAAGCCCGCCAGGCCGTCCTCACCAAGCCCGCCGGCTCCCTCGGCCGGCTGGAGGACCTGTCGATCTGGTTGGCGGCAGTGCAGGGCACCTGTCCCCCGTCGGTACCGCACAGCCCCCGGCTGGTGATCTTCGCCGGCGACCACGGGATCGTGGGCGCCGCGGGCACCTCGGCCTATCCGCCCGAGGTGACGGCCCAGATGGTGCTCAACTTCCTCGCGGGCGGCGCGGCGGCGAACGTTCTGGCGCGAGCGGTCGGGGTTCAGGTTCGCGTGCTCGACATAGCCGTCGATACTGACTGGGCGGGTAGCAGCGTCCCAGCGGGCCTGACGCGCCACAAGGTCCGGCGGAGCTCAGGACCCATCGACCGTGCCGATGCGCTCAGCCGCGCCGACGCTGAGCGCGCATTCAACTCCGGCCGCACGATCGCCGACGAGGAGGTCGACTCCGGGGCCGACCTGTTGATTGCAGGCGACATGGGCATCGGCAACACCACTGCGGCGTCGGCCCTGGTGGCCGCGCTGACCGGACGCGGCCCCGTCGAGGTGGTGGGCCGGGGCACCGGGATCGATGATGACACCTGGATGCGCAAGTGCGCCGCCGTCCGCGATGCCCTGTACCGATCGCGGGGCGTCGGCGCCGATCCGATCGATCTGCTGGCCAGCCTGGGTGGGGCCGATCTGGCGGCGATGGCGGGGTTCCTGACGCAGGCCGCGGTGCGCGGCGTCCCGGTGATCCTGGACGGGGCGGTGGTGGGCGCGGCCGCCCTGGTGGCGGCCACCGCCGCCCCCGCAGCCACGGACTGGTGGCTTGCCGGGCACAAGTCGGTGGAGCCTTCCCACCGCTTCGCCCTGGAGCGCCTGCAACTGGAGCCGATCATCGACTACGGGATGCGGCTGGGCGAAGGGACGGGAGCCCTCGTGGCCCTCGGCGTCCTCAACGCGGCCGCGGCGACGTTGGCGGAGATGGCCACGTTCGAGGACGCCGGCGTGTCAGGGCCAGCCGATGACCGCTGAGCATCTGACCTCAGCGGCGCAGCCCGCGAGCACACGGCTGGATGGCGCCCTGCTTGGGGCTGGGACATTCACTGCCATCCGGGTACCGCCGCCGCGACGGGTGGATGCCGCAGCCGGCGAGGTGGCGATGCTGACGGCTCCCATCTGGGGGCTGATCGTCGGTCTGTGTGCAGGGGCTGCAGGATGCGCGGTCACGTTGGTGGCCGGGTGGACGGGTAACGCCTCGCCGCTCACGGCACTCCTGGCGGGCGTGGCCGCCGTCGCCGGAGGTGCCTGGATCACCCGTGGCCTGCATCTGGACGGCCTAGCCGACGTCGCCGACGCCCTCGCGTCCGCACGTCGGGGGGCCGCAGGGCTGGAGGTCATGCGCGATCCGCGCATCGGGGCGCTCGGCGCCGTCTCCCTCGGCCTGGCGATTCTGGCGCAGGCGGTGGCCCTCGGGGCGCTTTTCGCCAGCGGGAGGGGCCTGGTGGCCGCCGTGGCGGTGGCCGTCATGGCTCGGGCGCCGCTGGCGCTGCTCGTGCGCCGAGGGACACCAGCCGACGACAGCGGCCTGGGCCGCACCGTGGTTGGTTCCACTCGCCCTCTGTCGGCCACGCTCTCGGGCGCCCTTGCGACCATGGTCGCGGTCGCCTTGTTGGTGAACGTGGGCGGCATCGGATTGTCGGCAGCGGCGGCCGCGGCGGCGGCCGCCTGGCTGTGCGCGCTCGGGGTGCGGCGCGCCGCTCTCCGCAGGTTCGATGCCCTCACGGGCGATGCCCTCGGAGCGGCGATCGAGTTCGGGTGCACAGCCGCCCTGCTGGTGCTGGCGGTCGCCGGCTGACGCGATCCGCCGGCGATCAGTCTCGGACGTGCGACTCCACCAAGGGCAGCGCGGTCACCCGTGCGGTCAACCAACGGCCCCGGGAGTTGACCGACACTTCGGCTCCCGCGGCGACTGTCGCGTCGAGCAGGGCCAATGCGATTCCCGTGCGCAGAGTCGGCGAGAAGGTCCCCGAGGTGACGTAGCCGACCTGCGGGCCGCCGGGCATCAGGTGGACGGCCATCCCCGCCCGCGGCACGCCGCGATCGACGAGCACCAGGCCGTGCAGCTTCGGCAGCAGGTCCGAGGCCCGCCGTGCATGCAATGCCGCGCGTCCGGGAAAGCTGGGCTTGTCCCAGCCCACCGACCATCCCATCCGCGCCTCGAGCGGTCCGATGTCGCCACCCAGGTCCTGGCCGTGCAGCGGGTAGCCCATCTCGGTGCGCAACGTGTCCCGGGCGCCGAGGCCGCATGGCTGCACGCCATAGCCGGCGCCAGCCGTCGTCAGGTGATTCCACAGCGCCACAGCGTCCGCCGAGCCGACCAGGAGTTCGTAGCCCTTCTCACCGGTGTAGCCGGTCCGACAGATGGTCACGTCGACGCCGTCCAGCTGCGACCGCTCGACCTGCATGTAGCCGAGCTCGGTCTGCAGGCCGGCATCGCGCAGCAGATCGGTCGAGGCCGGTCCCTGTACCGCGATGATGGCCATGTCCTCATGAGCGTCCGTGACCACGCAGTCCGGACCGAGCACCTCCTCGACCGCCATGCGCACGTACGCCGCATTCGCCGCGTTGGGCACGATCAGCACCTCGTCCACGGTTTGCGAGGCGTCGTCGGCCGAGCCGGCCAGCAGGTAGACGATGATGTCGTCCTTCACCCGCCCCGCCTCATCGCAGAGCATCGTGTACTGGGCTTGGCCGGCGGCGATTCGTGTCAGATCGTTGGTGAAGAGCTCATTCAGCGCGGCGGCCGCCCCCGGCCCCGCAACCAGCAGCGTGCCCAGGTGCGAGACGTCGAACAGCCCCACGGACGTGCGCACAGCTGTGTGCTCCGCGTTCACACCGTCGTACTCCAACGGCATCAACCAGCCGGAGAAAGGTGCGAACTTGGCCCCGGCGGCTTCGTGAACGCCGTGCAGCGGCGAGTGCAGCAGAGCGGTGTCATCGGCGGTCATGGCGTGAACGCTACTAGGGTGGGCACGACCGTGCCGCACGCCGCACCTGACGGAGGACCATGGCCGCCACCGCAGTCACCAGCACCCCGCCCGCCGAGGCGCGCAGCGACGCGCTCGTCGTCTTCGTCACCCGCCGCCGCAAGGGCTGGCAAGTGCGGTCGGACGCCGAGATGCCCCGCGAGGCCCTCGCCGCCCTCAAGAACCTGCTGGCGCCGCTGGCTGACGGCCTCGCCCCGGACAAGGTTGTCATCGTCCCTTCCACAGGGGCGGTGGCCGCCGACATCGTGGCCTTCACAGCTGTCGAGCGCATGGCTGCCGAACCGCTGCGTCGGGCAGCCGGGGCGGCGACCCGCGCCTTGCTCGGGCGATCCCGAGTCACGCTCGCGGCACCGTCCGACAAACCCGCCCTCATCGCGGCGGTGGCGGCGGGGGCGCGGCTGGGCGCCTACCAGTTCACCAACTACCGCACCGACGAGAAGTCACGTCGGCCACCTATGCGGATCACGGTGTCCAGCCCCGCTGCGCGCCACCGCGACGTCCGAGCCGCGGTGGGCGAGGCGCTGACGGTCGTCGATGCGGTGATGGCCACCAGGGACCTGGTCAACCTCCCGCCCGCGGACCTGACGCCGGAGGACTTCGCCGAGGCGGTGCGCCGGGCGGCAAGCGACACATCCGTGCGCGTCCAAGTCCTGGACGAGCGCAAGCTCGCCCGCAGCGGCTACGGCGGGCTCATCGGCGTCGGAAAGGGCTCCACGCATCCTCCTCGCCTGGTACGACTGACCTTCCGGCCCGCGCGGGCGCGGGCGCACCTGGGCCTGGTCGGCAAAGGCGTGACCTTCGACTCCGGCGGCCTGTCGCTCAAGCCCGCCACGGCGATGATCACGATGAAGTGCGACATGGCCGGAGCCGCCGCGGTGGCGCAGGCAACCCTCGCGATCGCGCGGCTGGGCATCCCCGTGCGCATCACCGCCTACCTGGCGCTGGCCGAGAACATGCCCAGCGGCACCGCGCAGAGGCCCGGCGACATCCTGACGACGTACAACGGCACCACCGTCGAGGTCCTCAACACCGATGCCGAAGGGCGCCTCATCATGGCCGACGCCCTCTCCCGCGCGTGCGAGGACTCCCCGGACCTGCTGGTAGACGTGGCGACGCTGACGGGGGCGCAGATCGTGGCGCTGGGCTCCCACGTCGGCGCAGCCATGGGGGACGAGGACTCGCGCGACCGGGTTGTGGCCGCAGCCACCGAGGCCGGCGAGCAGCTGTGGCCGATGCCGCTTCCCGAGGAGTTGCGCCCGTCGCTGGACTCCAAGATCGCCGACATCGCCAACATCGGCGAGCGGATGGGCGGGATGATGACCGCCGGCCTGTTCCTCCGGGAGTTCGTCGCCGAGGGAACGCCCTGGGTGCACCTGGACATCGCCGGTCCCGCCTTCAATGAGGGGGCGGCGCATGGCTATACCCCTGTCGGCGGAACCGGCGTGGCAGTTCGCACCCTCGTGCAACTGGCGCACGCCATGGCCGACGAGTAGGCGCCGCAGGTGGCCGCGGGCCACCCGGAGGTGGGAGGATGGCGCCGTCGCCCCGCCGCTCCGTCCACGAGCCGGTATCGGGGCGGCGCACCTGAGCCTGGAAGGGATTGCCTGTGACCATCGGCCAGCCGGAAAGCGGCGGAGAATTCGACCTCGTGGTGCTGGGCGCGGGCAGTGGGGGCTACGCCTGCGCCCTGCGCGCGGCGCAGCTGGGGATGTCGGTCGCCCTGATCGAGAAGGGCGAGCTCGGGGGCACCTGTCTGCACCGCGGCTGCATCCCGACCAAGGCGCTGCTGCACGCCGGCGAGGTTGCCGACGAGGTGCGCGAGAGCGCCGCAGTCGGCGTCCAGGCCACGCTGCAGGGCATAGACATGGCACAGGTCAACACCTACAAGGCCGGCGTCGTCAACCGACTCTACAAGGGGCTGCAGGGCTTGGTGAAGTCCCGCGGAATCACCTACGTCCAGGGCGAGGGCCGCCTGGTCGCGCCCAACGCCGTGGAGGTCGACGGGGCGCGCCTCGTCGGTCGCACCATCGTGCTGGCCACCGGCTCCTACGCCCGCACGCTGCCCGGGATCGACATCGGCGGCCGGGTGATGACCAGCGACCAGGCGCTGCAGCTGGAGTGGATCCCGCAGAGTGTGATCGTGCTCGGCGGCGGTGTCATCGGCGTCGAGTTCGCCAGCGTCTGGAAGTCCTTCGGCTCCGACGTGACCATCGTCGAGGCGCTGCCGCGGCTGGTGCCCTCGGAGGACGAATCCTCCTCGAAGGCCCTGGAGCGCGCCTTCCGCAAGCGCGGCATCAAGTTCAGCACCGGCAAGCGGGTCAGCAGCGTCCAGCAGAACGAGGCCGGCGTGCAAGTGACCGTCGAGGACGGGACCACCTTCGAGGCCGATCTGCTGCTCGTAGCCGTGGGCCGCGGGCCGAGCACCGCTGGCCTCGGCTATGAGGAGCAGGGCATCGCCATGGACCGCGGCTTCGTGCTCACCGACGACCACCTGCGCACCAACGTTCCCGGGGTCTACGCCGTGGGCGACATCGTGCCGGGGCTGCAGTTGGCGCACCGCGGCTTCGCACAGGGCATCTTCGTGGCCGAGCATCTGGCCGGGCTCGGCCCGCAGGTGATGGACGAGAAGTGGATCCCGCGGGTGACGTACTGCGAGCCCGAGGTGGCGTCGGTCGGCTACACCGAGGCCGAGGCAAAGGACGCCTTCGGCGCCGAGGCGGTGGAGTCGGTGGAGTACAACCTGGGCGGCAACGGCAAGAGCCAGATCCTGGGCACCGCCGGCTTCATCAAGGTCGTGCGGCAGGTCGGCGGGCCGGTCGTCGGCATCCACATGGTCGGCTCGCGGGTGGGCGAGCAGATCGGGGAGGCCCAGCTCATCGTGTCCTGGGAGGCCATGCCCGAGGACGTGGCGATCCTGCTGCACGCTCATCCCACACAGAACGAGGCCATGGGCGAGGCGCACATGGCGCTGGCGGGCAAGCCGCTGCACGCCCACGGCTGACCGCCGGCGCGGACTGATCCACCCGATAGGTAGATAACCGCCCCGTGCGGCGTAGATACTCAGGTATTCGGTCGGGCCCGGCGGATGTCGCGGGTGCGACGACAAGAGAGGGAGTGGCACGAGGCATGTCGGTCGAAGTGAAACTGCCAGCGCTGGGCGAGAGCGTCACCGAGGGGACGGTGACCCGCTGGCTGAAGAACGTGGGCGACACGGTCGCCGCCGACGAGCCGCTGCTCGAGGTCAGCACCGACAAGGTGGACACCGAGATCCCGGCGCCCGCGGCCGGCGTGATCGTGACCATCGCCGCGCCGGAGGACTCGGTGGTCGAGGTGGGCGGACTGCTGTGCGTGATCGGCACGGAAGCAGCGGCCGAGGCGGCGCCGACACCAGCACCGCCGGCGGCCCCCGCACCCTCGGCGCCCGCAGCCGCACCACCCGCGGCGGCCAGCGGCTTCGCTCCGCCGACGACTCCGCCGCAGGGTGGCTTCGCACCGCCGCCGCCCGTGGCGGGCAGCACGGCCGGCGCGGCGGCGCCGGCAGGCGTGGCCGCCGGTCCACAAGTGAGCGTCGCGCCCTCCGGGTTCGCCGCTCCCAGCGGCTACACCTCCCCCAGCTTCGGCGCCCCGCCGGCCAACTCGCCTGCCCCCGGCGCGCCATCGGCAGCACCGCCGCCTCCCCCTCCTGCGGCTCCCGTACCCCCTGCCCCTGCTGCGCCCCCGGCACCGCAGGCTGCTGAGCCGGCCGTCGTCCTCGATGAGGCTGCAGGATTCGCCGCTCTGGCCGGCGTCGCCGGCGGCGGCGGCGACGCCAGCGCGGACACCCACGAAGTGACCCTGCCGGCACTCGGCGAGAGCGTCACAGAGGGCACGGTCACCCGTTGGCTCAAGGCCGTGGGTGATCAGGTCGCCGTCGACGAGCCGCTGCTCGAGGTCAGCACCGACAAGGTTGACACGGAGATTCCCTCGCCCGCCGCCGGCGTGCTGCAGGAGATCCGGGTGGCCGAGGACGAGACCGCCGAGGTGGGCGCGGTGCTTGCGATCGTCGGCTCCGGCGCTCCCGTCGCAGCGACCCCCGTGCCGGCCGCTCCGTCCCCGGTCACTGCCCCGGTCCCCGCTCCCGGCCCCGCCCCGGTACCGGCCCGAGCGGCCACGCCCGAGCCGCGGGACGAGACGGGCGTGGCCGATGCCGTGCCGCACCACGCGGCTGCACCGGCCGCCGCGAATGCCCCCGTCGCACCCGCGACCGGCGCAGCCGTCTACGTCACGCCGCTGGTCCGCAAGATGGCCCGCGACGCCGGCGTGGACATCGCAGACATCCAAGGCTCTGGCGTCGGCGGCCGCATCCGCCGCGAGGACGTGCAGGCGGCCGTGGCGGCGCAGGGGGCCGTCGCGGCCGCGGCAGCCGTCGCTGAGCCCGCGGCCGTGGCCGTGGCCCAACCCGCCGTGGCCGCCGGCTACGAACCCCCGCCCGACTCCGACCTTCGCGGGACGACCGTCAACATGACCCGGCTGCGCCGCACGATCGCAGCCCGCATGGTGGAGTCGCTGCAGACGGAGGCGCAGCTCACGACCGTGGTGGAGGTGGACGTCACCCGCATCGCCAACCTGCGCAATGCGCGCAAGGCCGCGTTCCGCGAGGCCAACGGCATCAATCTGACCTTCCTGCCGTTCTTCGCGCTCTCGGCGGTGCAGGCGCTCAAGGCCTATCCGGTCGTCAACGCCTCGATCGACCTTGAGGCCGGCACGGTCACCTATCCCGCGGAGGAGAACCTCGGCATCGCGGTGGACACCGAGCGCGGCTTGCTCGTGCCGGTGGTCCGCAACGCCGGCGACCTGAGCATCACCGGCCTGTCGCTGGCGATCGCCGACCTGGCCGAGCGGACGCGGTCGGGCAAGCTATCACCCGACGACCTGTCCGGCGGGACCTTCACACTGACCAACACCGGCTCCCGGGGGGCGCTCTTCGACACCCCCATCATCAATGCGCCGCAGTCGGCGATCCTGGGAACGGGTGCGGTCGTCAAGCGTCCGGTGGTGGTCTCCGACGGTGAGGGCGGCGAGGCCATCGCGGTGCGCTCGATGATGTACCTCGCACTCTCCTACGACCACCGCCTGGTCGATGGCGCCGATGCTGCCCGATTCCTGACCGCGGTCAAGACACACCTGGAGTCCGGCGACTTCGGCAGCGACTTCTAGGCCGGGGCGACAGTGCGAATCGTCGTTGCCGGCTCCTCCGGCCTCATCGGCACCCCGCTGGTGGCCTCGTTGCGTCGTGCCGGCCATGACGTGGTGCGGCTCGTGCGTCGGCCCGCGCGGGACGCGGACGAGATCACCTGGGACCCCGCAGCAGGCACGATCGACGGCGACCTCGAGGGCGTCGGAGCCGCGGCGAACCTGGCAGGCGCAGGCGTGGGCGACAAACGCTGGACCAAGGCTTACAAGGCCGAGATCCGCGACAGCCGAGTGGGCTCGACGATCACCCTGTCGCGGGCCCTGGCTCGGCTGCAGGTACAGCCGGCGGTGCTGGTGAACGGCTCTGCGATCGGGTACTACGGCAGCCGCGGCGATGAACGCCTGACCGAGGACTCAGCCCCCGGGCAGGGCTTCCTCGCCGAGGTGGTGCAGGACTGGGAGGCTGCCACGGCACCGGCCAGCCAGGCGGGCATCCGCGTTGTGCATGCCCGCACCGGGCTGGTGGTGAGCGACTCCGGCGGAGCCTTCGGCCGACTCCTGCCGATCTTCAAGTACGGCCTGGGGGGACGGGTCGGCTCCGGCTCGCAGTACTGGTCCTTCATCTCGCTGCGCGACGAGGTCCGGGCCCTCGAGCGCTGCCTGACCGACGCCACGCTGGCCGGTCCGGTCAACCTCGTGGCCCCGCACGCGATCACCAACCGCGAAGCCACCGCGGCCATCGCCCAGGAGGTCCGGCGCCCAGCCTTCCTCCCCGTGCCCGCGCTGGCGCTCAAAGCCGTGCTGGGCGAGTTCGCCGACGACATCCTGGCCAGCCAGAACGTCGTGCCGCAGCGCCTGGCCGACGCCGGCTTCACCTGGCAGGACCCTACGATCGGGGGTGCCTTGGCCACGGCCCGGGAGCGATCCCGAGGTGAGGGCGATGACGCCGGCTCAGCCAAGGACGAGGACCCCACCGAGCATTAGGATCCCGAGCACCGCGGCCACGAGCAGCCAGACTGCCCTGCCGGGCCGGCTCTGCCGCGGGTTCGCCTGCGCCCAAGCCACCAGACGCGCCGGCCGAGTGGGCGACGTATCCCACTGCCAGGGCGATCCCACCACTCCCGGGATGGTCCGGGGCCGCTCGCCGGACAGCGGTGCCGGGAAGGGTCGCGGGGCGGGCCACGGCGGCGGCAGGGGAACTGCTGGTTGGCGATCGTTGGGGGCGGGCCATGTCGGTGCTCTCATGAGCACCAGGGTGGCGGTTACCGCCGAGGTCGCCGGGGAGTTATCCACAGCAGCGCGCGCCGGGCGCAGCCCCTAGGGTGGGCGCATGCCGTCCGAGCCCCTGGCCAGCCCCTACCCAGGCCCCGACCCAGACGCCGCCGCAGAGCTGCCGGCCGCAGCCGAGGTCGTCGTCGTCGGCGCAGGACTGGCCGGCCTGGCAGCTGCGATCAACCTCCAGGGCGCCGGCCACGAGGTCGTCGTCGTCGAGGCTGCCGACGCGGTCGGCGGCCGCGTGCGCACGGATGTCGTCGACGGCTTCCGGATGGATCGCGGATTCCAGCTCTACAACCCCGCCTATCCAGAGGGAAGGCGCATGCTCGACCACGCAGCCCTGGACCTGCGCGGCTTCGAGCGCGGCGCGCTGCTACGCCACGGCGAGCGAACCTTCCGGGTCGGCGACCCGCGCAGCCACCCCGACTGGGTGGTGGATGCCCTGCGGGCCCCGCTCGGCGGCCCGCTCCCCCTGGCCCGATTCGGCGCCTACGCCGCACACTGCGCCGTAGCGGACCCGCGCTCGATCGTCGAGCGCGCCGACATCAGCATGGAGCAGGCGCTGGCTGAGCATGGCGCCGGCGGAGAGCTCACCGAGAACCTGCTGCGGCCCTTCCTGTCCGGGGTCTTCCTCGAGGACGATCTGGCCACGTCGCGACGCTATGGCGACATGGTCCTGCGATCGTTCGCCCGCGGCACGCCCAGCGTGCCGGCGACAGGGATGCAGGCCATCGCCGACCAGCTGGCCGCCCGCGTCGTCAACCTGTACCTGCAGACACGTGTCGTGGCGGTCCAGCCGGGCACCGTGCAGACGACGCGTGGCACCATCGCCGCGGGCAGCATCGTGGTGGCGGTCGACCCGGCCAGCGTTCCGGCGGTCCTGCCAGGACGCGCGGCGCCGAGCACCAACGCGTGCACCACCTGGTACCACGTGCCCGACCAGCCCCCGCGCGAGCTGGCCGGCGGCCTGCCGATCCTGCTGCTCGCCGAGCCCGGAAGCGGGCCCGTGCGCAGCAGCGTCGTCCTGACCCATGCCGCCCCCACCTACGCTCCCCCGGGGTGCTCGCTGGTGTCGAGCACTGCGCTGGGCCTGGTCGGGGGGACCCCCGAGCGGGTCGTTCGAGACCAGCTGGCGGACCTGTACGGGGTGTCGACCAGCGGCTGGCGGCCGCTGGCGGTGTACGAGGTCCCGCACGCACTGCCGAGGCTCCGACCGCCGCAGCCCCTGCGCCAGCCCGCGGCGCTCGGCGACGGGATCTACATCGCCGGGGACCACCGCGACACGCCCAGCATTCAGGGCGCGCTGGTGAGTGGGCGCCGGGCGGCCGCGGCGATCACCGCAGCCGCCACCAGGTCCGACCCGGTGTAGGTGGCCGGGTCATGGGCGCCGCCGGGACCGACGGGCAACCGCCCATCGGTGATGAACGCGTCCACGGCATCGGGGAACCGCTCCCCCGCGCCGCGGTTCCAGGGAATGGGGTCGCGGGTATTGACCACGTTGAGCCAGGCGCCGACCCGCCCCGGCGGCAGCGGGCGCCCCACGAAGGCGGAGCCCCACGTGTCGTCTACTCCCAGCGGGCTGCCCAACGACACCAGCAGATCGGCGCGCAACTCATGGCGGTGCAGCATGTCCAGTACCACCACCGAGCCCAGGCTGTGGGCGAGGACGACGGTGGGGACCCCGGCGCCGGCCGCCGCCCGGATCTGGTCGGCGATCGCGGCGCGCGCGGCCGCACGCAGGGTGGGCTGGCCCCGGTAGGCCCTCGCGTGCCCCATGCCGGACCAGGGCCAGCGCACGACCAGCTCGGCGGGCACGAACCGCGGCGGCCGCAACCGGTCCGCGCCATCGGTGCCTCCCGGCTCGGCCGCCAGCGCGGCCACCAGAGCGACCAGCGCGTCGCGGTCGAGGCCGGCGGCCGACGCGTCCGCCACCTCCAGTGCACCCCGGCCGTTGACGGTCGTGCTCGGGATCGCCTCGTCACCTTCCAGCACCCCCGCGTACTCGACAGTGGTCGTTGCCAGCTCCAGCTCGGCCCCGCGCCTGCGCACAGCCGCACGCAACGCTCGATCCCACCCCGGAACCGGGCCGCCGACGCCGTGCACGAAGATCACCGACGCATCCGCCATATGTCCAGTCTCGCGTCTTCGACGTACGCTGACCAGGTGGAGCCCGTGCTGCTGCCGCTGGACCTGGGCCACCGGCAGATCCCCTACGACGAGGGCTGGCAGCTGCAGGAGCGGGTGCACGCCCAGGTCGTAAGCGGCGAGGCCCCGCCGACGATCCTGCTGCTCGAGCACGCGCACGTGTACACAGCGGGTAAGCGCACCGAGCCGGCCGACCTGCCCCCGCCCGACGAGCCGCTCATCGTCGTCAACCGGGGCGGTCGGATCACTTGGCACGGCCCAGGCCAGGTGGTTGCCTACCCGATCGTGCCGCTGCGCCAGCCCATGGACGTGCTGGCGTTCGTGTGCGCCCTGGAGGGTGCGCTGATCGACACGTGCGCCGCCTTCGGGCTGCCCGACGCCCTGCGCATTCCGGGGCGCTCGGGGGTGTGGGTGCGCGACGAGGCCGGCGAGCGCAAGATCGCGGCCATCGGCGTCAGGGTCGCCCGGGGGGTGGCGATGCACGGGGTCGCGCTGAACGTGGACTGCGATCTGGCCGCCTACTCCCGGATCGTCCCCTGCGGGATCGCCGATGCTGGGGTGACCTCGCTGGCCGCCGAGGGCGCAGAGCTGCCTGCCGATGCCGTCGGCGAGGTGGCCACCGCGCTCGGCACGCGACTTCGCGCGGCGCTGTCGTGGAGCTAGGCTCGTGGGCGTGACCGATGCCACCGCCCCCGAGGGCCGCCGCCTGCTGCGCCTCGAGGTCCGCAACGCCGAGGTGCCGATCGAGCGCAAGCCGCCGTGGATCCGCACCGTCTTCCACGCCGGGCCACAGTACGCCGACATCCGCTCGCGGGTGGCCGATGGCGGCCTGCACACGGTCTGCCAGGAGGCTGGCTGCCCCAATATCTACGAATGCTGGGAGGACCGCGAGGCGACTTTCCTCATCGGCGGCGACCAGTGCACGCGGCGCTGCGACTTCTGCCAGATCGACACCGGCAAGCCGGCGGATTTCGACGCCGACGAGCCACGACGGGTCGCTGAGTCCGTCGCCACGATGGGGCTGCGCTACGCGACTGTCACCGGCGTCGCCCGCGACGACTTGCCCGACCAGGGCGCCTGGCTGTACGCCGAGACCGTGCGCGCCATCCACGCCGCGGTCCCCGGCTGCGGGGTGGAGCTGCTCATCCCCGACTTCTCCGGCGACCCGGCGCTGTTGGCGCAGGTCTTCGACTCCGCCCCGGAGGTGCTGGCGCACAACCTCGAGACCGTGCCCCGGGTGCTCAAGCGCATCCGACCCGCCTTCCGCTACGAGCGCTCGCTGGGCGTGCTCACCGCGGCGCGCGCGGTCGGCCTGGTGACCAAGTCCAACCTGATCCTGGGCCTGGGCGAGACCGACGACGAAGTCCTGCAGACGATGGTCGACCTGCATGGGGCGGGCTGCGACCTGCTGACGATCACGCAGTATCTGCGTCCGACGCCGCGGCACCACCCGGTCGAGCGATGGGTGCGCCCGGAGCGGTTCGTGGACTTCGCCGCCGAGGCCGAGCGGATCGG
This sequence comes from uncultured Actinomycetes bacterium, assembly GCA_964474045.1. Classification (GTDB taxonomy): domain Bacteria; phylum Actinomycetota; class Actinomycetes; order S36-B12; family UBA10799; genus JACJWR01. Next base: position 75,039 of record CAYYRC010000002.1, read on the forward strand.
CTTCGCCGGCGTGCTTTCCGGCCCGCTCGTCCGCTCGTCCTACCGCGCCGGGCGGCTGTACCAGCAGGCCATCGCCGCCCGGGCCGGGACGTGACGCCCACCGGAACCGTGCTGGCGCTTCACGTCTGGCCCGACGGTGCCGACGCACCCGAGCCCAGGAACCGCCTGGACCTCACGTTCGAGGGCGCCCCAGAGGATCGCCATGCCGGGCTGACCATGCTGTCGGACACGCGCACCAAGACGGTCTACCCTCGCGGCACGACGATCCGCAACCATCGGCAGCTGTCCCTGGTCTCCGCCGAGGAGCTCGCCCTGATCGCGGCGAACCTGGGTCTGGACGTGCTCGCGCCCGGGGTCATCGCCGACAACATCTGCCTGACCGGCGCCGCCGATCTGACGTCGCTGCCGCGGATGACCCGGCTGGAGTTCTCCTCTGGAGCCGTGCTCATGACCGGCGGGGTCAACACGCCCTGCACCATTGCCGGCGGGATGGTCGAGCGGGCCTACGGCGGTCCACCGCGGGCGAAGTTCCCCAAGGCGGCCTGGAACCTACGCGGCATCACCGCATGGGTGGACCGCCCCGGCGCCATCGCGGTCGGCGACGGCGTGGTCATGCACCGACCGCACCCTTGAGGTTCCACTTCAGCGCCCCGGCGAAGTCCTTGGCCCGCTCATACACCGTGTAGTCCTCGGCCCGCTCGGCCTCGGCGACCGCCGCCGCCAGGTCGTAGTCGTTGCGCGCGAGGGTCGAGTCGAAGTCGCGCCGCATGGGGGCGTGCGCCTCGTAGCCGAACCCGCGGTACATCCGCGGCATGACCGGGCGGAAGAGCCGGATCCGCTCGTGCAGGCCGCTGGAGTACGACATCGGGTTCTTCGGCCGCTGCTTGATGTAGGGCGGGAGGATATCCGCGTGGGCCTCGCGGACGATCCACTTCTCGATGCCCTCGCGCACCTTGAACTCCATGGGGATCCGCATCGACAGCTGCAGCAGGTCGACGTCCAGGAAGGGCACCCGCACCTCCACCTGCCTGCCCATGGAGCAGCGGTCAACGCGCTGCAGCTCGGTCCGGCTCAGGTGGCGGATCTTCTGGCGGAACAGCGCCCGCGCCTGCTCCGGGCTGATGTCGGAGTACATCGGGTAGCCGCCGAACAGCTCATCTGAGCCGTCCCCACCGAGCACGACCTTGATCCCGCAGTCCCGGATGCGGTCGAAGACCGCCAACGACACCACGGCGTTGATCACATCGCCGTACTCGGTCAGCTCGCTGACGCGCACCGCCTCCCGCACGTCCGCCAGGCCGATGGCGCCGGGGGTCAGCTCGACCACCTCGTGCCGGACCCCCAGGTCCGCCGTCAGCCGGCGGGCGTACTGCAGGTCGGGGCTGTCCGGCGTGCCAACGGTGAAGGCGACCACATCCGGGTGCAGCTGGCGGGCCAGCAGCAGCGTCAGCGACGAGTCCAGGCCCCCGGAGAGAATCACCCCGACCGGCAGGTCGGTGTCCACCCGCCGGGCGATCGCCTGGCGCAGCGTGTCGCGCACAGCGGCCTTGGCCTCGTCGACGTCAGTGATCATGGGTTGGCCCTCGCCCAGGCTGAGCAGGTCGATGTAGGGCGAGAGCTCGGGGTCGGCATCCGGGGCCGCCCATCCGCAATGGCCGGGCGGCACCTCGTGCACGTCGACGCCCAGGTGCGCGAAGGCCTTGACCTCGGAGCCGACCAGCAGGTGGCCGTCCCGCCGCGCCCAGTACAGCGGCTTCACGCCCACCGGGTCCCGGGCCAGGAAGACGCGACCGTTGCTGCGGTCGAGGACGGCCAGGGCGAACTCGCCTCGGAACTTGAGCAGCGCGTCCTCGCCCCAGGCGAGGAACGACTCCAGCGCCACCTCTGTGTCACCGTGCGACCGCTGCGGTCGACCGTCGCGCTCCAAACTGCGGCGCAGCGCGTCGTGGTTGAAGATCTCGCCGTTGTAGCAGAGCGTCCAGCGCCCGTCCGCCGACGTCCAGGGCTGCACCGCGTGCTCGCGGTCGACGATCTTGAGCCGGGCGGTGCCGAGCAGGGAATCGGGCCGCTCGTCGGTCTCCTGCGACTCGCCCCGGGCTCTGATCGCGTCCATCATGGCTCCGAAGGCGACACGGTGCCGCCCAGCCTGCGGGCCAACGATCAACGCAATGCCGCACATTCAGCCAGTCTCCTTGTCGTGGTGTTCCAGTTCGTCGTCGGCCAGGGCCCCCGCCGGCGGCGCGAAGGCCGCCGCGTGCTGCGGGTTGAGGCAGATGTGCCAGATGCGCCCCTCGTCGATCGCGTTCACGAGGCCGCGCCGCTGGTAGTCCTGCAGCACCTCCACCAGCGCACCCCGCGCGCCGAAGCGTTCGAGCCACGCGACCTCCAGGTCTGCCGCCCAGCCGCGGCAGTGGGCGCTGGGCAGGTGCGCCGAGAAGCCCAGCTCCTGCAGTCGACACTGGTCCTCCACGGCCCGGGTGATGCAGTTGACCCAGAGTGGGGGGCGTGGCTCGTCAGGGCGGCCGCGTTGGAGCGCGGTCGCGAAATCGTCGGCGACCGCGTTGAGCAGCCCGACCATGGCCGGGCGCGCATAGGGGTAACTGGGGCCCGGGGTGCCCGGGGAGGAGTCCGGGAACCAGCGGCGCACGGCGTAGTTGCGCATCCGGGGGACCAGTTGATCTGACGCCAGCTGGAACTCGAAGCGAGCTTCGCCGCGGCGCTGGAGGTCCAGCATGTCCACCAGCTCCGCGGAGCTCTCCACGGCCGACACCGTGCGGAAGTCCGGGGTGGCGGACCACCAGGCGATGTCGATCTGTTGGCGCAGCAGGATGTCGACGTCGTGCCACGGCGTGGTCGCGGTTGCCGCCGCCCGGGGCTGGAACTGCTCGGCCAGGCGCGCCGCCCGCTCGGCGATCATGTGCGGCGACGTTCCGGCCGCCGTGAGCAGGTCCCGCGAGTGATCATCGTTCAAGTGCCAGATGATGGCCGCAGTCAGGAACTCGGCGCCGAGGTTGCCCCGCGACTCCAGCTCCGCCCGCAGCGCAGCCACCGACCGCCGATAGGCATCGACCGCCACAGCGGGGACGACCACCGGGTCGGACAGCACCATGATTGGGACCCTAGCGGCGCGAGCGGCTCGCACCAGGGAACGAGGGGGCGCAGCCCCAGCGTGTCGTACGCTTGCCGCCATGGCTGGCAACGAGAAGAAGTCCGGCAACAAGACGCGCTGGTGGACGACGATCCGCCAGACCTACCAGATCGCCAGGCGCAGCGATCCCAAGATCGGCTGGATCCTGGCAGCAATCTTCCTGGGGATTCTGGTCGTCTTCGTCGTCGGCGCCCTGTTGCTGCCGGTGGGCACCATCACCAAGGTGCTCGTCATCGTGCTGGGGGTGTCGGTCGCGCTGCTCGCCACCAGCTTCGTCTTCGGCCGTCGCGCCGAGCGGGCGGCGTACTCCGAGATCGCGGGGCAGACCGGCGCCGCGGCGGCAGTGCTGGACTCCATGCGCGGTACCTGGTTCACCACCCCGGCCGTGGCGGTGACCAAGAACGAGGACCTGATCCACATGGTGATCGGCCGACCCGGGGTGATCCTCGTGGGCGAGGGCGCGCCGAGCCGGATCAAGCACCTGATGGCCAACCAGCGCAAGAAGACCGAGCGCTGGGTGCCGGACACCCCCATCACGGAGATCTACGTCGGGGACGGCGACGGCGAGGTGCCGCTGCCCAAGCTGCAGCGCACCCTGGGCAAGATGCCCAAGGTGCTGCGACCGGCGGAGGTGACCGAGGTGCGGCGGAAGCTCGACGCCGCACAGCGCATGTCCAACCCGGTCCCCATCCCCAAGGGCCCGCTTCCCAAGAGCGGCCGCGCCGCGCGCACGCCCAAGAACCAGCGCTAACACCCCATCCCGCAGCGGGCAGGCCCGGCCCGGCCGCGGACCAGCAACCCCCCTGCTGACCCGAAACTGCAGGCCTTTGTCAGCCAAAACCGCCGGCCGGCTCTCCCTTGGCTGACAAAGGCCTGCAGTTTGCGCCGGGGCTAGCGGAAGAGCACGGCCACGCTGCGGGCGGCCTTGTCGTGCAGACCGCGCTGGTCCCGGTCCCAGATCAGCGGCGGCACCACCAGGCACAGCAGCACCGTCCGGATGACCACACGGTGGAACGGCAGCGCGCCGCTGCCGGGCACGCTGACGACCCGCACGCCGAACAGCCGCTGGCCGAACGAGGACCCGCCGAAGGTCAGCAGGACGATGGTCATGAACGCGAAGACGCCCATCGTCGCCCAGGGGGCCACCCGGCCGTCGCGGGCGAAGAACAGCTGGGCGATGAGCACTGACGCGAGCCAGTCGACGACGAGCGCCAGGAGCCGCCGCCCCATCGGCGCCACCGAGCCGGGCCCTTCCGGCGGCAGCCCCAGCCGCTCCCCTTTGTAGCCGAAGTCATAGCCCTGGTCCTCCAGCGCCTGCTTGGGCCCCTGGAGCCAAGACGCCACGTCCCTGCGGTCCATGCGCCTAGGGTAACTGCGGCCTGCGGAGGCCGCCGTTCCGCCGAACCTGTTACACGTCGGCAACATTCGGGACACTGCCGGGCAATCAGGGCTGCGTAGCGTCGCCGACGAGCGAGGGGGCCCGCACCCGCCAAAGGCGCGGACCCTAGGCTGTTGGAGTCTCGGCGGCAAGTCGGGGCTGAGCTGAGCGATCAGCGCCTGTGGCCGTCGACGCCTACCGAAGCTGCACCGGCGGTGCGGCCAACCGAATAAGGAGAGTGGATGTTCACCAACCCCGACGAGGTGATGTCGTACGTTCGGGATAACGATGTGAAGTTCATCGATATCCGGTTCTGCGACCTGCCCGGCGTCATGCAGCACTTCAACGTGCCCGCAGCGTCCGTGGACGAGGACTTCTTCAGCGAGGGCCAGATGTTCGACGGGTCGTCGATCCGCGGCTTCCAGGCGATCCATGAGTCGGACATGAAGCTGGTGCCCGACGTTGCCACCGCGTTCGTGGACCCCTTCCGGGCCGAGAAGACGCTGGTCATGAACATGTCCATCCGCGACCCGTTCACCGACGAGCCCTACAGCCGCGACCCGCGCCAGATCGCCGCGAAGGCCGAGGCCTACCTGAAGTCGACCGGCATCGGCGACACCGCCTACTTCGGCGCCGAGGCCGAGTTCTACGTCTTCGACGACGTCCGGTTCGAGACCAAGTCCAACGCCGGCTACTACTTCCTCGACTCGATCGAGGGCAAGTGGAACTCCGGTCGCGAGGAGGAGGGCGGCAACCTTGGTTACAAGACCGCCTACAAGGGCGGCTACTTCCCGGTCCCGCCGGTTGACCACTACGCCGACCTGCGCGACAAGATGTCGCTGACGCTGGCCGAGGTCGGGCTGGACGTCGAGCGCGCCCACCACGAGGTCGGCACGGGTGGCCAGGCCGAGATCAACTACAAGTTCAACTCGCTCCTGCACGCCGCCGACCAGCTCATGCTGTTCAAGTACGTCATCAAGAACGTCGCCTGGCAGGCCGGCAAGTCGGCGACTTTCATGCCCAAGCCGCTGTTCGGCGACAACGGCTCCGGCATGCACTGCCACCAGTCGCTGTGGAAGGACGGCCAGCCGCTGTTCTTCGACGAGACCGGGTACGCCCAGCTGTCCGACGAGGCCCGCTGGTACATCGGCGGCCTGCTGGCGCACGCCCCCAGCCTGCTGGCGTTCACCAACCCGACGGTCAACTCCTACCACCGGCTGGTGCCCGGCTTCGAGGCCCCGGTCAACCTGGTGTACTCGCAGCGCAACCGTTCGGCCTGCATCCGCATCCCGATCACCGGCAGCAACCCCAAGGCCAAGCGCCTCGAGTTCCGCGTCCCGGACCCGTCGAGCAACCCGTACCTGGCGTTCTCGGCGATGCTCATGGCCGGCCTCGACGGCATCAAGAACAAGATCGAGCCCCGCGAGCCGGTGGACAAGGACCTGTACGAGCTCGCCCCTGAGGAAGCCGCCGACATCCCGCAGGTGCCGGCCAGCCTCGAGGGCGCGCTGGACGCGCTGGAAGCCGACAGCGAGTACCTGCAGGCCGGCAACGTGTTCACCGAGGACCTGATCGAGACCTGGCTGGACTACAAGCGCTCCAACGAGGTCGACCCCATGCGACTGCGTCCGCACCCGCACGAGTTCGAGCTCTACTACGACATCTAGTCGCTGACGCGGCTGCGACGAAGGCGCCCCCGGTCTGCGGAAACGCGGTACCGGGGGCTTCTTCGTGGCGTCCCCCAGTCCGGGCGCATACTGGCGAGTATGGACCCTTGGCGCTCCCGGGTCGTCACCCTGGCGGACGGCCGAGCCCTCAGCCTGGCCGAGTTCGGCCCGGCCGACGGCTTCCCCATCCTGTGGTTCCACGGCACCCCCGGCGCACGCCGGCAGGTGCCGCCCGCAGCCATCGAGTTCGCCGACGCCACCGGGGTCCGCATCATCGGCGTCGAACGACCCGGAGTGGGCCATTCCAGCCCGCACCACTACGACCGCATCATCGGCTTCGCCGCCGACGTCGAACAGGTCCTCGACGCCCTGGAGCTGACACAGGTGGGGCTCATAGGGCTGTCTGGGGGTGGCCCATACGTGCTCGCGGTCTGCGCCGCGCTCCCCGATCGCGTGGTCGCCGCCGCAGTGCTGGGCGGTGTGGGCCCCAGCGCCGGGCCGGAGAAGGTGCCCAGCGGCAGCGGCATCATCCCCTTGCTGCGCAAGGTCAGCCCACTGCTGACCCTGGTGCGGGAGCCGGTGGCGGCGCTCATGAGCCTGGGCCTGCGGGTGGCGGCGCCGGTGGCCGACCGGGCTTTCGATGTCTACCTCGCGGTGGGGCCGCGGTCGGACCGGGAGCTGCTGGCACGGCCGGAGATGCGCCAGATGTTCGTCGACGACCTGTTGTCGGCCGGTCGCGTGTCGTTCCGAGCGATGGCGTACGACGCCGTGCTGTTCAGCCGCTGGTGGGGGTTCGACGTCGCCGACATCACCACACCGGTGTACCTGTGGCACGGCGACGACGACCTGGTGATCCCGCTGTCCCATGGCGAGCGGATGGCCGCGCTGCTGCCCAACTCGCGGCTGTCGGTCGTGCCGGGGCAGGGACACCTGGCGATGCTGGACGCAGCCGAGGAGGCCATCGAGATGATCCTGGCGGTCCGCGACGACGGCCCGGGCAGTCCGGCGGTGTCGAGCCCCGCCCGGTAGTAGAGTCCCGCAACGTCAGCACGTTGGAACCGACGACGCGGAGGCACCATGTCGGCACGGAGTTTCGTCCGCCCGGGAGCAGCGGTGGTCGTGGCCGGAGGGCTCGCGCTCGGGCTCGCCGCCTGCGGCGGGGGCAATGGCGCCGAGCCCGCGAACTCGTCGGCGTCGGCCGCGGCGCTGGGCCCGGACCGGTGGATGGAGGCGGTGTACGCCGACCATCCCGACACCCCGCTGGGCAAGCTTGTCATCCCCGGCACGCACGACTCCGGCTCCTACGGCATCAACGTCAACGCGCCGTGCCCGTTGGTGCCGGCAGCGGGCACCAACGTCGGCATCGACGCGATCAGTGCGACCAACCCCTGCGCGGCGGCGGGGATGTACCGGGCACAGGACCAGAACCTGACTGCACAACTCCAGGCCGGCATCCGCTACCTGGACCTGCGGGTGTCGATCCCCCGCAGCGACAGCTCCACCACAACTTCGCCCGCCCCGTCCGCGGATCCGGCACAGATCCCGTTCGTGCTGGAGCACGAGTTCGTGTCCACCCCGCTCAAGGGAGCTCTGGACGAGATCCTCACCTTCGCCGAGTCCCATCCGAAGGAGCAGGTGATCCTGGACTTCCAGCACATCGACCTGGCCAAAGACGCCGACAAGACCTACTTCTACACGGGCCTTCAGTCGCTGCTGAAGAACTACGCACCAACAGGCGCCAGCCCGGTGTGTGACAGCTCCTGGAACGCCGACAAGCTCCAGCTCACCCCGGCCAAGCTCAGCGGCGTCACCCTGGGCCAGGCGTGGGACGCCGGCTCGAACCTGGTGGTGCTCGTGCCCAACGGGACGCTGCCTGCCGACCCCTGCTACTTCGAGCGCAACGACGCGATCATGAGCCAGTGGCCCAACACCGAGGACCCGGCCACGTCCGTCAGCGACAATCAACAGCAATTGGTGGAACGCCAGCAGCGCCTGGCGGCCAACCCGCAGCAGTGCGCCGGCGACGGCAAAGACGTCAGCCAAGGCAACAACTGGTGCGGCTTCTTCGTCAACCAGATGCAGCTGACCTTCCAGCCGGCGACCTTCGTGCGCTGCATCCAGGACACCCAGCCGGACTGCTCCCTGTACGCCTACGCGGAGAAGTCCAACAACGCCGTCCCGACCCAAATCCAGGACTGGCGCATCACCCAGGCGCTGCCGGTCAACATCGTGATCGTCGACTACTTCAACAACACCGACCCGTCCTACACGACCTCACTCATAGACATCAACAAGCAGCTGGCCGCGGGTGGCGGCACCAGCCCCTCCGCGGTCCCGAGCAGTTCCCCCAGCAGCAGCTAGGCGAGGGCCAGGAACAGCCGCTCGAGCTCTTTCTGGTCGATACCTGCTTCGGGGTCCTGCATGCACTGGCGCAGGCCACTGGCCACGATCGAGAAACCAGCCCGATCCAGGGCGCTGGACACGGCGGCCAGCTGCGTGACCAGATCCCGGCAGTCCCGGCCCTCCTCCAGCATCCGGACGACGCCGCCCAGCTGACCGTGCGCGCGCCGCAGCCGGCGCAGAGCCTCTGCGGTGGCTTCCTCGTCCAGTTGCATCTGCCTGATCCCTCCTGCGCGATGCCCAATCGTACGCTGACGGCCCGCATACCCCGAGGGGCACGGCATCTTCGGCGCCGAACGGCCATGCTGTGGCCATGGATATCGCCTTCGCGGCCTCGCCGGCCCCGACGCTGGGCGTCGAATGGGAAATCGCCCTGGTCGATGAGAGCACCGGGGACCTGGCCTCGCGGGCGGACGAGGTGCTCGGCCTCGTCGGCGACCTCGTGGACTCCGGCGTCGTGCATCGGGAGCTGCTGCGCAATACCGCCGAGCTGGTGACCCCGATCTGTCGGAGCGTGCCGGAGGCGATGGCGCAGCTGGCCGGCGGGATGCGCGCGCTGCGCGAGGCAGCCGGGGACTTGGGCCTGCGGCTGTTCAGCGCCGGGATGCACCCCTTCGCCGAGTCGGAGGCGCAGAAGGTCACGTCCGCCCAGCGCTACGACACCCTCATGGACCGCACCCGGTGGTGGGGCCAGCAGATGGTGATCTACGGCGTGCACGTGCATGTGGGGATGCCCGACCGAGACCGCGTGATGCCCGTGCTGGACTCGATGCTGCGCTACTTCCCGCACCTGCAGGCACTGTCTGCCTCGTCGCCCTTCTACGAGGGCGAGGACACCGGCTATGCCTCCAACCGAGCGCTGCTCTTCCAACAGCTCCCGACGGCTGGCCTGCCCTTCCAGTTCGCGGCCTGGTCCGAGTACGAGAAGTACGTCGAGGACCTGACCACGACCGGCGTCATCGACGTCATCAACGAGATCCGCTGGGACATCCGGCCCTCACCGCGGCTGGGGACGATCGAGACCCGCATCTGCGACGCCATGCCCAGCTTCGAGTTCGTGGCTGCCACGACGGCGCTCACGCACTGCCTGCTGGTGGACCTCGACTCCCGGCTGGCGGCAGGTGAGCGGCTGCCGACGCTGCCACCGTGGCACGTCCAGGAGAACAAATGGCGGGCCGCCCGCTACGGCATGGACGCCATCATCATCACCTCCGCGGACAACGACGAGCGGCTGGTGAGCGACGACCTCGCCGAGCTGTTGGAGCGGCTGACGCCGGTGGCCGAGCAGCTGGGCTGCGCCGACGAGCTCGCGCTGATCCCGACGATCGTCGAGGGTGGCGCGTCGTACGCCCGGCAGCGGGCGGTGGCGCAGGCGACCGGCGGCGATTTGCGCCAGGTCGTGGACCTGCTCGTGGACGAGCTGTCGAGCAGCCTGGACCGCCAGCCCTGAGCCGAGCAGCGCGCGACGCTGCGCGACAATGGCGCCGTGCTGGTCCTGCTGCCGCCATCGGAGACGAAGCGACGCCCCCGCAGTGGTCCGCCGCTGGACCTGACGGATCGGCCCGAGCCCCTGCGCTCCCCCACCGCCGACGTACTCGCGGCGCTGGTGCCGCTGTGTCGCGACGACCCCGAGCGCGCCCGCGAGGTCCTGGGCATCTCGGCCGCCCAAGCAGACCTGGTCGCGCTCGACGCGGAGCTGCCGACTGCCCCTGCCGCTCCAGCCCGCCTGGTCTACACCGGGGTGCTGTTCGACGCGCTGGCAGCACAGAGCCTTCCCCGCGGCGCACGCCGGCGTGCGGACGCGTCGGTCTGGGTCGCCTCAGCTCTGTTCGGCGCGGTGGCGCTGGGCGAGCCGATCCCGGCCTATCGGCTGTCGGCCGGCACTGCGCTGCCGGGGCTGCCCCCGCTCGCCGCGCTGTGGCGCGAACCTGTGGGATCGCTGCTCCAGGCAGCCGACCCGGAACTCATCCTGGATCTGCGCTCGGGCCCCTACACCGCGCTCTGGCCCATCCCGGTCGGCCTGCGCGACCGGGTCGTCGTGGGCAAGGTCTGGCAGCAGGATCCAGCCGACGGCGGCGCGCGGACCGCCGTCAGCCACCACAACAAGGCCACCAAGGGGCGGCTGGTGCGCTCGCTGCTGCTGTCGCGCCGCCGGCCGCGGAGCCCTCGCGCGCTGCTTGACACGGTACGGGCCTGCGGCTGGAGCGCGTACCTCGACGATGCCCGCCTGGACATCGTCGTGGACCACGTCTGAGCCTGCGGGGCTGCGCGGGCGGCGCCCTCCCCCGCCGAAACTGCAGGGGTTTGTCAGCTAAAGAGCCCGGAGACGCCGTTCTTGGCTGACAAACGCCTGCAGATTCGGGGCCTCTCAGCGCTAGTTGTTGTTCTGGTTGTTGTTGTTCTGGCCCAGGTTCTCGCAGTTGGAGACGACCTGCTGGTTGGCTCCGACGCACACCTCGAAATAGGTGGTGCCGCCGGGCGCTCCTCCGGCCGAGACCGCCGCGTAGGAGCCGGACTTCGAGAACTGCGCGCCAGCACCCGAGCCGCCACCGCCGGAGCCACTGACAGCGTAGCCCTCGCCCTGAAAAGCGGTCGTGTAGAAGGTCACAACCTGGGCCGCGGTCTCACCTGTCGAGTACCGGCCATAGGCAACCCCCTGGATGTCCTGCTGCTGCAGGGTGTTCGCGCCAGGCGGCGGGGCGGGGAGGGTGCCGCCGCCGGCGGGGGCCGCGGAGGTGGCGCTCGCGACGGCCGAGGAGGCCGCCGACGCGGCGGAGGCGGCCGCGCTCGTTGCCTGGGCTGCAGCGCTCGTGGCCTGGGCCACCGCGGACGAGGCCGCCGAGGCAGCGTTGCCGGCCGCCGACTTGGCCGCGCTGGCGGCGTCGCTGGCGCTGCCCGAGCCGCACGCGGCCAGCGACCCGGCGGCGACGATCGTGATCGCCGCGGTGGCGAAGGTGCTTGCCTTCATGTGTGAGCTCCGATGGTCGGGGTGCGGGTAACGGCACCGCTGATAGGTGGACCGAAGACTAGCCCAGTTCGCGGGGCGTGTGGCGGCGACGCGGCCGGCGGCAACCAGGGCTGGGTACACCTCGGGGAGTAGTCCCGGTGGTCCCGCGGCGACTACCCAACTCACCCCACAGTCGGACGCGCGCAGCGGGCCGCTGCCCCTAGCCTGTCAACATGACCCGCGGCATGGGCACGCCTGCGCGCGCGCCGGGCGCCCCGGCGGGCACTCCCCGGCGCGGCCGCGTGGAGACCCTGCTGGACGCGCTGCTCGCCGCCGGGATCTTCTTCGCCGTCGTGGCCGAGGCGATCTGGGCGCTCGGCTCGCCCAGCGAGCACTTCGATGTCCGCCCGCAGTCGCGCGGCTCGGGTCCCGACGACGATTTCGGCGAGCAGTGGGAGTACTCCGACGGCCTGCCGCCCGGCTTGACCGGCGACGACCAGCTGGGCCACCACGCGCTGCAACAGGCGACCCTGGGCGTGCTCGCCATCGTCGGCGTGACGGCGGCGCTTGCCGCCCTTGGGGTGCTGCTGCGACGGCGCTGGCCGTGGGCGGGCATCGCCCTCACCACCGCATCGGCCGTGGTCGGCGCCCTGGTGCTGGGGCTGCCGATCGCGGTGACGATCGCGTTTGCGCTGGCGGTCTATTCCCTCGCCGTCGAGAGGGGCTGGCTGGCGGCTGGTATCACCGCCGGGGCGGCCACGATCTCGGTCATCGTGGCCGCAGCGCTGGCGGGACGTGACGGGTCGGGCTTCCTGACGCTGCTGTTCATCCTCGTCGCGGTGCTGGTCCCGCTGCTCTCGGCGGCGGCCACCCGCAGCCGACGTGCCTACCTGCGCGAGGTCGAGGCTCGACTGAAACAGGCGGAGGCCGAACAGGCGGCGCAGACTGAGCGGGCCCTGGCAGACGAGCGCGTCGCGTTGGCGCGCGACCTGCACGACGTCCTTGCGCATAGCCTCACTGTGGTGAACATGCAGGTCGGCGTCGCCTCGCACCTGCTCGCCACCCATCCGGAGCGAGCCGAGCGCGCACTGGCCGAGGCGAAGTCCGCCGGCGCCGCCGCCGTGGACGAGCTGCGCAACACGCTTGCGCTGCTGCGAGGGGACCGCGGCGCGGGCGGCGAGGGCGATCGCGCACCCGTGCCGGGGTTGGACGACATCGCGGGCCTGGTCGAGCGCGTCGCCGCTACCGGCCTGCCGGTGACCCTGCGCTGGTCGGTTGCCTCCGGCGCGCCGATCAGCAGCGGTGTTGGCCTGCTGGCCTACCGGCTGGTGCAGGAGGGGCTGACCAACGTCGTCAAGCACGCTGGGGCGGATGCCGCAACTGAGGTGCGCGTCTCGACCGAAGACGGCCGGCTGCTCGTGAGCGTGGCCAACGCCCCCGGATCGGCGCCCCCGAGGGCGGGGGCGCCCGGCATCGGGCTGGAAGGCCTGCGCTCGCGGGTCGACGCCCTCGGCGGCTTCTTCGAGGCCGCCCCGGCGCCGGCCGGCGCCGGCTTCATCGTGCAGGCGGCACTGCCGCAGGACCAGAACCCGAGTGGGAGCCCAACATGACCATCCGTCTCGTGATCGCCGACGACCAGCCGCTGCTGCGCTCCGCCCTGGGCAACCTTTTCGGAGCCGAGGAGGGCATCGACGTCGTCGGCGAGGCCGGTACCGGGCGCGAGGCCCTGGAACTCGTCCGGGACCGGCAGGCCGACGTCGTGGTGATGGACATCCGGATGCCGGACATGGACGGGATCCAGGCCACCGCCGAGATCGCCTCGGACGAGGACCTCGCCGGCGTCCGGGTCTTGATCCTCACCACCTTCGAGGTGGACGACAACGTCATCGCCGCACTTCGCGCGGGCGCCAGCGGGTTCCTGGCCAAGGACGCCGACCCGGCCGAGATCGTCCGCGCGGTGCGGACCGTGGCGGCCGGCGACGCGCTGCTGTCGCCGGCCGCCACCCGCTCGGTGGTGGAGCGCGTGCTGGCGCAACCCGAGCACGCCGAGCGTGCCCCCGCCGCCCTGGGGGCCCTGACCGCCCGCGAGCTCGACGTGCTGCGACTGGTCTCGCAGGGCATGAGCAACGACGAGATCGCCAGCTCCCTGGTGGTCAGCCCGCTCACGGTGAAGACCCACGTCAGCCGCATCCTGACCAAGACGGGAGCGCGGGACCGGGCGCAGTTGGTGGCCCTGGCGTACGAGAGCGGGCTGGTGCGCCCGGGCCGCCCTCGCTGACCGTCCGGAGCACCGACCCGGGCACGGTCCTACTCCTGGCGGAGTACCCGGCCTCACCCGACCGCAGCAGCGGCAAGAGTCTCCCGGCGGCCGATGCCCAGCCCGGCCCCGGGCGGGCAGGATTGCGGCCATGGCAACCACCATCCCAGCCCCGACCGGATCGGCGGCCCCGCCGCCAGCCGCCCCGCCGCCGGCCGCCCCCCGGCGCATGGCGCGTCCCCGGCGCAGCCGGCTGCTGGGAACCGATCTGTTCTTCATCACCCTGGGAGTGCCGCTGACGGCGGTGCTGCTGTGGGTCTTCGACGGCGGCGCCAGCACCATCACGGGATCGTTCGGCGGGGCGCTCACCGGAGTCGGCCAGCTCGCCGGACTGGCCGCCGGCCTCGCCGCCCTGGGTGGCTTGGCGCTGGCGGCCCGGCCCGCCAGCCTGGAGCGACGCTACGGGCTGGACCGCATGCTGGGCTGGCACCGCTGGACCGGCATGATCGCCGCCTTCGCGCTGCTGCTGCACTTCGTGACGCTGATCTGGGCCTACGCGCTGCGCTCCGGCCAGACGCCCTGGGGCGAAGTCGCCTGGCTCTTCGGTGAGTCCTGGATGCCGGCTGCCATGGCCGCCGGCGCACTCATGGCGCTGGTGAGCCTGACGTCCTGGCGCCGGATCAAGAACCGCATGGCCTATGAGACCTGGTACTACCTGCATGTGCTGGGCTACCTGTCGGTTGCGCTGGCTCTGGGGCACGTGCTGGTGCAGGGGTCGGACTTCGCCGACAATGCCGTCGCCCGCGCCTGGTGGATCGCGCTCTACGCGGTCGTCGCCTGGCTCATCATGTACAGCCGCCTGCGCCCGCTGCTGTCGTCGCTGCTGCACCCGGTGAAGGTGACGGGGATGGAGCGGCTGCCCGACGGGGCACTGTCGATCTGGGTCGGCGGTCGCGGGCTGCGCGGCCAGCGGGCGGCGGCCGGCCAGTACTACTCCCTGCGCTTCGGGCTCCGGGGCCTGTGGTGGCAGTCGCACCCCTACTCCGTGTCCGCGGCACCCTTCGCCGACGGCCTGCGCTTCACTTTCGACGTCGGCGACGACGCCCGCGACTTCGGCCGCATCCGGGTCGGCACGCGGGTGTGGCTGGAGGGCCCCTACGGCACCTTCACGGCCGACCGGGCCGGCGGCGCGCCGGTCCTGCTCATCGGCGGGGGCTCCGGGGTGGCGCCGATCCGGGCGATCCTCGAAGACGTGGCGCCGTGGCAGCGCCCCGAAGTGATCGTGCGGGTCTCGAAGACCTCCGACGCCTGGTTCCTCACCGAGCTCGAGCAGCTGGTGGTGAGCCTCGGTGGCCGACTGCACGTCGTCGCCGGTTCCCGGGTGTCGCTGGCCCCCCACGACCCCCTGGGTGCTGGTGCCCTCACCCACCTCGTGCCGGACCTGCAGGGGCGCACCGCCTTCATCTGCGGCCCCACGGGAATGACGCGCGCCGCGATGCGCGGTCTGCGCGCCGCCGGCATGCCAGCTTCCGCCATCCACACCGAGAGGTACGTGTACTGATCATGGCCAATCTCTTTCGACGCATTGCGCCGGCTGTACTGGTCGGCACGGCGGCTGTCGCGGTTGCGGCATCCGCCGGCGCGGCTGGCGATGGCGGGGCGGTCGCCTCTGCAGCGGAGCCCACCACCGCCGCGGCCCCACAGGGCAGCGCCGATGCCGGCGGCGACGACTCGGACGCCTCGGAGGGGTTTGAGGTCCCAGGCCGCACCGACGACTCCGAGGACTCCGAGGACAGCCCCGAGCAACTCTTGGACAGGTTCCTCAACGGCAGCGGGGCCGGGTCCGCCGCCGGGCGCCCGGGCTCGTCAGGTTCGTCGGGCTCGTCAGGTTCGTCGGGCTCGTCAGGTTCGTCGGGCAGCACCGGCTCCTCGGGCAGCACGGGGTCCTCCGGATCGAGCGGCAGCACCGGCAGCTGCAGCGGATCCGAGGTCACCGGCCCAGTGGCCAACACGCAGTGGGGACCGGTCCAGGTCGCGGCCACGGTAGTCAACGGCAAGGTCTGCGCAGTGCGCACCATCCAGACCCCCGACGGCGACCGCAAGTCCGTGATGATCAACGCCCGCGCCGTACCCGTGCTCGAGAAGCAGGTGATCGCCGCCGGCGACGCCTCATTCGACGGCGTGAGCGGCGCCACGGTGACCTCCGAGGGGTACCGGCGCTCGCTGCAGGCGATCCTCGACCGGGCCTGATCGACAATGCCGGCACTCGCCCGCCGCGCCTGGCCGACCATGGGCTCCTGGGCCTCGCTGGTGACCGCCGACCCGATCGACGCCGACACCGGGCGGCGCCTGGCGGCCGAGGCGTTCGAATCCGTGGAGGCCCGCCTCTCGTCCTACCGGTCGGATTCGGAGGTCAGTCGCTTCGAACGCGGCGAGGTCCCGGACCCGAGCGCGGAGCTCCGCCATGTGCTGGCCGCCTGCGAGTGGCTCGAAACGGCGAGCGGCGGCATGTTCAGCTCGCGGCCCGCCGGACCGGCGGGACCGCTCGATCTCGCAGGCTATGTCAAGGGTTGGGCGATCGATCAGGCCGCCGATCAGCTCATCGCGGCGGGGATCGAGCGCTTCGCGCTGGGTATCGGCGGTGACTGGCGCATCCTGGGCGGGCATCCGGACGACCGGCCGTGGCGCTTCGCCATCCTCGATCCTGCCGACCCCGCCAGCCCGCGTGCGCTCGTTGAGGTCGTCGAGGGCGCGCTGGCCACCAGCGGGCGCTACGAGCGCGGCGACCACGTGCTGGTCCCCCCGGGAGCGGCGACCGGCGCGGCAG
>CAYYRC010000002.1:91762-232207 GCA_964474045.1 uncultured Actinomycetes bacterium
GGCGCGGCAGGGGCAGCCTCCTTCAGCGTCGTCGGCCCGCGGCTGGCGTGGGCCGACGCGTTCGCGACGGTCGGGCTGCTCAAGGGCACCGGCGGCATCGAGTGGGTGGCCGGCTTCGCGGGCTACGCGGGGGCGGTCGTGCTCGCCGACGGCGCCATGTACGCAGCCGACGAATTCCCGCTGGCCGCGGACAGCGCGCCCCGAGGCGCCGGCGCCGGGGACTTCCCGCCGCAGCCCTCTTTCACCCCGTCTCGCTGATCCCGTAGAAGAGGCGGTCGAACACCCGCCGCGCCCGCCGGGTGGTGCGCAGGTAGTCCTCCACCATGTCCGAGCTCTGACCGGCCTCATATCCCAGCACGCGTGACACCGAGCCGACATCGCGCACGTCGTTCGGGATCGCGTCCCCCGGCTTCCCCAGCACCAGCGTGATCGCGTTGCGCACCCGCGAGGCGAGACGCCAGGACTCCAGCAGCACCTCGGCGTCCTCACCGTCGATCAGCCCTGCCGCCACCGCGGCCGCCATCGCGGGCACGGTGGCGGTCGTGCGCAGCGGAGCCAAGGCGGCACCGTGCTCCTGCTGCAGCAGTTGCACCACCCACTCGACGTCGCTGAGGCCGCCCGGCCCGAGCTTGGTGTGCCGGCGCGGATCCACCCCTCGCGGCAGCCGCTCCGACTCCATGCGAGCCTTCAGCCGGCGGACGCCCACGACGTCTGCGGCGGACAGGCCGGCCGCGGGATAGCGAACGGGGTCGATCAGCTGCACGAACTGAGCGGCCAGCTCATCGTCGCCGGCGAGCGGCCGGGCCCGCAGCAGCGCCTGGGCCTCCCACGGCGCCGAATAGCGCTCGTAGTAGGCGCGATAGCTGGCCAGGGTACGCACGAGCGGCCCCTGCCGGCCTTCCGGGCGCAGATCTGCGTCAAGGGCCAACGGCGGCTCCACGCTGGCCACGGACAGGCTGGCCCGCAACGCCTTGACGACGGCAGTGGCGGCGCGGGTCGCCGCCACCTCGTCGGCGCCGGGAAGCGGGTCGTGGACGTACATCACGTCGGCGTCGGAGGCGTACGACAGGTCCCTGCCGCCCAGCCTGCCCATGGCCACCACCAGGACCCGGGTGGGCAGCGGCTCGCCCAGCTCGGCCTCGACGCGGGCGACGGCCGAGCCCAGCGCCGCGTCCACGGTGGCGTCGGCGACGTCGGACAGCGCGGCCGCGACCTCCTCCACCGCCAGCAGGCCGAGCAGATCTGCGGCGGCGATGCGGAAGAGCTCGCGGCGGCGCAGTCCGCGCACGGCTGCGGCGGCCTGCTCCGTGCCCTGGTGACGCGCTGCGAGTGATCGCGCCTCGTCCACCAACGCCTGTTTGGGCTGCGGCATCAGCTCATCGGTGTCAGCCAGCATCGACACCGCCTCCGGCGCCCTGGTGAGCAGCTCGGAGGCGTACCGAGAGGTGGACAGCAGCAGCGCCAGCCGCTGGGCCACGGCGGACTCGTCGCGCAGCAGGCGCAGGTACCAGGGCGTGGAGCCCAAGGTGTCGCTGACCTGCCGGAAACCCAGCAGCCCGGCATCCGGGTCGGGCCCGGACGCGAACCAGCCGAGCAGCACCGGCAGCAGCGTGCGCTGGATGGCCGCGCGCCGGCTCACTCCCGAGGACAGCGCCTGCAGGTGCCGCAGGGCCCCGGCGGGATCGGTGTAGCCGAGCAGCGTGAGGCGATCCCGGGCAGCCTCCGGGGTGAGCCGGGCCTGGCCCGGCTCCAGCTTGGCCACGGCGTTCAGCAGCGGACGGTAGAACAGCTTCTCGTGCAGCCGTCGCACGTCGCGGGACAGATCCCGCCAGCGCTTGCCCAGCTCCGCGGCCGGATCGACCCGCAGGCCGATCGAGCGCCCCAGCCAGCGCATGTCCTCCGGCGACTCTGGGAGCAGGTGCGTGCGCCGCAGGCTGCGCAGCTGCAGCCGGTGCTCCAGCGTGCGCTGGAAGGCATAGGCATCGGACAGGGCGCGCGCGTCGTCGCGGCCGACGTAGCCCCAGGTCGCGAGCTGCTCGAGGGCCCGCAGCGTCGTCGGGGATCGCACGGTGATGTCCGACGCGCCATGCACCATCTGCAGCAGCTGCACCGAGAACTCGATATCGCGCAGCCCACCCACCCCCAGCTTGAGCTCGCGGCCGGCGTGCTTGGCCGGGATAGCTGCCTCGACGCGACGTCGCATCGCCTGCACGTCGGCCACGAAGTCCGGGCGCCGCGACGCGCTCCAGACGGCGGGCCGCGTCTCGGAGACGAAGGCCTCCGCCAACTCAACGTCACCGGCGGCGGCACGAGCCTTGAGCAACGCCTGGAACTCCCACGTCTTGGCCCATCTGGCGTAGTAGTCCAGATGGCTGTCGAGGGTGCGGACCAGAGCGCCCGCCTTGCCCTCGGGGCGCAGGCCCGCGTCGACCTCCCAGATGGAGCCCTCGATGGTGCTGGCGACCGTGACGTTCATCAGCCGCTGCGCCAGCCGCGTGGCGACTCGCAATGCCTCCTCCACCTCTCCCGCGGTGGCGCCCGCCGCCGGTGCGGCCACGAAGATGACGTCCACGTCGGACAGGTAGTTCAGCTCCAGGCCGCCGCACTTGCCCATCGCCACGATGCCCAGCCGAGCGAGCTCATGGCCGGGCACCTCGGCGCGGGCGATGGCCAGCGAGGTCTCCAGGACGGCGTCCGCCAGGTCGCTCAGCGACTCCGTGACGTCCACCACCGGGAGGCCGGAGTTGAGGTCCGCGTTGACGATGCGCAGCAGTTGGCGCCGGTAGGCCCGACGCAGGGCCACATAGTGGTCGCCGCCGGCATCAGCGGGCAGCAGGCCAGCCCGGTCGAACTCTCCCTGCCCCACGTCGGCCGTGCCCGACGCCACCGGCACCGCCGCCTGCGGATCCGCACCCACGGCGACCAGCAGCTCAGCGCGCACCTGTGCCCGGGTGAGCACCGGCGCCTCGTCGGCCACGAGCGGCCACCACGTCGGGTGGCGCAGCAGCACCTCGCCCAGGCCGGCGCTCACCCCCAGCACCGCGAGCAGCCGGCGGCGCCGCTCGGAATCCTCGAACAGGGCCTGCACCAGGTCCGCGGGGCAGTCCGGATCGTCCAGCAGCCGCGAGACGATCAGCAGGGCCTGATCCGGGTCGGCCGCCGTGGCGAAGTCTCGGACGGCATCGTCGGGGAGGTCGGCGAGGCGCCCGCAGTCGAGCAGCTGGCGCGCCTTCCCGAGGTCGCTGAACCCCACCGCCGCCAGGGCTGCGGAGTTGCGCGCATCGCCGGAGCGGGAAACCTTGCTCATCACCAGGCGCCGGCCCCTCAGAGGATGCGCAGGTAGCGGTCGAGCTCGAACTGAGTCACCTGACGACGGTACTCCGACCACTCAGCCCGCTTGTTCGACAGGAAGAAGTCGAACACGTGCTCGCCCAGGGTCTCGGCGACCAGCTCCGATCGCTCCATGGCGGTGATGGCGCCGTTGAGGCTGCTCGGCAGCGGCTCCAGGCCCATCGCGCGGCGCTCGCGGTCGGTCAGGGACCACACGTCATCCTCCGCCTCCGGCGGCAGCTCGTACCCCTCGCGCACCCCCTTCAGCCCCGCCGCCAGCATGAGCGCGAAGGCCAGGTACGGATTGCAGGCCGAGTCCGGCGAGCGAATCTCAATCCGGGTCGAGTTGCCCTTGTGGGGCTTGTACATCGGCACCCGCACGAGCGCCGAGCGGTTGTCGTGGCCCCAGCAGACGTAGGTCGGGGCCTCGCCGCCGGCCGCCAGCCGCTTGTAGGAGTTCACCCACTGGTTGGTGATGGCCGTCATCTCCGGGGCGTGGACCAGCAGGCCGGCGATGAACTGCCGCGCCGTCCGCGAGAGCCCCATCGGAGCGGCAGCGTCGGCGAAGGCGTTGGAGTCGCCCTCGAAGAGGCTCAGGTGCGTGTGCATGCCCGACCCGGGGTGGTCCCGGAAGGGTTTGGGCATGAAGGTGGCATAGACCCCCGCCGCGCTGGCGACCTCTTTGACGACGGTGCGGAAGGTCATGATGTTGTCCGCGGTGCTCAGCGCGTCGGCGTAGCGCAGGTCGATCTCCTGCTGGCCCGGCCCGCCCTCGTGGTGGCTGAACTCGACCGAGATCCCCATGTCCTCCAGCGTGGTGATGGCGCTGCGCCGGAAGTCCTGGGCGGGTCCGAGCGGGGCGTGGTCGAAGTAGCCGGCGTCATCGACCGGCTTGGGCCGGCGCCCCTCCGCGGGCCGCCCTTTGAGCAGGTAGAACTCGATCTCCGGGTGCGTGTAGAAGGTGAACCCGTCCGCGGCGGCCCGGTCGAGGCCGCGCTTCAGCACCCAGCGGGGGTCGGCGTGGGAGGGCGAGCCGTCGGGCAGCGCGATGTCGCAGAACATCCGCGCCACCGCATCCTTGTCGCCGCGCCACGGGAGGATCTGGAAGGTAGACGGGTCCGGCCGGGCCAGCATGTCCGCCTCGGTGACGCGGGTGAACCCCTGGATCGACGAGCCGTCGAAGCCGATGCCCTCGTCGAAGGCCCCCTCGAGCTCCGCCGGGGCGATGGCGACGGACTTCAACTGGCCGAGCACGTCGGTGAACCACAGCCGCACGAAACGGATGTCGCGCTCCTCGATGGCGCGGAGCACAAACTCGGTCTGCTTGTCCATGGGCCTAGCCTGCCACCGCCACGTTTCCGGCGTGTGTCTGCCACGGCACGTCCCCGGGGCAGTCCTGTCAGAATCGCGCCATGACGACGATGCGGCTGGCACTGGCGCAGGTGAACCCGACGGTCGGCGACCTGGCGGGCAACGCCGCGATCGTGTTGGGGCGCACGAAGGAGGCCGTGGCCTCGGGGGCGGATCTGGTCGTGTTCCCGGAGATGATGCTGACCGGCTACCCGATCGAGGACCTGGCCCTGCGATCGTCGTTCCAGCGGGCCAGCCGCGTCGCCATCGTGGAACTGGCGCGGCGGCTGGGGGCCGAGGGGTGCGGCGGCGCGGCAGTGGTCGTCGGCTTCCTGGACGCCGACGGGGAGTCCGGCGGCGGTGCCCGGAACGCCGCAGCGGTGCTCTTCGGAGGCGAGGTGGTCGCCGTGTACGCGAAGCACCACCTGCCCAACTACGGCGTCTTCGACGAGTTCCGCTACTTCGTGCCGGGGGCCGAGGGGCTGGTGCTGCGCATCAACGGGACCGACGTGGCCCTGGCGATCTGCGAGGACCTGTGGCAGCCCGGCGGTCCGGTCGCCGACGTGCGGGCGGCTGGCGCGGGCCTGCTGGTCGTCATCAACGGATCGCCCTACGAGCGCGCCAAGGACGACCTGCGGCTCGACCTCTGCCGACGGCGGGCGGCCGAAGCGGGCTGCACCCTGGCCTACGTCAACATGGTCGGCGGCCAGGACGAGCTCGTGTTCGACGGCGACTCGATGGTCGTCGGCGCCGACGGGCGGGTGCTCGCGCGCGCCTACGAGTTCGTGGAGCAGTTGCTGGTGCTGGACCTCGATCTGCCGCCTGCCGCGGGTGCTCCGCGGGGAGCCGAGATCACCACCGCCGCACCGGCGGAGCCCCCGGCGCTGCCGGAACCCGTGGTGGCTCCCGAGCTCGCTGATGCCCCGGAGGTGTACCGGGCCCTCGTGCTGGGCCTTGGCGACTACGTCCGCAAGAACGGGTTCAGCTCGGTCGCGCTCGGCCTCTCCGGGGGAATCGACTCGGCCCTGGTGGCGGCGATCGCCTGCGACGCCATCGGAGCCGAGCACGTCATCGGGGTCTCGATGCCGAGCAAGTACTCGTCGCAGCATTCCCGCGACGACGCCGCCGAACTGGCGCGGCGCACCGGCCTGCGCTACCGCACCGTTCCGATCGCACCCCTGGTTGCCGCGTTCGACGGGGCCCTGGGCCTGACCGGGTTGGCCGAGGAGAACCTGCAGGCGCGCGTGCGCGGGGTCACCCTCATGGGCATCAGCAACTCCGAGGGCCCGCTGGTGCTGGCCACCGGCAACAAGAGCGAGATCGCGGTGGGCTACTCGACCATCTACGGGGACGCGGTGGGCGGTTTCGCGCCGATCAAGGACGTCCCGAAGTCGATGGTGTGGGAGCTGTCGCGCTGGCGCAACGCCGACGCGCAGGGCCGGGGCGAGGTGGCCCCGATCCCCCCGAACTCGATCGACAAGCCGCCCTCGGCCGAGCTCCGCCCGGACCAGTTGGACACCGACTCGCTGCCGGACTACGCGCTGCTCGACGACATCCTCGACGCCTACGTCGAGCACGACCGCGGCGCGGAGGAGTTGCTCGCGGCCGGCTTCGACCACGAGCTCGTCGAACGCATCGTGCGCCTCATCGACTTCGCCGAGTACAAGCGCCGCCAGTACCCGCCGGGCACCAAGATCACCTACAAGGCGTTCGGCCGCGACCGCCGGCTGCCCATCACCAACCGCTGGCGCGAGGAGCGGCCGGCGCAGTAGCCCCACGACCCACTGCCAGGGGCCGCTGGCGCACATGGGCACCGAGGTGTCACCATGTTCGCGTCCGGGGACTCCGTCGGGGAGCCTCGAGATTCGGAGGATCACCATGTCCACCCGCCTCTACGGCGCCCCCGAGGGCGCCCTCCGCCGCGTCACCGTCAACGACCTAGCCGCCGCCAAGGCCGCCAGTGACCGGTGGCCGATGATCACCTCCTACGACGCGCTCACCGCTGGGCTGTTCGACGAGTCCGGGATCCCGGTCATGCTCGTGGGCGACTCCGCAGCGATGGTGGTGTACGGGTACGACTCCACCATCCCCGTCACGGTTGACGACCTCATCCCCCTCACCCGGGCCGTGGTTCGCGGCACCCGGCGGGCGATGGTGGTGGCTGACCTGCCGTTCGGCTCCTACCAGGAGGGCCCCGCGCAGGCGCTGGCCACCGCCACCCGGTTCATGAAGGAGGCGGGCGCCCACGCGGTCAAGCTCGAGGGCGGGGCCCGCGTGCTGCCGCAGATCGAGGCGCTGGTGGCCGCCGGCATCCCCGTCATGGGCCACTTGGGTCTCACCCCGCAGTCGGTGCACGCCCTGGGCGGGTACAAGGTGCAGGGCCGCGGCGAGGCGGGTCAGATCCTCATGCAGGACGCCAAGAACCTGCAGGCCGCCGGTGCCTTCGCGGTAGTCCTGGAGGTCGTGCCGCACGACCTGGCCGACGCCGTCACGCGGTCTTTGGCAATCCCCACCATCGGGATCGGCGCCGGAGCCGCGACGGACGCCCAGGTGCTGGTGTGGCAGGACCTGGCGGGCCTCACGCCCGGCCGCCCGGCGAAGTTCGTCAAGCAGTACGCGGACCTGCGCAGCGTGCTGGGCGGGGCAGTGCAGCAGTGGGCCGAGGAGGTCGCGGCCGGGACGTACCCCGACGCCGACCACCAGTACAGCTAGCCCCGTCCCTTCGCTCCGCATGCATCGGTCCACGGCACCGTGGCACCCTTGCCGAACCAAGGTCGAGAAGAGGAGATCGCATGCGGGTAGTGGTGGCACTGGGGGGCAACGCGCTACAGAAGCGCGGCGAGCCGATGACCGTCGAGAACCAGCGCGACAACGTGCGCACCGCCTGTCGGGCGCTGAGCCCGGTGGCGATGGAGCACGAGCTGGTGATCTCGCACGGCAACGGGCCGCAAGTAGGCCTGCTGTCGCTGCAGGCCTCTAGCTACGACGAGGCCTCGACCTACCCGTTCGACGTCCTGGGCGCCCAGACCGAGGGCATGATCGGCTACTTCATCGAGCAGGAGCTGGGAAACTACCTGCCCGTCGAGAAGTCCATCGCCACGATCCTGACGATGACGTTGGTGGATGCCAACGACCCCGCCATGGCCGATCCCACCAAGTTCGTGGGGCCGGTGTACTCCGAGGCCGACGCCAAGCGGCTTGCGGCTGAGAAGGGCTGGACTGTCAAGCAGGACGGGGACATGTGGCGCCGCGTCGTGCCCTCGCCGGTGCCGGTGCGGATCTTCGAGATCAGGCCGATCAAGGCCCTTCTGGACCTGGGCGCGGTCGTGGTGTGCACCGGTGGCGGCGGCATCCCGACGATGTACCTCCCAGAGGACACCGCCCTGGAAGGCCCTTGGGACTTCAACGAGAAGCACCTGGTGGGGGTGGAGGCCGTCATCGACAAGGACCGCTCGTCGGCGGTCCTCGCCCAGGACCTCGACGCCGACCTGCTGGTGATCGCGACCGACGCCGACGGCGTGTACCTGGACTGGGGCACCCCGGAGCAGAAGGCGATCTTCGAGATCTCCCCGGATGCCGTCGAGGCCTATGACTTCCCCGCCGGCTCGATGGGGCCCAAGGTCGAGGCGGCCGCCGAGTTCGCCCGCAACAACCCGGGCCGGGTGGCCGTGATCGGCGCCCTCGAGGATCTGCCGGCGATCATGGCAGGCGAGAAGGGCACACGGATCACCACCGACGCCGGCGAGACCACCTTCCACTGAGCCAGTCGTCGCGCGCCCACTCCGGGCGACCCGCACGCCTTCCTCGCGGCCGGTCCTACGATGGAGGGACCGACACGGCGCGCGAGGAGGTGGCACCATGGACGAACCCTCGCCGGACGCCTGGTGGACCCACCCGCCGACCGGGCCGGCCGTCGTCCTGCCACCTCCGCAGCGTCCGCACCCGGGCCCGCCTCCCGCGTCCCCGCCGGGACGCGCCGGGCGCCGCCGGGCCGCCCTGGGTGTAGCCGCCCTGGCGGTGGTCGCCGTCCTGGGCGCCGCAGCGCTGTCCACCGTGGGCGAACAGCCCAGACCCGGCGCCGGCGGCGTGCCCCCGCAGCAGCCGGCGCCCCGGACCACCGTCGCGGCCGGGCCATCGGCTGCGGACGAGACGGCGCCCGCGCCGCTGCAGCTCCCCGACCAGACGCCGGCGGCGCGCCGCGGCGACTTCCCGCCGGCGGGGGTTGAGGAGCAGCCGGGCAGGCTGCTGCCCCCCGTCGATCCCGGGGTCTCGGGGACCTACGCGTTCATGAACGTGGCCCAGGACGGCCAGCCGGCCCGATTCTCGCCCTGCCGACCGCTCCACATCGTCGTCAACGTCGAGGACGCGCCACCGGGTGGCTACGACGCCGTGGTGCAGGCGGCAGCGGCAGTTGAGGCGGCGACTGGTCTGCGGCTGATCATCGACGGTGAGACCGACGAGACCGTGGACCTGGAGCGCCGCCCCTTCCAGCCGGAGCGCTACGGCGACCGTTGGGCGCCCGTGCTCGTGGGTTGGCTGCCGGAGACCGGCGAACGGGTCGCCGGCCACGGCGGGCCATCGTCGGTCACCCTCCTCGGCACCGGGGCGGAGTACAACGTCAGCGGCGTCGTGAGCCTGGACTCGGCCGACGAGGCCAATACCGACCCCAACATCATGCGGCTGGTGGCCATGCATGAGCTGTCCCACGTCGTGGGCCTGGGCCACAGCTCCGACCCCTCCGAGCTGATGGCACCCGTGCTGGACTGGCAGACCGGGTTCGGCCCCGGCGACCTGGCGGCGCTGGCCATCGCGGGGGCAGGGCCGTGCACGGAAGACGTCTAGCGCGGGGCGCCGCGGACCGTCCTAGAGCCCGGTGATGGCGATCGACGAGTGGGTCCGGTAGCGACGGTTGATGGAAATCAGGTTGGCCGTCATGGCCTCCACCTGGCGGGCGTTGCGCAGCCGGCCGGCGTAGACGCCACGCATCCCCGGGATCACCCCGGCCAGTGCCCTGACCACGTCGGTGGCATCGCGGTCGTCGCCCAGCACCAGGACGTCCGAGGGCACCGAGAGCACCGCAGGGTCCGCCAGCAGCTTCGCCGACACGTGGTGGAAAGCCGCCACGACGCGCGAGTCCGACAGCACCTCGGCCGCCTCCTCCGCCGCCGAGCCGTCGGGCACCCCCAGGGCGTAGGCGCCGTGAGCGTCGAACCCCAGCGGGTTCACGCAATCGATGACGATGCGGCCGGCAAGGTCGGCCGCGAGTTCCATGAGCGTCTGGCGGTGATGGGCGTAGGGCACCGCGATGAGCACCGCGGCGGCGGCAGCAGCACACTCGGCGTTCCCGAGCCCGCGGACATCGCCGCCCGTCGCGGCCGCCACCTCCTGGGCTGCAGCGGCGGCCCGCGAAGGGTCGCGGGAGCCGATCACCACCGGCAGCCCGGCCGCCGCCCAGCGGAAGGCGAGGCCCCTGCCCTGCTCCCCGGTTCCGCCCACGACCCCAACCGTGAGCCCGGAGACGTCCGGCAGCCACCACGGGTCCGGTGCCGGAGCCGCGCCGGCCGCCGGCGCGTCACTCGGCTGGCTTGGCACCGTTCCACTCGTCGTCGTCGGCCTGCCACTCCTCGTTGCGCTTGCGGGCGATCTGCAGGGCGTGTGCCGCTTCGTCCTCGGTGTCGTAGGGCCCCATCCGGTCCTGACCCGGGTCCTGTGTGACCTTCCCGGTCAACAGGTTGTAGTACCACTTGGGCTGCGGGTGCAACAACGAGTCTTCGATCGATCGCTCGTCTGTCATGGCCAGTCCTCCTCGGCGGTGCGCGGGCAAGCCACCACCCTAGCGCTGGGGGCGGCACCTACACTTGCGGCCATGCCGCCCTCGCCGCCCTTGACCCCGGGGAAGATCGGCCCCCGCCGAGCAGTCCCCGCCACCATCGAGCGACCGGAATACGTCGACCGGCCGATGCCGACGCGCTCCGGGGAGCCCGATGTCAAGAGCTCCGAGGCCCTCGCCGCGATGCGCGTGGCCGGGCGGATCGCCGCCGACGCGCTGGCGACTGCGGGCCGAGCCGTGGCGCCCGGCGTCACCACCGACGAGCTCGACCGCATCGGCCACGAGTACCTGCTCGACCACGGCGCCTACCCGTCGACGCTCGGCTACCGCGGCTACCCCAAGTCGATGTGCACCTCGCTCAACGAGGTCATCTGCCACGGGATCCCCGACTCCACGGTGATCCAGGACGGCGACATCGTCAACATCGACATCACGGCCTTCATCGGCGGCTACCACGGCGACACCAACGCGACCTTCCTGGCCGGGGAGGTGGACGAGGAGTCGCGCCTGCTGGTCGAGCGCACCGCAGAGGCGCTGCGCCGGTCGATCAAGGCCGTGGCCCCGGGGCGGCAACTCAATGTGGTGGGCCGGGTGATCGAGTCGTACGCCCGCCGCTTCGGGTACGGGGTGGTGCGTGATTTCACCGGCCACGGCATCGGCCGGGACTTCCACTCCGGCCTCATCGTCCCCCACTACGACGACGCGAACCTCGACGTGACGCTGCAAAGCGGCATGACGTTCACGATTGAGCCTATGCTCACCCTTGGGACGATCGAGTACGAGATCTGGGACGACGACTGGACTGTGGTCACCCGCGACCGCAAGCGCTCAGCCCAGTTCGAGCACACGATCGCGGTCACCGACTCGGGGGCCGAGATTCTGACCCTGCCAAGCAGCTAGACCACCGCCCGCAGCGAGGAGAGCATCACCATGCCAGTCAAGCCCGACACCGTGACCGTCTGGCCGGCCGACGTCACCACCCTGGCCATCGACGTGGGCGGCACCGGCCTGAAGGGATCCGTCCTGGACGCCAACGGCACGATGATCACCGACCGCGTGCGCATCCCTACGCCCTACCCCTGCTCGCCGGAGACCCTGGTCGAGAACCTCAAGGCGCTCACCAAGGGCCTGCCGGAGTACAACCGCGTGTCCGTGGGCTTCCCCGGCCTGGTGCGCCACGGCCGCGTCTGGCACATCCCGGCGTTCTCACGCCTGGTCTACGGCGGCCCGGAGGACCCGGCCATGGCCGAGAAGTGGTACGGCTTCGACCTCTCGCACGCCCTGGCCGAGGCCTTCGGCGTTCCGGTCAAGGTGGCCAACGACGCCGACGTCCAAGGCGCCGCGGTCGTCAAGGGCGAGGGCTTCGAGTTCGTGATGACCCTCGGTACCGGCGTCGGCACCTCAGTCTTCAGCAACGGCCGCCTGCTGCCGCACATGGAGCTCTCGCACGCGCCTTTCCGCCACGGCGAGACCTTCGACAAGCAGCTCGGCAACGATGCCCGCAAGACGATCGGGAACAAGCGCTGGCGCAAGCGCGTGGCAGCCGGCATCCAGGCGTTCGACGACTTCCTCTTCTTCGACCACATCTACATCGGCGGCGGCAACGCCAAGCACTACCCCGCCGCCAAGCTGCCGGCGAAGGCGACGATCGTTCCCAACACCGCCGGCATCTTGGGCGGCATCAAGATCTGGGAGATGGACTACGAGTCCTGATCGGTCCAGTGGAAGACGAGACAAAGTGGCTGACGCCACAGGAGCAGAGCGACTGGCGCGCCTGGGTGGCGGTCTCGCAGATGCTGCCGGAGGCACTTGACCGAGACCTCCGAGCTCACTTCGAGATCGGCTTGGGAGAGTACGAGATCCTGGTGCAACTGTCCGAGTCGCCTGAGGGCCGCGTCCGGATGGCCGACCTGGCGCACGCGACGTTCGCGTCCCGCAGCAAGCTGACCCACCAGATCACCCGCATGGAGCGCTCCGGCTGGGTGACGCGAATGCGTTGCGAGACCGACCACCGCGGCCAGTTCGCCGTCATCACCGATACCGGCTGGGACCTCATCCGCGCGGCCGCGCCCATCCACGTCGCCAGCGTGCGCGAGCACCTGGTCGATGTGCTGGGCGCCGACTTCGCACTGCTGGGGGACCTCTGCGCGCGCGTGGCCGAGCCGCTCCTGGCGGCCGGCAACACGATCAGCGCCCCGCTGCTGGCAAGTTCGCGCCCGACGGCGGTGTAGCGGCGTGCGCCGCCCGGTGTCCGACGACTTTCCTCCGCTCACAGTCGCCTCGGCCCTGACCCCGATCAGGGCGGTCGGGTCGTTCGTGATGACGTGCCCGCCCTGGCTGCTGGGGACGCTGGCGGTGGTCGTGGCGGTGCTGCGCAACGGCATCCACCTCGATATCGGCTCGATCGACTACGTCGCAGGCGCCCAGGAGCTGCCGCGGCCGCTCAACTGGTTCTCGTCGTCCTGGGGGCCGCTGCTGTTCGGTCGGGTGACGCATCTGGACCACTCGGTCTGGACCTGGAACGCCGGCTACATCGCGGCCACCCTGGCGGCCATGGTCGCCGCGGCGATCATCGTGCTGCGCAGGCCGACGCCGCGGCACCGGGTGGCGCTCATCCTGCTGGCCTGCAGCCCGCTGCCCGCGGTGATGCTCTACGGCATCGGGCGCTACGACCTGTTCCTCATCACCGGCAGCGCGCTCGTGGCCCTCGGTCGGCGCTGGTGGCTGGTGGTGCTCGGCGCGCTGATCGCCTGCAGCTCCAACCCGGAGCAGTCCATCGTGGCGGCCGCCTGCCTGCTGCTGGTGAGCATGGCGCCGCGGTTTCGCGCCAAGCGCCGCGACGCCCTGATCTTCGGCGGCATCGCGATCCTCAACTGGGCAGCAGTGTCGGTGTGGTACGCGGCCAACGATGTGGACGGTTCGCGGGCGCTGCTGTTCCCGGTGTGGGTGGCCAAGAGCCTCCAGGGCTTCGCGGAGGCGTTCCCGCTCAGCCCGTACTCCTGGTTCGGGGCGCTGTGGCTGGTGGTTCTCTTCGTGGTCGGCTCGCTGCACGGGCCTTCGCGCTGGTGGGTGGTTGCCGGCCTGTTCGCCCTGCCGGGGCTGTTCACGGTGCTCACGCTGGATGGCACCCGGGTGTTCGTATGCGTGGTCACCGCAGCGGCCCTGTTCGTCGTGCACGAGCAGCTGCACACCATCCGGCACGGCGAGGTGGCCGATGTGCTGCCAGATCCCGTGCGGTCCGGCCCCGACCCGGGCAACATCGCCGCGTTCGCCGGCATCGTGACCGTGGCGGTGCTGCTGCTGCCCAGCGTCTACTACTACGGCTTCAACGGCTACATCGGCGTCCCCTGGGACATCCTGCGTGGGCCGCTCGACGCCGCCACCAAGTCGTGGGAGGGCTGGATGCAACCGATCATGGACCGGTTCAACGCTGGCTGAGGGCCTTGCCTGGAGCCGTCAGCGGCTGTCCCTCTTGGCCTGCCGCCGGGCGCCCTTGGCGCGGGTACCAGCACGTCGGGCCTGCTTGGACGGTGAGCGCAGCGACTGGTCGTTGAGCGGCTTGCCGTTGTCCACGCCTCGGCCCTTGCCGGCCGCAGCGGACTCCCCGGCGAGTTCGGCGGCATCATCGGCCATCGGCGGCCGCTGGCCCTTCTTGGCTGCCCGGGCCGCCGCCAGCCGCTGCTCGCGCAGATCGTCGGCGCTGCGCTGGGCGAGCACCGCCAGCCGGGCGCTGACTGCGGCGAGCGCCTCCTCGAAGACCTCTGCCTTGCCCTTGGCACGCGTGTTCTTGGGCCGGGCCGCACCTCGCCCGCCATGCTTGGAGACACGCTTGGCGGCCTGCCGCCGGTACTTGCCGACGTACTTGTTGCGGGCCCGGCGGATCCGCGCGTGCAACTCCACCACCTGATCCTCGTCCAGCTGGTCAAGTGCCTCCGGGAAGGTCTGCTGGATCAGCAGCCGCTCGCTGTCGTTCAGCAGTGCCAGTTGACTCTTCTTCACGATGTTCCTCCTCCTGAGTTCGGCCAAGTGACAAGCCGGCCTGTAAGCCGGATTCTGTCCCGCTTGCGCGGGGGCGACCATCCATCTGCGACCGCCGTCGCCGACGGCCTGTTGCGACCTACCCGCAGACATCGGACGGGCCGTCCGTCTGCGCAGGCCGACTGCCGCCGGCCCTCTTGATCTTGCACCGAGTGGGGTTTGCCGAGCCGCCGCAGTCACCTGTGGCGCTGGTGGTCTCTTACACCGCCGTTTCACCCTTACCCCGCAGCAGCGGGGCGGTCTGTTTTCTGTGGCACTTTCCCGCGGGTCACCCCGGGTGGGCGTTACCCACCACTCTGCCCTGTGGTGTCCGGACTTTCCTCGGGCGCGTGCGCCCGCGGCCGCCCGGCCGACTTGTCAGGCCCTAAGGATACCGGTCGGCGGCACCACCGCGTCCAGGCAGGAACCGCCATCGGCCCAGCGGCGCAGGACGACCGCCACCCCGGGTGGAAGGGCGATGGCGCGCGCCGCCGGCAGCCCGTAGCCGAGGGCTGCCATGAGGATCGCCAGGATCGTGCCCTCATGGCAGACCAGCACGGTGGTGGCGCCTTCGCCGCAGGCGTCCAGCAGCGGAGCGACCCGGCGCACGACCGCTGCCAGCGGCTCACCGCCGCCGGGCGGCGCGAAGGACGCGTCGCTCCACCACGAGGCGGCGATGGCGCCTGCCAGCACGCCGGCGCCGATGCCTTCCCACTCCCCCAAGTCGGCCTCCGCGAGCCTGGCGTCCGTGATCGCGCCTGGCCAACCCATCGCCGCCGCCGTCTGCCGCGCCCGGAGCGCCGGGGAGCATCGCACCTGGACGTCGTCGCCGAACTGGCGCAGCCGCCGAAGCGCGGCCGCCGCGAGGCGTGCCTCGTCATGGGCCTCAGCCGTGATCGGCGGATCGGCCGCCCCGCTGCCGCCGCCGTTGAGGTACCTGCCGGTAGCCCGGGTGGCCCCGTGCCGGATCGCGACAATCCGCGCCCCGGGTCCCAGGTCGGGCCGGACATCGCTCCCGATCACGGAGCCCGATCGATCAACAACTCCTCGTCCCCGGTGTCGAGGACCTCGTTGACCAGCGCGTCCGCGCGCTTGTTCGCCGCCCGCGGGACCCACGTGTAGCGCACCTGGTGGCCGGGCAGTGCCCTGCTGGCGCGCAGCGCGAGCTCGCGCATGTCCGGGTGCTTGATCTTCCAGCGCCCCGACATCTGCTCCACCACCAACTTGGAGTCCATCCGCACCTCGACGCGGGCGGCCTGGGCGTCGGGTTGGGCGGCGATCCACTCCAGGGCCGCGATGAGGCTGCGGTACTCGGCCACGTTGTTCGACGCCACGCCCAGCGCACCCGCCAGCTCTCGCACCACCGCGTCGGCGACCAGCACGACCGCGCCGTAGGCGGCCGGTCCAGGGTTGCGACGCGACCCGCCGTCGGCCTCCACGACGTAGGCCGTCATTCCGCGGCCCCGGCCGGGGCCGCGGAGGGCTTGGCCGAGCGGACGATGATGGCGCTGCACTCGGGACAGCGCACGACCTCGTCCGGGGGTGCCGCGTTGATGCTGGCCACGTCGGCATGTGACAGCTGCAGCCGACAGGCGCCACAACTGTCGCGGCTGATGCGCGCCACCGCCACGTCGGCGCCGCCGGAGCGAAGTCGGTCGTAGACCGCGAGCAGCTCCGTCGGGATCCCAGACGCCATCCCGGCGCGCTCGCCGCTGAGCTCGGAGTGCTCCTGGCGGAGGGCCGCCAGCTGGGCGTCGCGCTCGTCGACGGTTCGCTGGAGTTCCTCGCCCGTCGCCCGGACGGCTGCCGCGGCCTCGACCGTCTCGGCCTCGGCCTGCTCGAGCTCCTCCATGAGCTCCAACTCGGCTTCCTCCAGATCCGCCTGCCGGCGCCCCAGCGACTCCACCTCGTGCTCCATGTCGGCCAGATGCTTGGCCACCGTGATCGTGCCCGAGGCGAGCAGCTGCCGGTCGCGCTCTGCCCTCGCGCGCACGCTCGCGACATCGTTCTCAGCCCGCGCGACGGCCCGGCCCAGATCGGTGGCCCGGGTCTCGGCGAGGACCTTCCGCTCGCGCTGACGCTCCAGCTGGCGCTCGAGCTCGACGGCCCGGGCACGTTCGGGGAGCGTCCGGGCTCGGTGCGCGGCGCGGTCCATGGCGGCATCCACGGCCTGCAGCTCGAGCAGCTTCTCCTGGTCGTAGGGGTCTGCCTTCACACGGGCCTCCTGTTGCGCTCTTGAGCTGGTGGGCGGGCTACGTCGTCGGCGCCGGCCGACCACACGTCACGGTACCGATGGCAGGCGGGCCGACCAAGGATCGGTGGAGGCCTCTGACACCAGGATGTCCACGCTATCCGGCGCCGCCCCGGTCACGTCGGCCAGCGCCTGCGGCAACAGCTCGGCCACCTGCGGGCACCAGGGCCACTCGCTCGCCCAGTGCGCGACGTCCACCACAGCACACCCGCCCGCGTCCAGGTGCTCCTGCACCCGGTGGTGGCGCAGGTCCGCGGTGACGTACACGTCCGCGCCCGCCGCCCGGGCGTCACCCATCAGCGAGTCACCCGCGCCACCGCACACCGCCACCCGGCGCACGACGCCCGCCAGGTCGCCCGCCACCCGAACGCCGTGCCTGGTGGCAGGCAGGGCCGCGGCCACCAGGTCCCCGAACTCCGCGAGCGTCATCGGCGAGCTCACCTCGCCCACCCGGCCGATCCCGGTGCTCCGCGGCACGTCAGCAGCGGGCAGCACCACGAAGGCGGGCTCCTCGTACGGGTGCGCCGCGAGCATCGCCGCCACTGCCGCCCGGGAGGCGCCGGCGGGGACCAGCAGCTCCACCCGAAGCTCCGGCGCCGTCCCGCGCTCCCCCGCCGCACCGATGTGGGGACGACCCTCGGCGGGTGCGTCGAACGTGCCCTCGCCGGGACCGACGAAGGCGCAGCGCCGATAGTCCCCCACCTCGCCGGCGCCGGCCGCCGCCGCCGCGTCCAGCACCTGATCGACGTGGGAAGGCGGCACGTACACGACGAGCAGCTGCGCCCCCTCGGACTCCGGGGTCCGCTGCAGCGGCCGCAGGTCGCCGAGCCCCAGCGCACGCGCGAGCGCGTCCGACACGCCGGGGTTGGCCGCGTCGGCGTTGGTGTGGGCGCACAGCAGCGCGCAGCCGGCTTCGATCAGCCTCATCACGACGCGACCCTCAGGAGTCGTGGCGGGAACGCCGTGCACCCCCTGCAGCAACAGCGGATGGTGCGTGATGAGCAGGTCCGCACCGAACCGCAGGGCCTCGTCGACCACCTCGGCCACCGGGTCGACGGCCACCAGGATCCGCCGCACCGGACGCTCCGGATCGCCGCACACCAGCCCCACTGCATCCCATCCCTCCGCCAGCCGGGAGGGGTACAGCTGCTCCATCGCTGCCAGCACGTCGCCAAGGGTCGGGGCGGGGTCGGTCATGGCACCAACCTACGGCGCGCGACCCTGCGGCGGCCACCGTGCACTACGCTCGGCGCCGGGCCCGTGGCGCAGCTGGTAGCGCACCCCGTTTACACCGGGTAGGTCGTCGGTTCGAGTCCGGCCGGGCCCACGACGGCTGCCGGCAACAGCTCGATCCACTGCACCGCATCGGGAGGTCACGAGGTGAGGACGCCGACGCGGCGCGAGTCCGGACGGGGCACTGCACGCGGGGGCATTTGGCTACCAGGCGCCGCGGTGTGCGCGATGGTGCTGCTGGGCGGCTGTGGCACTGCAGCCGGCGCGCCCGAGACGTCAGCGGCGCCCGGCAGTGCACCCCAGTCCGCAGCGGCGACGCCCGCCCCCAACCCCCGCAGCTTCCGCCTGGTGGTCAGCGGCGACCCGCTGCTGCACGAGGACTTCTTCTACCAGGCGCGCAAGGATGCCGCGGTGACGGGCAGGCCGGACATGGACTTCGCCCCTCTGCTGGCGAACACGAAGGCAGTGGTGGAGTCCGCCGACCTGGCCATCTGCCACATGGAGACCTCGATCGGCCCGGACGAGGGACCTTTCAGCGGCTACCCGCTCTTCTCCTCGCCGCCGCAGATCATCACGGCGCTGAAGGAGACCGGGTACGACTTCTGCACCACCGCCAGCAACCACAGCTTCGACACCGGCGCCCAGGGCATCGACCAGACGCTGGGCAAGATGGACGCCGCGGGGATCGGCCACGTGGGCTCGGCGCGCACGCAGGCCGAGGCCGACACGCCCGCCATCACCACGGTCTCGACAGCCAACGGGCCGGTCAAGGTGGCCAACCTCGCCTACGCGTTCGGCTTCAACGGGCTGCCGTACCCCAACGATGAGACCTGGCGGGCGAACATCATCGACGTGCCGAAGATCCTGGCCGACGCGCGCAAGGCCAAGGCGGCCGGGGCGGACGTGGTGGTCCTCAACATGCATTGGGGCACCGAGTACCAGGCGGAGCCGGACGCCGATCAGGTAGCCCAGGCCAACGCCCTCACCGCATCGCCGGACATCGACATCATCCTCGGCGGCCATGCCCACGTGGTGCAGC
The DNA here is from genome assembly GCA_964474045.1 of uncultured Actinomycetes bacterium. Taxonomy (GTDB): domain Bacteria; phylum Actinomycetota; class Actinomycetes; order S36-B12; family UBA10799; genus JACJWR01. Next base: position 110,813 of record CAYYRC010000002.1, read on the forward strand.
CGATCCAGAAGATCAACAACAAGTGGGTCATGTTCGGCACCGGCAACCTGTTCGGCTGCCACCGGGACTTCGGCGACCCCGACGAGGAGGGGGTCATGGGCCGGTTCACCTTCACCGAGAAGCACGGCGGCGGCTTCGAGGCCAGCAACGCCGAGTACCTGCCGATCCTGGCCACCTGCACGTTCGACGGCGACAGCAGGGTCATGAACATCCCCGTGGCGCTGGCCACGGGGGACTACGGCGCCTACGGCCGGGACCGGCTCGAACTGGCCCAGGCGCGCACCACCGCCACCGTCGACTCCCTCGGCGGATCCGGCCAGGGGCTGCAGCCGCTGACGCAGTAGCTGCTCAGATGAGGGCCGCCAGCGCCGCGCGGTAGTCGTCCGTGGACCGCGCCTCGCCGGGCCCGTTGACGACCGACCACGCCACGTTGCCGTCGAGGTCGACGACGAACGTCCCGCGGGTGGCGAAGCCCTTCTCGGCCAGGAAGACCCCGTACTCCTGCGCCACGGCGCCGTGCGGGTAGAAGTCCGACAGCAGGGAGTACTCAAGGGAGTTCATGTCGCTGAAGACCTTCAGCGACGGCACCGGGTCGCAGGAGATGGCCAGCGTCTCCACGCCCTCGGTCACGAAGTCGGCCGCCTCGTCGCGCAGGCTGCACAGTTCACCGGTGCAGACGCCGGTGAACGCGAACGGGTAGAACACGAGCACGACGACCTTCTTGCCCCGGAAGTCGGAGAGCCGCACGGGCTGGCCGAACTGGTTGGGCAGCTCGAAGTCGGGCGCAGGCTGGCCGATGGCGATGCTCATGGGAACTCCTGGGTCGCTGCGCTGCGCCGCGGGTTGGCCCAGCGCGGGGTTCCATACTGGCGCAAATTCGGCGTTGCTGTTGCATGGGGGCATCGCATTCCGGTGGACTACAGGCACGCGGGCGCACCTTCGGCGCCACAAGGGAGGAACGGGTGACGGCGACCACAGGTCGGGCCGACGGGCTCGGCGTGCGTCCGGGGGACGCCGTGCAGGAGATCGGCTGGGACTCGGACTGCGATGAGGACCTGCGCGCCGCCGTCAGCGCCGCCTGCGGCTCCGAGCTGATCGACGAGGACTCGCACGAGGTCGTCAACGTGGTGCTGCTGTGGTTCCGCGAGGACGACGGCGACCTGGCCGACACCCTGATGGACGCCATCGTCGGCCTGGCCGACAACGGCACCATCTGGCTGCTCACCCCGAAGAACGGCCGCGACGGCCACATCGAGGCGGCCGACATCGCCGAGGCGGCACCCATCGCCGGGCTCCAACAGACCAGCACCGTCAGCGCCGCCCCGGAATGGCAGGGCACCCGCCTCGTCAGCCCCCGGTCAAAGAGATAGGGACAACCCCGCATGCCCAAGAAGATGATGTCGACCCGCCGCCGCATGACCATCGCCACCTGGCGGCCCCCGCACGAGGGTGTGATCCACGGCATCATCACGCTTGACGCGACCAAGGTGCTGGACTACCTGGACCGGGCGCGCGAGGCGACTGGCGAGAAGGTCACGATCACGTCCTTCATCGGGGCCGCGGTGGGCAAGGCGCTCGCCCTCGAGCCGACCCTCAACGGCTTCATCGCCTGGGGCAACTACTACAACTACGACGATGTCAGCGTGTCGTTCCTGGTGCAGGTGGACGGCGGCAAGCAGCTGGCGCAGGTGCTGGTGAAGGACATCGACAAGATGTCCCCGGCACAGGTGGCGCGCAAGCTGCAGGAGGGCGCCGGCAACATCCGCTCGGGCAAGGACGACAACTTCAAGAAGAGCGCCGGGCTGGCGAGCAAGATGCCGACCTGGGCGCTGCGTCGGGTGTTTAGCCTGGCCGGACTGGCCACGGTCGCGTTCGGCAAGCCGTTTGGCGGGCAGCCGGCCTACCCCTTCGGCTCGGGGATCATCACCAGCGTCGGGATGCTGGGAGTGGACGAGGCGCTGGTGCCGCACACGCCCTTCGCCCGCGTGCCGCTGCTGGTCGCGGTCGGCGCGATCCAGGACATGGTCTTCGCGATCGACGGCAAGCCCGAGGTCCGCAAGGGCCTGACCATCACCGCCACCCTCGACCACCGATTCGTCGATGGCTTCCAGGCCGCCACGGTGGCCCGGGCGTTCAAGGACTTCTTCGCCAACCCCGACCAGCTCGGACCGCTGGAGGACGCCGGCCAAGCACCGGGGGCGCCCGCGGTGGAGGACGCGGTGGACACGGCGGCCAAGCAGAAGCTCGCCGCGGCGGCGGCGGCGGACTCCCAGAAGGTGCTGGCCGAGGACGACCCGGCGCCCGTCGCCGGCCCAGGCGACGCGGCCGGCTCCGGCGCCCAAGCCTCCTGACGGGAGCCGTGTCATGACCGACGGCCGGGTGGAGAAGTCCCCCCTGACGCTCCCCCACCAGTACGTCGACAGCGACCCGGTCGAGAGCCAGGAGTGGCGTGACTCGCTGGACACGCTCGTGCGCGACCACGGCGCCGACCGTGCGCGCTACATCATGCTGGAGCTCCAGCGCCGGGCGGCAGAGCTCGGGATCGGCGTGCCCGACGTCCGCCAGACCGACTACATCAACACGATCCACCCAGACGAGGAGCCCCCCTACCCCGGCGACGAGCGGCTGGAGAAGAAGATCCGGCGTCTGGTGCGCTGGAACGCCGCCGTCATGGTGCATCGGGCACAGCGTCCCGGCGTCGGCGTGGGCGGGCACATCTCGACCTTTGCGTCGTCGGCGACGCTGTACGAGGTGGGGTTCAACCACTTCTTCCGGGGGCCGGAGGCCCCCGGCGGCGGCGACCAGGTCTTCTTCCAGGGGCATGCCTCACCGGGCATCTACGCCCGGTCGTTCATGGAGGGCCGCCTCAGCGACGTCCAGCTCGACGGCTTCCGGCAGGAGCTGAGCCACGTCGGCGGCGGCCTGCCGTCCTACCCGCACCCCCGGCTCATGGGCGGCTACTGGCAGTTCCCGACGGTATCCATGGGCCTCGGCCCGATCGATGCCATCTATCAGGCGCGCTTCAACCGCTACCTGGCCGGGCGCGGCATCAAGGACACCTCCGACCAGCACGTCTGGGCGTTCCTGGGCGACGGCGAGACCGATGAGCCCGAGACCCTAGGCAAGATCTCGCTCGCCGCCCGCGAGGCGCTGGACAACCTGACGTTCGTCATCAACTGCAACCTGCAGCGCCTGGACGGGCCGGTGAACGGCAACGGCAAGATCATCCAGGAGCTCGAAGCCGTCTTCCGCGGCGCCGGCTGGAATGTCATCAAGGTCGTCTGGGGGCGGCAGTGGGATCCGTTGCTGGCCCAGGACACCGACGGTGCGCTGGTCAACCTGATGAACAACACCCTGGACGGTGACTACCAGACGTTCAAGGCGGAGGACGGGGCGTTCGTCCGGGAGTACTTCTTCGGTCGCGACCCGCGCACCGCGGCCATGGTGGCCGACTGGTCCGACGACGACATCTGGCACCTGCGCCGCGGCGGCCACGACTACGCGAAGCTCTATGCCGCCTACGCGGCGGCACGTGCGCACAAGGGACGCCCCACGGTCGTGTTGGCCAAGACGGTCAAGGGGTTCACGCTGGGGTCGCACTTCGAGGCCCGCAACGCGACCCACCAGATGAAGAAACTCACCCTGGACGACCTCAAGGAACTCCGCGACACGCTGGACATCCCCATCCCGGACGCCCAGATGGACCCCTATCTGCCGCCGTACTACAACCCCGGCCCACAGTCCGAGGAGGTCCAGTACGCGCTGCAGCGGCGCTACGAGCTGGGCGGCTTCGTACCTTCGCGGCGCGAGTCGTCGCGACCGCTGCGCCAACCCGACGACAAGACCTACGCGATCATGAAGAAGGGTTCGGGCAAGCAGCAGGTGGCCACCACCATGGCGTTCGTGCGGCTGGTCAAGGAGCTGCTGCGCGACTCCGAGGTGGGCGCACGGCTGGTCCCGATCATCCCCGACGAGGCTCGCACGTTCGGGATGGACGCCATGTTCCCGACGCAGAAGATCTACAACCACCTGGGCCAGCAGTACACGGCGGTGGACCGCGACCTGCTGCTGTCGTACAAGGAGAGCCCGAGCGGCCAGATTCTGCACGAGGGAATCGACGAGGCCGGAGCGACGGCGTCGTTCCTGGCCGTCGGCTCGTCGTACTCCACGCACGACGAGCCCATGATCCCCCTCTACATCTTCTACTCGATGTTCGGCTTCCAGCGCACCGGCGACCAGTTCTGGGCAGCGATGGATCAACGGGTGCGGGGCTTCGTCCTCGGCGCGACAGCCGGCCGCACGACGCTCAACGGCGAGGGGTTGCAGCATCAGGACGGCCACAGCCCGCTGCTGGCGTCGACCAACCCGACGTGCGTGTACTACGACCCGGCGTTCTCCTACGAGATCGCCCACATCACCAAGGACGGCCTGCGCCGGATGTACGGCGAGCAGTCGGAGGACGTCTTCTACTACCTCACGCTGTACAACGAGCCGATCGCGCAGCCGGCTGAGCCGGCCGATGTCGACGTCGAGGGCATCCTGCGGGGCATGCACCGCATCGAGCGCGCGCCCAAGGGCGACGGCCCCAAGGCGCAGATCCTGGCCTCTGGCATCGGGGTGCCGTGGGCTCTGCGGGCCCGAGAGATGCTGGCGGCCGAGTGGGGCGTCCGAGCGGCCGTGTGGTCGGTGACGTCGTGGAACGAGCTGCGCCGCGACGGCCTGGCCGCCGATTCGCACAACCTGATGTTTCCGCAGGAGCCGCGGCAACAGGCCTACGTCACCCAGAAGCTGGACGGCCATAAGGGGCCGGTCATTGCGGTGTCGGACTACATGCGGGCGGTGCAGGACCAGATCCGGCCATGGGTGCCGCAGGCGTTCCACGCCCTCGGCACCGACGGCTGGGGCCTCTCGGACACGCGTGGCGCGTTGCGAAGGCACTTCCGGGTGGACGCGGAGTCGATCGTCGTCCAGACCCTGTCGGCGCTGGCAGACCAGGGGGTGGTGTCACCGGACGCGCCGGCGCAGGCGATCGCCCGCTACCGGCTGTGGGACCCGCAGACCGCCGACGCCGGCAGCACTGAGGGCGCCGGCTAACTCACCGCCTCACCGCGACCCGGGGCCCGCTAGCCGACCTGGTTGAGCCAGCGCACCGGAGCGCCATCGCCGGCGTGGCGGAAGGGCTCGAGCTCGTCGTCCCACGGCCGGCCCATGAGCAGCTCGAGCTCGACCTCCAGGTCGAACTCCTCGGCCAGGATCGAGGCCGCAGTCGCGCGGCCCAGCATCTCGCGCAACTGCTCCTCGCCCACCATGATGTCGCCGTTGCTGGCGATGGTCGCGCGGAAGATGCCCAGGTCCGGCGTGCACGAGTAGCGCTCGCCGTCGTTGCCCGGGCTGGGGTCCTCGGTGACCTCGAACCGCAGCCCCGGGAACGGGCGCAGCTCGGTGGCGAGCCGAGCCGCCGTGCCGGGGGCGCCGGTCCAGCTCAGCTCCGCGCGCAGCGAGCCGTCAAGGGCTGGTTGCGGGGTGAACTCGAGGGTCACAGGACGGCCGAGCACGCGCTCGAGCGCCCACGACACATGAGCGGACATGGCTTTCGAGCACGTGTGCACGAAAATCACACCACGCGCCGCCGAACCTGCGCCCGCCACACCACTGTGTGTAGTCACGACCGTCCTCCTCTGCTGAGAGTCGCCTTCCCCTGCGCCCTCGTGGAGTCCGGATGTGGCGTCACTATAGCAACAGCAGTCACAGGAGCAACACCCTTCCTCGGCGCCGCGGACCGCGAGCGGAGCGGTCATCGACCAGTACCCACAAGGTAGCCCAGGCTGGCGCTCCGGCGGGGCAACTCCGACTGCGCCGTCGCCGCCCAACACGGCCGGGTCCTCACTAGGCTGTGCGCGGCGGTCGCTGCGCCAGGCACCGCCCGAGGTACGCCCGAGGAGAGGCAGCAACGTGACCCAGGCCGCATCAGCCACCGACGAGTTCCCGCAGCCGCCGAGTTCGGCAGACGACGCGCCCGCCGAGGTGCACGAGATCAACCGATCGCCGGAGTTCCTGGCCGCCGAGTTCGTCCGCAACCTCACCACCAGCCAGGGCGTCAGCCTCAACCGGGCGACCGACCAGGACCTCTACCAGGCGCTCGGCCTCACCGTCCGCAGCCTGCTCATGCCGGACTGGCTGCGGCGCATCGTGGACCAGCGCCGGGGCACCCCCAAGGTGGTCGCCTACCTGTCGGCGGAGTACCTGCTGGGCCCGCAGCTGCTCAACTCGCTGCTGGCCTACGACCTCGAGGACTCGATGCGGGTCGCGCTGGGCTCCCTCGGGATCGACCTCGACGACCTCATCGCCGCGGAGCCCGAGCCGGGGCTCGGCAACGGCGGTCTGGGCCGGCTTGCGGCCTGCTACATCGACTCCCTGGCGACGCTGGGCATCCCGGCCGTCGGCTACGGCATCCGGTACGAGTACGGCATCTTCCGCCAGACTTTTGTCGACGGCCGGCAGATGGAGCTTCCCGACAAGTGGCTGGGAAACGGCAACCCCTGGGAGTTCGCCCACACGCGGATGTCCCAGATCATCGGCTTCGGCGGCCACACCGAGACGCACATCGACGAGCTCGGCGACCTGCGCACGGTGTGGGTGCCGGAGCGCACGGTGCTTGCCGTCCCCTACAACTACCTGGTCCCCGGCTACCGCAACCGGGTCGTCAACACCCTGCGGCTGTGGTCGGCGGAGTCGCCCGACGAGTTCAACCTGGAGATCTTCAACGCCGGCGACTACGAGACCGCTGTGACCGAACAGGTCCGCGCGTCCAACCTGTCCAAGGTGCTCTACCCAGAGGACTCCACTCCGCAGGGCAAGGAGCTGCGGCTGTCCCAGCAGTTCTTCTTCAGCGCCGCTTCGCTGCGGGACTTCCTGACCCAGGCGCTGCCCACCGGGACCGACCTGCACGACCTGCCCGAGCGGGTGGTGTTCCAGCTCAACGACACGCACCCGGTCATCGCAATACCGGAGCTCATGCGGATCCTGCTGGACGAGCATGCCTTCGGGTGGGACGAGGCGTGGCGGATCACCACCTCGACCTTCGCCTACACGTGCCACACCTTGATGCCCGAGGCTCTGGAGGTGTGGCCGGTGGAGCTCGTGGAGCGGCTGCTGCCGCGGCACATGGAGATCATCTATGAGATCAACACCCGCTTCCTGAACGAGGTCGCGGAGCGCTTCCCGGGTGACACGGACATGCTGCGGCGGATGTCGATCATCGCCGAGGAGCCCTGGCGCGGGGTGCGGATGGCGCATCTGGCGGTGGTGGGAAGCAGCCACGTCAACGGGGTCGCCGAGCTGCACTCGCAACTGCTGCGCGACAAGGTGCTGCACGACTTCTCGGCCCTGACCCCGGAGAAGTTCACCAACGTCACCAACGGCATCACGCCGCGCCGCTTCCTGCGGGTCGCCAACCCCGGTCTGTCGCAGCTGATCACCGAGGCCATCGGCCCCGGCTGGGAGACCGACCTCGATCGGCTCCTCGAGCTCGAGCCGTTCGCCGACGATTCCTCGTTCCGCGCGCGATTCGCCGAGGTCAAGCGCGCCAACAAGGCCCGCCTGGCAACGTTGTTGGCCGAGCGGGACGAGCTGCTGATCGACCCCGGAACCATGTACGACGTGATGGTCAAGCGCCTGCACGAGTACAAGCGACAGGTACTCAAGCTGCTGCACATCATGACGCTGTACCAGCGCATCAAGACCACCCCGGGACTGGAGGTGGTGCCGCGGACCTTCGTCTTCGGCGCCAAGGCAGCTCCGGGATACGTGATGGCGAAGCAGACTATCGAGCTCATCCTGGCCGTGGCCCGGATGATCGAGGCCGACCCCGCCGTCCGGGGTACACTGAAGATCGCCTTCCCCGCCAACTACAACGTCGTGCTGAACCAGAGCATCGTGCCGGCCGCGGAACTCAGCGAGCAGATCTCGATGGCGGGCAAGGAGGCCTCCGGCACCGGGAACATGAAGTTCGCCCTCAACGGCGCGCTGACGATCGGCACGCTGGACGGGGCAAACGTCGAGATCCGCGACCTGGTCGGGCCGGAGAACTTCTACCTGTTCGGGCTGACCGAGGCGGAGGTCACCGCGCTGCAGGACAGCGGCTACTCGCCGGCCTTCTTCTACGAGCGTGACCCGGAGCTGCGACGGGCGGTCGATGCTCTGAGCAGCGGGATCATGCTGGGCAGCGCCGCCGAGGCCGGGCGCGCCGTCATCGGGCGGCTGCTGGAGCAGGACCCCTTCCTCGTTTTCGCCGACTACCGCCCCTACATCGACGCGCAGGACCGCGTGGGCGTCGACTACCGGGACCAGGACGAATGGAGTCGGAAGGCGATCCTGAACGTGTCCCGAGTGGGCTTCTTCTCGTCCGACCGTGCGATCCGCGACTACCTGGAGCGGATCTGGCACACCCAGGCGGACTGACACGATCGAGCCCGGGCCACCAGTGCAGGTGGCCCGGGCTCGATGGTCAGGCTGGTGCGGACGCTCGCGCGTGCCGGGGACTACTTGGCGCACTCCCACGGACCCCAGCCAGCAGACTGGTAGTAGTTGTACGCGACCTGGTCCTGGGCGGCGGCAGAGGCCTGGTCCGGCGTGGCGGCGTAGGCGCCGCCACCGTTGGCGAGCCAGCTCGGAAGGTCGAACTGCCAAGCGCCGTAGTAGCCGTTGCCGGTGTTGGTGGAGTAGTTGTTGCCCGACTCGCAGGTCTTCACGGCCATGGCGGCCGCGCTGTTGGCCCACGACGAGGCGTCACCGGAGCCGCCGGCAGAGGAGGACGAGGCAGAGTTCGAGGTGCTCGTGCTCGACCCACCCGTGCTCGCCGGGGCCGGGGTCGATGCCGGGGCCTGGGACTGGGCCGCAGGCGCAGCGGGCGCCACGGTCACGGCAGCGGCCTCAGCAGCCTGTGCGCGCTGCAGCGCAGCGACGTAGGTGGTGATCCGCTCCTGCTCGGCGGCCTGGGCGGCCGCCTCGGCGGCGGCGTTGTCAGCGTCGAGCTTCGCCTGGGTGGCCTTGATCATGGCATCCTGCAGACCCTGCTGGTACGACGCAGAGGTGCTGGACGCTCCCATGGCAGGCACGACCGTGCCGGCGGTCAGCTGAGCCGAAGCCTCCTGCGCGGTCACGGCAGCGGCGGTGAGGCCGATACCGGCGACGACGGCGGTGGTGACGGCGGCGGGGACGATGGATCGCTTGGAAATGGTCATGTAGGTTCGCAGACTCCCTGAGTCGACTACCTCCTGGGCCAATCGGCGCGGCTCGCAGTGGGAGCCCGGCGCCGCGGCGGCGGGCCCGTGGCCTCGCCCCAGTACGCATCCGAACGGGCACCCATCTGGGGATCCGTCGACTGCGATTCGGCAGGTCGCCCGCCCGGGCCCCGGCCTTTCGGTCGAGACCGCCGAGCGCTTTCGGCGACACATCGAAGTTACCGAGAATCGTCGGCGCGCAACCGGCCAGATGGGTGAGGCCCGACACCCTGCCGCTAAAGGAACAGTAAAGACGATGGCGGGCGTCACATTCGCACTGATAAAGCGCCGCCGTCCGCAGCGGGCTACAGATACTCCGTGCTGTGCTCCACTCCCGTCGACAGCCGGGTCAGATCGGCCGCGACCATCGCGTCCACGATCTGCTCGAAGGTCTGCGTCGGGCGCCAGCCGAGCTCGGCCTGCGCCTTGCTGGCGTCGCCGCGGGTCTCGGGCACGTCTGCCGGGCGCAGCAGGGCCGGGTCGCTCTGGATTCGGTCGCGGTAGTCCGGCACCCCGGCCGCGCTGAAGGCCGCGTGCAGGAAGTCGTCCAGGGAGTGCGAGGTGCCGGTGGCCACGTTGTACGTCTCTGGCCGGTCGTGCTGCAGGATCGCGTGCATGGCCCGCACGTAGTCCGCCGACGCCCCCCAGTCGCGCCGGACATCCAGACGCCCGAGGGTCAGCGTCTCCTGCCGGCCCAGGGCGATGGCGGCCGCACCGGCGCTGATCTTGCGGGTCACGAAGGACTCGGGGCGCAGGGGGCTCTCGTGGTTGAACAGGATGGCAGCGGCCACGAACATCCCGTAGGACTCGCGGTAGTTCACCGCCGTGTGGTGGGCGAAGCTCTTCGACACCGCATACGGGCTGCGGGGGTGGTGCGGCGAACCCTCGGTCTGCGGCAGTTCGGTGACCAGTCCGAACATCTCCGAACTCGACGCCTGACAGATGCGCGGGTCGTACCCCTCGGTGTCTCGCAGGTGCTTGACCTGCTCCAGGAGCCCGAGCACCGACAGCCCGTTGACAGCCGTCACCTGCTCGGGATCCGACCAGGACCGCCCCACCGAGCTCCACGACGCCAGGTTGTAGATCTCGTCGGGGCGCTCCACGTCGAGCAGCACCCCGATCGCCGCGTGGTTGCGCACGTCGATCTCGTACACCCCGGCCTCGGGCAGGTAGACGGCCAGGGACTCGCGCGCCCGCGCCTTGGAGGTGACGGTGCCGACGATCCGGTAGCCGAGGGTCGTCAGGTAGCGGCCCAGGTAGATGCCGTCCTGCCCGGCGAGGCCGGTGATGAACGCGGTCTTGCCATTGCTGCCAGCCACGGTTCCCCTTCGACGGTCGGACGCTGCGTCGGTCACGCCGACAGGCTAGTTCAGGCCCGGATGGGCCGGTGCAGGCTACGGGGCTACCGGGCTACCCGGTTCGCCGGAGCTTCGCGGAGTTGCGGCGCCAGGTCTCGCGTAAGCCGTGATGGCGCACCGACAGCAGCCCCCGCCGGGCCTGGTCGGCCAGCCGGGCCGGCAACCGACGGCGACGGGGCGCCGTCGACGGAGCCTGATCGCGGATCAGCCGTGCCATCCGCTCAGCGGAATCCTGCCACCGCAGCCGATCCCGGACGAAGGCCCGCGCCGCACGTCCGTGCTCGGCCAGCAGGCCGTCGCGGTCGTCGCTGTACGCCGCCACCTGCAGCGCGACATCGGCCACCGAGCGGAAGAGCAGCGGCGTGAACTCAGGATGCGCGCCGGTGTCGAACGCCAGCCCGGGGGTGCCCAGGGCCTGCGCCTCCACCAGCGGCAGGTTCATGCCCTCCCACTTGCTGGGGGTGACGAACACGTCAAGCTCGCGCAGGTAGGCGGCGCGCTCGACGTCGGTGGCGTTCAGGTGGACTGTGAAACCGGCCGCACGCAGCCGCGCGGCGTCCTCTGGGGTGCCGCGACCCATGACCTCGAAACGCACCTCAGCGTCGTCGCCGAGACCGTCCGCGATGGCCTCGCGCAAAGCCGGCAGCAGGTCGGTGCCCTTGTAGCGCGCCTCGCCCTCGCCCAGGCGCATGAGCGTGCCGACGCGCAGCGGCTCGCGGTCCACCGCCTCGGCGGGGCGCCGCCGCGCCGGCTTGGGGCCGAGGTCCGGTATGTGGTCGACTCCCAGCACCACCACGTGCGACTGCGGCCACCCGATGTCGTGACGGATGAACTCGCTGATGACGGCGACGGCATCGACGTTCGGGTACACCGCCGAGCGCTTGTGCTCGACGATCGCGCGGCGCTCGGCGGCATCGGCCGCGAACATCTCCGGCGTCGGGTCGCCGTACTCATAGGCGATGGTGCGCACCTTGCCGGTGAGCGCGGGCAGGACCTCGAAGTACGGCGAGCCGTTGGCCACCACGACGATGGCGCCCTCCTGCGCGGCGAGGTCCAGCACCAGCGGCGGATGCGGGTTGACATGGCGGATGGTCAGATCTCCGAAACTGTCGTCGGAGTCCATGCATCCGACCACGGTCTCGATCCCCAAGGGCGCCATCCCGCGCGCGAGTGAGGCGATGGCCTCGGGCACGCCGTAGCCCATCTTCATCAGCGGGGTGAGCATGAGCACCTTCATCGCGCCGCCGCCAGTCGCTCCGGCACCCACACCAGGTCGGACTCCAGGAAGCCCTGCCAGCGGCGCAGCCAGAGCCGGCGGTCCGACGCGGAGACGTCGCCCCGGGGCCGCGTCGCGTTCTCCAGGTGCACGATGGGACCGGCGTCGTAGCTGGCCACCCTTCGGCCCAGGCGCCGCACGGCGAGGCACAGGTCGATGTCCTGGCACTCGCTGGCGTACTCCTCGTCCAGGCCCCCCAGGCTGCGCCAGAGCTCGGCCCGGATCATCAGCGCCGCACCCGTCACGGCGATGGCCGGGGCTTCTGTCCCGACCGCATGGATCGAGGGCTCCCCGGCACCAGCGTGATACGGCATCAAGTGGTGGTTGCCCCCTTCGATGAACTCGACGCGCCGGTGCTGCACGGAGCCGTCGGGGAAGTCCAGCGCCAGGCCGATCACCCCCAGCGTGGGATCGTCGAAGCACCGGACCATCCCCAGCAGCGCCTCAGGGCCCGGCAGGATCACGTCGTTGTTGAGCAGCATGAACAGCTCGTGCTCGGCGGCCGCGGCGAGCACGGCGTTGTTGCACCGCGAGAAGTGGTAGTCGAGGTCGCGCACGACCCGGATGCCGCCGACGCCACCCGCGGCCGGCTGCGCCAGATCGGCGTAGGCGGCGAGGACCGCCGGATCGGTCGATCCCGTGTCGCCGATGAGCAGCTCGAAGCCCAGGCCATGCTCGGCGAACGCCGCCGCGGCGCCGCTCAGGCGCTCGATGAGCGGGATGATCAGGTCAGGACGGTCCAGCGTGAGCACGGCCACGGAGAGCCCGGGAGCCACCTCCCCTGCCCGTCGCCGGCCGCCCGCCGGGGCTGCGGCGGATTCGGCGACGACCTGCGCCCGCTCCAGGTTGTCGGTGCCCGCGTAGCGGTCGAGCAGACGCGCCGGCCGGGATGACATGCGGGCAACGCTATGCGTGCGGCGCGCGGCGGAAGGCACGGCACGCGCAGGTGTCTACGCTGGGCGCGCGTGAGCGTGCGAATGCGGGCCGCTCGGGTAAGCAAACGTTGAGCGAGTAGGGGTTTTCCGGTGGAACGAGCGCTGACACAGGACGTGGGGCTGATCGTGGCCGGGGGGCTCAGCGACGTGGGCGCCCGGGCCGCCGCCGCAGCCTTCACCCGGCTGGCGGGGGTCCGACACGGCACCGACCCGGCCGCTGCCTCCGATGCGCTTGCCCAGCCCGACGCGCCCGACTGGTGGCTGCTCGTGGACCGGGCGGCGCAACCCGCGCCGGGCCTCGTCTCGACGCTGCTGGCCGAGTTGGGGCGCCTCCCCGACGGCACCGGTGCGTACTCGGACTTCTACCTGGACCTGACCGGCGGCGTGGCTGCAGCGGGCGCCGCGGCTCTCGCGCGCGCCGACGTAGGCGCGTGGTCCAAGGAGCGCGCTCGGTGGCAGGACTACACGGGGTCGGTGGCGCTCGTGCGCTCCGAGGCGTTGCGAGCGGCAATCGACGAAGGCGTCGACCCGGCGGCCGCAAGCTCGTCCCTGCGCCACCGGGCGCTCGTCCAGTCCGCGCTGCTGGGGAGCGTGGCGTACGCGCGCGAGCCGCTGTACACGGTCCCCCGGGACGTGATCGGGCCCGTCGGCGCGGCCGAGCGGGCTGGGATGCTGACCCTCCAGCGCGCCGGGTTCACCCTGCCCGGCGGACTGCCACCTCGGCAGCTGGCCCAGTGGCCCGGTGTCAGCATCGTCATCCCGACCCGCGGCGGCCGCGCCCGAGTGGGCGGCAGGACAAGACGGCTGATCGACGTGACAATGCGCTCGTTCATCGACACCACCAGGCAGCTGCAGCCGGAGTTCGTGCTGGTGGTCGACGACGATGTGCCCTACGACTACGTCGACCCGTGGCAGGGCGAGCTGGGCGATCGCCTGCGCATCGTCGCGACCTCGCCGCCCTTCAATTTCTCAGCCAAGGTCAACGCGGGCATCGCCGCGGCCTCCGGCGACGTCGTGGCGATCATGAACGACGACATGTCGGCCATCACCGACACCTGGCTGGACAACCTGGTGGCAGCGGCCTGCGAGCCCGATGTGGGAGCAGTCGGGGCGATGTTGCTGCTGGAGTCCGGCGATATCCAGCATGCCGGCCACCACTACACCGCCACCGGCCCCTACCTGCTGGACGTCGGCCGGCCGCTGGGGCCTGGGCCGCGGGGGCGAAACGCCTGCGACCGCGACGTCACGGGCGTGACCGCGGCGTGCCTGGTGCAGCGGAAGGAAGTGTGGGACCAGGTTGGCGGACTGGCCGAGGAGTTCCCGGTCAGCTTCAACGACGTCGACTACTGCGAACGGATCGCGCTGGCGGGCTACCGAATCGTCCAGTGCAACTCCTCGCGCCTCTTCCACTACGAGTCGCGGACCCGCCGGCGCGGCGCGACCGAGGACGAGATCGAGCTCTTCGTGCAGCGCCTGGGGCATCGGCTGGCACCCGACCCCATGACCCCCTACGAACCCCCGCCCAAGCCGCACTGGCGCCAGCAGGCCTCCTACCGTTGGGACAAGCTGCGCTCGACCTGGGCCGCCGGCGGCGCCAGCGGGGTGCTCGCGGCCCTGCGGACACGCGGCGGCGACGACGGACCCGCCGGCTGAGGCCACCGCCCTACGATGGCTGCCGTGACCGCCGAGCCCACGCCGCCGCCCACGCCGGCTCTGCCGCTGCCCGACGATCCCGATCTGTTGCGGGCGATGCTGATCGCAGCCCGGGAGGAGCGCGACCGACAGTTCTGCGAGCTCGTCGCAGCGCACGACTGGATCAACGGCGTACTCACCAACCCCGCCTATCGGGCCCTGCGGCGGAGTCGGCAGCTGGTGCGACGCGGTGCCCGCCCGCGACCTCCCAAGGCCACCGTCCGGAGCGCCCGGCTGACCGCACCGGCCACGCCCGGCGCGCTCTGGGTCGACATCACCCCGCTGGATGAGTCCATGCGCTCCGGCATCGCCCGGGTGACGATCAGACTGGCGCAGGAGCTGGACGACCTGACCTGCGGGCGGGTGGAACTCGTTCGGCCGGTGGCCGGTCGCTTCCGCCGCGACCTGTCGCTCGAGGCCGAGCTGCTCGCCACCCCCGGCAGGGTCCGGGAGGCCGGGACACCCCCGGCCTCCCAGGTCTCGCTTCCCGCAGCCGGGGTGTTCCTCTCCGCCTGCGTGCCGCCGCGCGAGCGCGCCGCCGGATGGTGGCAGGCGATAGCGCACATGCAGGCCAGCGGCGGGATCTACGCCCAGATCGTGCACGACCTCATCCCTGTGTCGGCCCCGGACTTCTTCGACCAGGGCCTTCGCGCCTGGTTTCCCGAGTGGCTTGGCGCAGTCGCGGATCGGGCCGACGTGATCATCGCCGTCTCGCAGGCGACGCTGGACGACCTCGAGGCCTGGCTGGCGACGCGAGGTGAGCACTGCGGGGCGAAGCTCACGGTGGTGCGCAACGGCGCCGACGTGGGCACCGACGGCCAGCTCCCTGCGGACGGTGAGCCTGGGCCATCGCCGCGCCGGGGCACCGACGTCCTCGTGGTGGGCACCATCGAGCCCCGCAAGGGTGTGGAGGCCGTGCTGGACGCCGCGGCCGAGCTGCACCGTCGCGGCAGCCCGGTGCGGTTCACGCTGGTAGGGACCAAGGGCTGGATCGGGGACTCCACCCTCCGGCGGCTGCAGGCCGCCGACGCCGGCGAGCAGAATCTGCGCTGGCTGCAGCGGGTCGGCGACGCCGACCTGGTCGAGCTCTATCGCAGCGCGGACCTGCTGCTCGCGCCCAGCAGGGCGGAGGGGTACGGCCTGCCCGTCGTCGAGGCCCGAGCCTGGGGCCTGCCTGTGCTGGCCCGCGACCTGCCGGTCTTCCGAGAGGTCGGCGGAACGGACACGCGCTACTTCGGCACCGACGCCGAACTTCCCGACGCCATCGAGGCCGCGCTCGCCGCTCCCACGCCGGGTGGTCCGGTCAGCCCGCGATCATGGTCGGCCGCCGCCGCCGACGTGCTCGCTGCGCTCCCAGGAGACGCCACTGGCCGGTGTTAGCATCGCGCGAACCCACAGAGAGGCTTGCCGGTGAGATTCCTGGTGTACACACCAGTGAGCGAGGACGCGCTCCAGCAGAAGCTCGGAACCGCCGAGTACAGCTACTTCTTCGTGATGAAGGGCTTCGTCCGGGTGCTGGCCGAGCTGGGCGAGATAGTGCCCATCGCCGATCCGCAGACCGAGGCCGACCCCATCTACCGCGCTGCCCTGGCCGAGGGCGAGGACTGCCGGCTCTTCTGCTTCTGCCCCCCCAACAGGGCGCCGGTGG
This sequence comes from uncultured Actinomycetes bacterium, assembly GCA_964474045.1. Classification (GTDB taxonomy): domain Bacteria; phylum Actinomycetota; class Actinomycetes; order S36-B12; family UBA10799; genus JACJWR01. The sequence goes on from CAYYRC010000002.1 coordinate 127,003, forward strand.
GGTTGGAGGTGCCCACCACCGTGGTCCTGGCCTGGGAGTTCGCCGACCTGCCCTGCTACACCTGGGACGACGAGCCGCGCAACGACTGGCGCAACGTGCTGGCCGACCACGGCAACCTCATCACGCTGTCGCGGCAGTCGGCCGGCGTCGTCAAGGCGACGATGGGCGACGACTTCCCCGTCGCCGCCATCCCGGTTCCCGTCTTCGACATCTTCAACCGCGGGCAGCGGGGCCACTCCCCGACCATCCCCGGCACCACCGAGATCCACTTCCAGGGTCGGATGATCGACAGCCGCGAGGTGGACTACGTCGACGACAGCGTCGAGCTGACCGATCCGCTCGCCTTCTGCTCACAGACGTTCGACGGCAACCCGCGACGATTCGACTTCGCCTCGAGCAGCTCGGAGCCGCAGTACCTCCTGGGGTTCTACGACCCCGAGGACTGGGGGTCCTGGTCGCGCACCGCGACGCCGAGCGTCATGCTGCCGTTCGCCATCCAGGGCAAGATCAAGCTGTCGCTCATGGCCGTCGGCCAGGGCTACAACGTGGGCCGGCAGATCACCGTCTCGGCCGGCGGGGCCTCGCAGACCATCACGCTGCTCGCCCAGCCCAAGAAGTACGAGTTCACGCTCAATGTCCAGCGTCCGACCAACCTCATCAACTTCAGCGGCCTGGACGCCCGCTCGTATCCGGGGACCATGGACGTGCGCACCTTGGGCATGGGCATCCTGTCGCTGTCGCTGCGCCAGGCCGGCCTGCTGAGAGCCTTGCGCAAGCCCACGTCCGACCCCGCTGCCCAACCGCCCGAGCCGCCGCAGACGCTCCGCCTCAGCGGCGTGGTCTACACCTCGGTGCTGAACCCGCAGGACGGCCGGAAGAACTGGCACGACATCGTCAGCGCCTTCATCCACGCCCACCGCGACCACCCGGACGCCACCCTGGTGCTCAAGATGTCCCACCACTCCGTGGCCTCGTTCGTCGGCGACATCCTGACCGACCTGCGGGTCAACGGCGAGGCCCGGTGTCGCGTCGTGGCGATCCACGGGTACCTGCCGGACGAGGACCTGGCGGCGCTCATCGCCTCCACCTCGTTCTATGTCAACGCCTCAAAGGGCGAGGGGCTGTGCCTGCCGCTCATGGAGTTCATGAGCGACGGGGTGCCGGCGGTCGCGCCCGACCACACGGCTATGGCGGACTACATCGACGCCTCGTCCACGTTCGTGGTCGAGTCCTGCCCCATTCCGACCGCGTGGCCGAACGATCCGCTGCGCCGGGTCAACACCCTCTACGCCCGGATCGACTGGGAGTCCCTGATGCAGCAGTTCCGCGCCAGCTACGAGGTCGCCACCACCGACCCGGCCCGCTACGAGCAGATGAGCCGGGCGGCGATCCAGACCCAGCGCACCTACAGCGCGGACTCCGTCGTGGCTCAGAAGTTGGCCGACTTCCTGTCCTCGGTGAGCCCAGCCGCGCTGGCGGGCCAGTCGTGACACGTCCGGTCTTCCTCGTCTACTGCCCGGTCACCGACGACACCATCAGCGACCTGCTCGGCCGACCCGACTACAGCTACTACTTCGTGATGAAGCGCTTCGCGCCGCTGCTCGCGGAGCTCGGCGACGTCCGACAGGTCAAGGACTTGGACGACCTCGGCGAGGCCGTCGAGTCCGCCCGCGCCGACGGCGGCGATCCGCTGCTGATGCTGTTCGCCCCACCCCACGAGGTACCCGTCGACGCCACCTGCCCGGTGGTGCCCGTGTTCGCCTGGGAGTTCGACACCATCCCGGACGAGGCGTTCGGCGGCGACCCGCGGAGCAACTGGGTGTCGGTCCTGGGGAGCGTGCCCGGCGCCATCACGCATTCCGAGTACGCCGTGTCGGCCGTCCGCGGGGCGCTGGGGCCGGACTACCTGGTGGCCTCGATGCCGGCACCCGTCGCCGACGGCTTCGCCGCCATCGAGGACGCCGACTGGACCGGCGAGCCCCGCACGCTGACGCTCGAGGGCGCGATCGTGGACTCGCGCACCATGACCGTCGATCCGGACCACTTCTACGAGACCCCGGAGTTCGTCACGGCCGACCAGACCCTCGAACTCTCGGGCGTGGTGTTCACGGCGATCTTCAATCCCCAGGACAAGCGCAAGAACTGGTACGACATCATCACGGCCTTCGTCTGGGCGTTCCGCGACAACCCAGACGCGACGCTCGTGCTCAAGCTCGTGCACTTCGAGCGCGACCTGAGCTGCTGGATGATGCTGCAAGAGATGCGCAAGCTGTACCCCTACAGCTGCCGCATCGTGGTGATCCACGGGTTCCTGTCGACCGAGTCGTTCCACGACCTGCTGCGGGCCACTGCCTTCACCGTGAACGCGGCCCACGCAGAGGGCCAGTGCCTGCCGCTCATGGAGTACATGGCCGCCGGCAAGCCCGCCATCGCCCCGAACCACACGGCCATGGCCGACTACATCACCGCCGACAGCGCCTTTCCGGTGTCCTCGAGCATCGAGCTGGCAGCCTGGCCGCAAGACCCGCGTCAGGTCTTCCGCTGCGTGCGTTACCGCATCAAGTGGGACACGCTGCGCGACGCCTACCGCGCGGCGTTCGACGTGGCGACCAACGATCTGCCGCGCTACCGCCAGATGTCGCAGGCGGCCCGCCAGGCCCAGCTGGGCAACTGCTCCGATGCCGTGACGTTGGAGCGGCTTCGCGCGTTCCTGGCGCAACTTCCGTGACCTTCCAGCTACCCACGACAGGAGCACGCTGATGCCCAAACTCCCCCGCTTCCTGCGCCCAGCCACCGAGTCGGCGCCCCCCTCGGAGCCGGCGCCGGAGCCCGAAGGCCTGAACACCAAGTACTTCGGCCTCTTGGACGCGCAGCTCAGCGGCTGGTTCCTCAGCGACACCGACGAGCTCTACCGCGGGATGCCCATCTCCGCCGACGACGTGGTGGTGGACGTGGGCTGCGGCGAGGGCGGGAACCTCAGCTTCTGCGCGCAGCGGGGCGCCCACGTCATCGGCATCGACCTGGACGAGGAGTCGGTGAACACCGCACGGGAGCGCATCGCCGACACCCCTGCGCGGGTGCAGGAGTTCCACGTCGCGCCCGCCGAGCACCTGCCGGTCGCCGATGGCGCTGCCACCCGCGTCATGTGCACGGAGGTGATCGAGCACGTCGACGACCCCTCGGTGGTGCTGACCGAGCTGGTGCGCATCGGGGCTCCCGGCGCCATCTACCTCATCACCGTGCCCGACGCGCTGCAGGAGCGGATGCAGAAGGAAGTCGCCAATCCCGAGTACTTCGAGTTCCCCAACCACATCCGCATCGTCGAGCGCGATGAGTTCGCGCGACTGGTGTCCGACGCTGGGCTGGAGGTGCTCTCACAGGCAGGCTACGGCTTCTACTGGTCGATCTGGTGGGCCATGTACTGGGCCTCCCAGGACGACGAGTCGGTGCAGCGACCGTGGCTGAGCGAGATGAGCGACCCGCACCCCGCCCTGCAGGCGTGGACGGAGGCCTGGAACGAGTTGCTCAAGACCCCGAAGGGTCGCGAGATCAAGGCCGGCCTGGACCGATTCATGCCCAAGAGCCAGGTGATCATCGCCCGTAAGCCGGGCTGAGGCAGGGCTCAGGCAGGGCTAGCGGGCGACGGCGCTATGCAGTCGACGCGCCGACGAGGCGCAGCGAGCTGCGCTCGACCAGCACCCAGGACAACTGGGAGACCACCAGGGTGAGGACCAGGGTGAGCGCGAGGCTCACCCAGAACCCGCCGCCGAACAGGCCGAGCCCCAACCAGCCCCGGACCTCCGTGAGCAGCAAGGTGTGCCAGAGGAAGAAGGCATACGAGATGCGCCCGGCCCAGCGCATGGTCGAGCTGTCCAATCCCCGGCCCCACAGCGTCGCGCCAGAAGTCGGCACCAGCATCGCGACCATGCACAGCAGCGCGATCGCGCCGTAGAGCAGCTCGCGGGCGATCGCCTGCCCGGGCGAGACCGGCGCCTCAAAGCGGACGGGCCCGGTGATGGGGGTCATCGCCACCGCGTACAGCGCCGCCGCCAGCACGAGCAGCAGGGTGGGCCGACGGGCTATGCCGGCGAAGCGATGCGCCTCTGTGCGCAGGGCGGTCTCGAGCACGGCCAGCGCCATTCCGATGCAGAACCAGTCCAGATGCCCCGGCAGCCACGAGATCGCGACCCCCGGGACCGACCCGGCCAGCGGACCCTTGATCAGGTAGATCCAAATCGGCGCGATCAAGGCCGTGCCCCCCAACAGGATGAGCGATACCTTGATGCTGCGACGAATGAGCAGCGGCGCCAGCAGGGGCAGCGCCACATAGAAGGCCACCTCGGTGACCAGGGACCAGGTCTGGAAGAAGCTGGGCAGGAACAGGCCGGTGTAGCCCTGGGTGAGCGTGACGTTGCTGACCATCGCCTCGGTGCTGGCTCCTCGCCCGGTCGTGAGCAGGATGGCCGCGAGGGCCACCCAGTACGCCGGCAGGATCCGGGCCAGGCGGTGCTTGAAGTACCTGCCGAGCCGCGGCCGCTGCGCGTCGGTCTGCACCTCGCGCACCCAGGGCCGGCTGAGGAGGAAGCCGGAGAGCACGAAGAACAGCGCCACCCCCCAGTCCGCATGCGCCAGGAAGGCCCCGAACACTCCATGGAACACGGCCCCGCTGTCGTAGCCGGCGTGCGTGAGGAGCACGGCGAAGGCGGCCACGGCGCGGGCGCCCTCGATGCGCGGAAGCCGACGGGGCAGCGCCTTCGCCGGGCCGGCCTGCTCCGCGGCGCCGGTGGCCGGAGCCCCGTCCGGGGGGCCGGGGGGTGATGCGCCCATCGACTAGCCCGGCTTGCGGGCGACGATGAGCTGGCTCAGCGGCAGGAACTCGTCCAGCCCCTGCTTCAGGTCCGGCCCCAGCTCCAGGTCGAGCAAGTCCTGCCACAGCGCGTTCCACTGGTTGAGCAGGGGGTGCTCGTCGGCCTCCGAGAGATCGACGCCCACCGCCCAGAAGAGTGCCCACCAGACCGACCAGTAGAAGCCGAAGGTCGTCTGTTCCACGATCTCCAAACCGGCATCGCGGAACCAGCCGGCGAGCTCGTCGCGCTCGATGCGCCGGATGTGGTTCGGCTTCTCGAAGTACGACGCCGGCGCCACATGACTCTGCATCTCCTCGTGCAGCGGATCCGGGCAGGTGATGAGGAAGAGCGCCCCCGGCGCCGCCACCCGCACGAGCTCGGCCACCACCACGGCCGGGTCGTCGACGTGTTCCAGGACCTCGGAGCAGATCACCCGGGTGGCGATGCCGTCCGCGAGCGGGAGGTGCTCGGCAGGCGCCTCGAACACCTCGACCTGGCGAGCAGACATCTCGGAGAGTCGTCCCCGGGCCTCGTCGAGGGCCTCGGCGTCGATATCGACGGCGATCACATGGGCGCCGCGCGCGGCGCAGAAGCCCAGCTTCCTGCCGTCGCCGCACCCCACGTCCACGACGACGTCCTCCGGCGACACCGGGAAGCCTCGGAACAACTCGTTCTCGTCGTTGCGGAACCAGCCGCTCATGATGGCGTCGCGGATTGCCACCGGCTGGCGCATGTCCACGGCTTCCTCGGCCACGACGGCATCCTGCGGCGGGGCCGGATTCGGCCGCACCCGAGCGCGGACGCGGTGGGCGAAGCTGGACAGACGACTCATCGACGCTCCCGTGTGGACAACGCGCCCGACTCTATCGGTTGGGCCCCGGCCGCTGCGGGAAGGCACGTGCGGTTCCCGCCACGGCGACCGGAACGGATCTGGCGGGGCGACCTTCGGGTTACCATGTTCCAGACTGGCCGGTGCGGGCGATGGAGGGTTCGAGAGTGGGGCAGCCGTCGGCGCAAACCATGCACGACCTCGGTGCAGCCGATTCCGCACCAGCCGCAGCCAGGCCGGCGCGTGGTGGCTTCCGTCCCGACATCCAGGGGCTGCGGGCCATCGCCGTCACCCTTGTGGTCGTCACCCACCTCTGGGGCTGGCCGACGGGCGGCTTCGTGGGGGTCGACGTCTTCTTCGTGATCTCCGGCTACCTCATCACCGGGCTGTTGCTGCGGGAGCTCGAGCGCACCGGCCGAATCTCGATGCGGGGCTTCTACGCCCGGCGCATGCGGCGCATCTTCCCCATGGCAGTCGTGGTGCTCGTCTGCACCGTGGTAGCCGCCTACGCCCTGTTCGCCGCGTCGCGCGCCCACTCGACCTTCGTGGACGCCATCTGGGCCTTCCTCTTCGTGGAGAACTGGCAGCTGGTCTTCAACGGGACCGACTACTTCCACGCGGGCGCCGCGATCTCGCCGGTGCGGCAGTACTGGTCGCTGTCGGTGGAGGAGCAGTTCTACCTGGTCTGGCCGCTGTTCATGCTGGCCCTCGGCGCGCTCGCCATGCGGCACCGCCGTCGGCGGGGCAGCCACGCCGAGTCACCCATGTCGGGGCGCCTTCCGACTGTGCTGGGCACCGTCATCGCCGTGGTCGTGTTGGCGTCGTTTGGGTGGGCCGTGGTTCGGTCCGGGGAGTACCACGCTGAGGCCTACTTCTCCACCTTCACGCGGATCTGGGAGCTCGGCGTCGGCGCGCTGCTGGCGATCGTGGTGGGGCTGGGGGGCGCCGCCGCCGGCAGCCCCCGCGTGCGCGGCTGGCTGGTGGCCCTGGGCCTGGCGTTGATCGCCGGTTCCGCGCTGTTGCTGACTGAGGACTCCCGCTTCCCCGGACCGTGGGCTGCCGTGCCGGTGCTGGGTGCCGCCCTGATGCTCGCGTTCGGCGCCCGCGCTGCCGGCCCGGCGAGCGGCCTGCTGCGCACACGGGTGTTCCAGTACACCGGGCAGGTCAGCTACTCCTGGTACCTCTGGCACTTCCCGGTGTTCATCTTCCTGTTCGCCGTCGTGCAGCGCACTGCTCTGACGACGCTGGCCGCGTTCGCGCTGTCGTTCGCGCTGGCTGCCTTCAGCAACTACTTCATCGAGGAGCCGGTGCGGCACTCCCGGTGGCTCTCGGGCGGCGCCGCGACGCGCAAGGAGTCCAGCGGCGGGGCACCCCGGTGGTTGCGGGTGGCAGTGCTGTCCGGCTCGGCCGCGGCGGTGCTCGTCGTCGGCGTCACCTCGATCTACCCGCGGATCGCGGCCCCCTCGCAGCAGGCGGCGGCTCCCGCGTCCCTGACCGACCTTGCGGCGCCGGCTGCCGGGGAAGGAGCCGCCGAGCAGCCTGCCGCCGCCGGTGCCGGCTCGGCAGTCCAGCCGGCAGCCGCCCAGGTGGATCCGCTGGCGACGCTGCACAACGCCGTGGCGGCGGCGGCAGCGGCCACCGAGTGGCCCGAGTTGGACCTGCGGGAGAACTGGCGCGACTACGGCGCGACCGTCCGCGTGCCCGAGTGTACGCACGGCAAGGGCGACACGGTGGAGTGCGACTTCCGCACGCCGGGCGCCACGAAGAACATGGTGGTGTTCGGCGACTCCCAGGTGCTCGCGTGGCTGCCCGGCCTGCGCGATGCCGCCACGAAGGCCGGCTACAACGTCCACGTGCTCAACATGCCCGGCTGCGCTGTCGCCGACGTGCCGCTGGCTTTGATCTTCAGCCCGGAGCAGCCCTACCCCGAGTGCGCCGATTTCCGGCACAAGGCGATGGACTACGTCCAGCAGCACCGGCCCGACCTGACGGTGGCGACCTCGGTGTGGACCTGGAAGGCGTTGCGCGAGGACCAGCGCAACGACGACGAGGCTGCGATCAACTGGTCCGACGGGATCACCGTGACCCTGGAGTCCTTCGCCTCCGCCAGCGGCCGCGTGGTGCTGCTCGACAGCCCGCCGCTGGGGTTGTCCGTGGGCGACTGCCAGACGGCCCTGTCGACGCCGGCCGACTGCCTCACGCACCCCGCAGCCGAGTACTTCGAGGCCTCCGAGCTGAACCAACGCGCCGTCGACGCGGCCCGAGCCGCCACCGGCAAGGAAATCAAGCACGTCACCGTCGACGATTGGTTCTGCGCGCCAGACGCGGGCTGCCCGTCGTTCGTAGCCAACCAGCCGGTCTACGGCGATGGGCTGCACATCGCCCCTGGCTTCGGGCAGTTCGTGTCGCCGCTATTGTCGCAGCAGATCTTCTCCTGATCACCGCCCGCCACCAACGGCCCGGCAACCTCAGCCCGGCGTGATCGACCAGCGACCATCGATTGCCGCGGTACCGGCGTAGGACTGGTCGGTGGAGCGGATCGTCACCCGCGCCTGCTTGTCCCGGTAGTCGAACACGTGCGAGCGGTCGCTGATCATGGTCGTCACCAGGTAGGTGCCGTTGAGCAACGGCATTGAGGGTATCTGGAACTCGACCACGCCGTCGCCGCGCTGGATGGGGGCGGAGAGTTCGTGCATGGAGTTGCGCCCGGCCACGTTCACCCCGGCCTCGGTGTGGAAGAGGAAGCCGAACACCGCCCGCGGCAGGTCGACAGCGGCACGGTAGTGCAGCCGGATGGTGGCGGGGCGGTCGGCGAGCAGCACTCCCTCCTGCGCGCCGTCGGCATCCACGAACTCGATCTGCTGTAGGCGGATCTCGCCGCTGCCCGTCGCACGGCCGTCGCCGGTGACGACGTTGGCGGTCTCGACCTGGTTGGCGATCTCCTCGGAGTTGACGGAGTCGAGGTACTTCTGGACGGTCTCGCGGGCCGGGCCGAGCGACTGCACCTGGCCGTGGCTGAGCCAGACCGCGTTGTCGCACATGTCCTCGATCTGACTCATGGCGTGGGACACCACGACGATGGTGCACCCGTCCTGGCGCAACTTGTAGAGGTAGTCCGTGCACTTGCGCTGGAACTGCTCATCGCCCACGGCGATGATCTCGTCCACCACCAGGATCTCAGGGTCCATCTTGACCGCGATGGCGAAGCCGAGGCGCAGGAACATGCCCGAGGAGTAGACCTTGACCGGGGACTCGACGAACTCGCCGATGCCCGAGAAGTCGATGATCTCCTCCATGGCGTCGTCGATGCGCTTGCGCGACAAGCCGAGGATCGCACCGTTGAGCCGGATGTTCTCGCGCCCCGTGAGCTCCGGGTGGAAGCCGGCGCCGAGCTCAAGCAGCGCCGACACCCGACCGTGGACCTCGACCAGCCCGCTCGTCGGTCGATACACGCCGGTCAGCACCTTCAGAGCGGTCGACTTGCCCGAGCCGTTGTGGCCGATGATGCCGAAGGTCGTGCCCCGCTCGACTTCGAAGGACGCATCGCGCAGGGCCCAGAACTCCGGCGCCACCGGCGCCTTGCCACGCACGGCACGCTCCTTCAGCGAGTTGCGCTTCTCGGTATGCCGGGAGAAGCGCTTCGACACATTCTGGGCACGGATGGCGATATCGCCCATCGCTTGGGATCCTCCAAGAAGCATCGGGCGTGCGCGCCGGTCGGCGCGCCACTGCCCATGGTGGACTTATTCTCTCAGCAGCGACCTGCAAGCGACGCCAGACGCACGCGTGCGTCGCGAAGTCGCGTAGGTTTGGGGCACGTAAATTCACGGACCGCCGAGCTGATGGGATGCGAAGGGAGTGGCCATCGTGAGCACTGCTGCGGCCACCCTCGCCGGCGTCCGCACCGTCGTCGTCAGCACCGAGCAGCCGGGCACCCGGATGGCGGGCCCGGCCATCCGCGCCGTGCACCTGGCCGGCGCGCTCCAGGCGGCCGGCGCCGATGTTCGACTTGCGGTGCCGGCGCCCCCGGACACCGATCTGGGCGTGCCCACCACGGCGTTCGGGCCCTTCTCCCCCGAGTCGTTTCGCCGCCTCTCGCGTGGCACCGACGTCGTGGTCACCCAGCCGCTGCGCGTGGATGTGGCGCGGGGGCTGCACGGCGCCGGTGCCCGGATCGTCTACGACCTCTACGTGCCCAGTTTCGTGGAGTACCCCGCGGCGCACGGCGGCGAGCAGCGCTCGCCCGCAGCCCGTGATGCGCTCATCGCCCGCAACCAGCTGGAGTACGCCACGGCGCTGAGCTGCGGGGACGCCTTCATCTGCGCCTCCGACCGCCAGCGCGACCACTGGCTGGGAGCCCTGGGCGAGGCGGGGCGCATCTATCCCTTGGACGACCGGCCCGGCGCCGGCGTGGGCCCGCCGGTGTCCGTCGTGCCGTTCGGCCTTTCCGACGAGCCACCATCACCCGCGGCCGTTCCGGTGCTGCGCGGGGTGCTGGTGCCGGCCGACTCGGTGATCCTGCTCTGGACAGGCGGGCTGTGGAACTGGTTCGACCCCGCCACGCTCCTGCGCGGGCTGCGCCTGGCCGCCGACGCGGACCCGCGGATCCGCCTCGTGGTCATGGGTGCTGGGCACGCCTCCGACGACTGGTCCGAGCACCGCGCCGCGGCCGACGCCATGAGGCTGGCCGACGAGCTCGACCTCCTCGCCGATGGGCACCTGGTGGTCGCGGCACGCTGGGTCCCGTTCGAGCAGCGCTCGGCGTTCCTGTTGGAGTCGGACATCGGGGTGTGCGCCTACTACGACTCCGACGAGACCCGGCTGAGCTTCCGCACCCGCTACCTCGACCACCTCTGGGCAGGGCTCCCCACGCTCTCGACCGACGGCGGCTCGCTCACCGAGCAGATGGTGACTGCCGGCGCCGCAGCGACTGTCCCGGCAGGCGACGCGCAAGCCTGGGCCGACGCCCTGGTGGCCCTCGCCGCCGACGCCGCTCGACGTCAGGAGATGGCGGACGCCGCGCGCCGGCTGGCGCAGGACTTCCGCTGGTCGGTGGCCACCGCACCCCTGGTGGAGCTGCTCGCGGGGCTGGACGCCGTGCCGCACGGCCGCGCACCGGGCGCGATCACCACGGCTCGCTACTACGCACTTGCCGCCCGAAACCGCCTGGACGCGATGCGGAGCCGAGCATGACCGGCGATCGGGATGCACGCGGGGCGCCGCTGGTCACGGCCATGATGCTGGTGCGGGACCGCGCCGACCTGATGCCCGAGGCCATTGAGTCGGTCCTGGCGCAGACCGAGCCGGACTTCGAGTTGCTCATCATCGACGACAACTCGGCGGACGACTCGCTGGCGGTGGCCCAGGCGTTCGCAGATCGCGACCCCCGGGTACGCGTGTTCGCCAACGGCCGTCCGCTGGGGATTCCGAGGTCACGCAATCGCGCGCTGGGGCTGGCGCGCGGCAGGTTCCTGGCGATCTGCGACTCCGACGACATCTCCGAGCCCGACCGGTTTGCACGGCACAGCGCCATGCTCATCGCCGAACCCGATCTCGGCGGTGTCGGCGGTGCCATCCGCTGCTTCACCGGGGACCCGGTCGGCGGCGAGGTCCCCACGTGGCACTGGGGACTTCGCGACGGTCGCCCCGAGTTCGCCTTCCCGGCCGCGATGTTCCGGGTCAAGGCCCTGCGCAGGGTGGGCGGCTTCGATCCGGGCTTCCGCGTCGCCGAGGACCTGGACCTGGCCTACCGCCTGGTCGGCGCAGGCTACGAGCTGAGGCGCGATGACGCGGTGGCGGTCAACTACCGGCTGCACCCGGGCAACGTCACGGCATCCCATGCCCGCAGCCGCCAACTGGCGACCCTGCGGGCGCAGCTGCGGGGCCTGCGCCTCATGAACGGGCAGTGGAGCGTCCGCGGCTACGCCGTGATCGGGCAGTCGGTGCTCCGGCTGGCCCGCCCCCCGCGCTAGCGCACGGCTAGTTCAGGATGGCGCTGCGCAGCAGCGGGGCGACGTACTCGCCGTAGACAGGGGCGACGTGGAAGCTGTCGGCGTAGATCGGGTGGGCGGCGATGAACGACGGGCACACGCCCTCGATGCAGAACCACTGCTCCACCGGGATATGCCGTACATCGCGTCCCTCGGCACGCGCCTTGGCGGCCACATCCTCGTTCAGCTGGGTGACCCGGCGGTAGTCGTCGCTGACGAAGCTCTCGCAGTCGTCCGGCGTCGTGGCGGACGTCTGGCAGACCGCCACCGACTTGCCCTCCGGCGGGCTGTCGAGGATGACCAGCCTGGGCGTCAGGGCTGCGATCTTGTCGACGTTTCGGCTGATGGCGGCCTGCCAGTCCGCCGATGGCGGGTCGCCGTCGGAGTAGCCCGGGGTCATGCGGTACTCCATCCACAGGTTGCTGGCCACGACGACGTCGGGTTTGGTGTCCCGGATGAAATCGACGGTCTGCGACACGAACGGCGGACAGGCCGCGTGCTCCTTCTGGGACATGAACTCGTAGACCGGCGCATCGGCCAGCGGACACCCCGGCATCTGGCGCAGCACAACGTTGTAGCCCGCCTGCGACAGGGCCGCCCGCACGCCGGTCGACCATGCGTGCGCCTGCGAGTCCCCGATGAGGACCGCGGTCTTGGTCGCACCCGGGGTGGGATAGGTGCAGACCGTCGACCTGGCGGGTCCGTCGACGCAATTGTCGCTGGACAGCACGTTGCGCAGATCCTCCCAGCCGTCCTCCTCGCGCAGGACCGGCCAGGTGGTCGCGTTCACGGCGTCCAGCAGGGATGATCTGAGGACCGTGGCGGGGTCGATGGTGAGGCCCGTGAGCGTGCCTGTCCCGTTGGACTCGAGGCTGGCAGCCTTCACCGGCGGTGTCGGGATCAGCCGCGGGTAGAGCCCGACGGCGGCCACGAGCAGCAGGGCGACAGCCCCGGCCGTCAGCACCGTCCAGCGGCCGACGAGACCCGCGACCGACCACATCGAGCGCCGTGGCGGCACCTGCTGTCGCCGGGCAGAGCGCCTGGAGAGCCAGTGCGAGCGCCGGACCGGCTCCTCGATCAGGTAGTACGACGCCACCGACAGACCCACAGCGGCGGCGAGCGCCGCCAGCATCGACACGGGTGTGCGGTCCACCACCGTGAACCAGAACACGAACACCGGGAAGTGCCACAGGTACAACGAGTACGAGATCTTTCCGACGAACTGGAACGGAGGGCTGGCGAGGATGCGCGCGGCGGCGCCGCTCGCCCCGTGACCCACGACCAGCGCTACCCCGGTGGCCAGCACCGGCACCGCCGCCCACGGCCCGGGGAACGATGTCGATGGGGTAATCCACCAGGCCGACCACACGATCACCAGCAGCGCCGCCCCCAACAGCAGTCCCCGCACCCGGGGCAGCAGCGGAACGCCCTGCGCCAGCAGGACAGCCAGCAGGGCTCCGACCGCCAACTCCCAGGCACGGGTGAGCGTGGAGAAGTAGGCCACCGTCGGGTCCGCCCCGGACTGCCACACGGCCCACGTGAAAGACGTCGCGACGATCAAGCCGAGCGCCCAGACCAGGGCGCTGCTGCTGGCTTGGGAGCCGTGGTGCTGCGGTGCGTGCCCCCGGCGCGTCCAGCGCCTCCTGGCGCGCCAGGAGGCGAGTGCGGTGAGGGCGATCAGGACGACCGGCCACACGAGGTAGAACTGCTCCTCGACCGACAGCGACCAATACTGCTGCACGGGCGAGATGGCGTCCGTGGCGTGGAAGTAGTCGGTCCCCTGCTGGGCCAGGTGCCAGTTCTCCAGCGACACCAGCGCCCAGAGCGCATCCACGATGGTCGCGTCGGCGCGCTTCTGCGAGAAGACCGCCAGTGCGACCGCCACGGTGGCGAGCAGGACGACGACGGCCATCGGGAAGATGCGCCGCATCCGGCGGGCATAGAACTCGCGCAGCGACACCCTTCCGGTCCGCTCGCGCTCGCGCACCAGCAGGCCGGTGATGAGGAAACCCGAGATGACGAAGAAGACGTCCACCCCGATGAAGCCTCCGGCGGGCCAACCCGTCAGGTGCGTGGCCACGACCAGGCCGACCGCGACGGCGCGCAACCCCTGGATGTGCCGCAGGAATCCAGGCTGTCGCGTCGGCTCGCGAGGCTGCCCGGGCTCGTCCAGGACAGCACTGTTCGCCAGTGTGCCCGAGACCGCCATTGACATATTCTGCCTCAGGCGGCGCACGAGTTCCCGGACTGGGGGAGATTCGCCTGCCGCCACGAGAACGGCAGTGCGATGCTGGGACCCCACTTGGGCAGCGACCTGACAGGTGCCCGGATCCGACGCCATCAGTGAAAGCGGTGCCCTGCTGACCCACTCACTCGCCGACGACGCAGCCGCGGCCAGACGACGCCTCCTGCCCGGCCTCACCCAGCTCGAGGCCCGCGCGCAGCGCATCGACCTGCAGCTGATGTCGATCTGGTTCAGCATCGGGTCGGCGCTGTTCATGGCCGGCGCCGCGATGAGCATCCTCGGCCGCGGTCCCGCCGACGCCACCTTCGCCATCGGAGCGGTGTGCTTCACGACGGCCGCCTTCATCCAGTGGCGGGCGGCGGTGAGCCACCTGCCGCGCTGGCGGGCGGCCCATCCCGGCAAGCGCCGGGCATGGGCCAACCCGGACTGGCTAGCCGCCGTGGTCCAACTCGTCGGGACGCTGGAGTTCAACGTCATGACGATCCGCGGCATGTCTATCGCAGTGACCGACACCAGCGCCTACGACCACGGCGTCTGGCGCCCCGACGTCGTGGGCTCGGCCCTGTTCCTCATCTCCAGCCTGATCGCCCTGCACCCCATCAACGGCGCGCTGCGCCACGCACTGGTGCGCGGCCGATCCAAAGCCATCGTCTACCTCAACCTTGCGGGATCGGTGTTCTTCGGCATCTCGGCAGTCGGGGCCCTGGGCATGGGCGGCGGGGTGAAGAACAACGCGCTCAACAACGTCGGCACGCTGTTAGGAGGAGCCTGCTTCCTGGTGGCCTCGGTCCTGCTCTGGCCGAGGCGGACGCCAACTGCGGCCGATCAGCCCGCGGGCTCCGCCGCGGCGTAGGAGGCGTAGAAATCGCCCAGCCGGGCCCGAATCCGCTCTGCCAGGTAGTCCGCGGCCGCCGGTGACGCCAGAGCGGCCGCTGCCGCCGGCGCCAGCAGCTGGGCGACGGCCTCGGCCGTCAGCCCGGCGTCGGTCAGCATCGAGGCAACGGGCACATCCCCGTATGTGGCGAAGTAGGCCGTCACCATCGACCGCACGGCGTCCTCGGCGACGTCGGTGCGCCGCGCCTCCAGCAGGGCGGCCATCGCGGCACGGGTCAGCGGCTCCAACTGCTCGGGCGGAACCATGCCGGCGACCTCCGTCAGCGCCTGCTGGGAGTTGGTCTGCCAGACCTCGTCGGCGACTGCGCCCAGCACCTCGGGCGTGAGGACGCGAGACAGGTAGGCCTGGCTGTCCTTGATGGTGTCCGCGACGCTCGAGGCCACAAAGGCGGTGAGCTGGCGATCGATCCCCTGCTCCAGCTTGGGCGCGGCCGCGTTCACGGCGTTTTGGCCGAACCGCATGAGCGCCGCGGCGCCGGGGACCTTCTTGGCGACCGGGTTCTCGGACTGCAGATAGTTCTTGATGCCCTGGTAGAGCACGTGTGACATCAGCTTGGCGTAGACCTCGCTGGTGGTGATCTGGGCGATCGCCTCCGCACGCACTCCGGTCAGACCGATGGCGGCGGTCGCCACCTCGGTGAAGCGATCATGGGACACGACGTCGGCGAGGGTCGCGTCGGAGCCCTGCGCATAGCCGCGGGCCGCGTCGACCGCCGCGACGGCGACGTCGGCCAGCTGTGCGGCGTCGAGTTCGAGTCGACACAGCGCCGCCACGGCCGACTCCGCCACCGCCTCGGGGTCCAGCAGCTCGGCAAACGTGACCGTGCCCAGAAAGCGATAGGCGGCGTCGACCTCGCCGACGATGGTCGCCCCCAGGGCTTCCCCCTGCCACCGGGCCAGCTCGAACCGGACGTGGGCGTCGAGCATGTCCTGGAGGTCTGCCATGAGGCTGATCATCTCAGTCCGCCGGTGACTCCTCGGCCGTCGGCTGCCCCTCGTCGTCTGCCGGGATCTCACCGAGCCGCGACAGCGCCACGGATCCGGCGATCGCCACCAGCATCCCCCCCAGCGCGACCAGATCGAATCCCGGCCGGATGCGGTCGCCCAGCCAGACGAGCCCGATGATGGAGGGGATGACGGTCTCGGCCACGACCATGGCGGCGGTTGCCTGGGTCACCGAGCCGCGCTGCAGTGCGGTGGCCAGGGCCAGGATCGACACCACCCCCGCCACGACCAGGCCGTAGGCCGCCGGGTCCGTGAGCACCCCGGTGATCGTGAGGGGCTCGGCCAGGCTCCGGGTCGCCACCCCCACCAGGCCGAAGCCGAATCCGGCGAGCGCGCCGAGGATGGAGACACTCCACCGCCCGGTGGTGCGTGCGGCCAGGTACGTGAGGACGATGAGCACCGCGCAGGCGGCCAGCGGGAGCCACTGCTCCCACGGCGCCAGCTCCGCCTTCTGGTCCTCCCCCGCGGACAGCCCCACCGCCACCAGGCCGACGGTCACGGCGGCGACGGCCGCCCACTCGGCACGGGACAGCGGGAGCTTGAGCCACAGCGCCGCTGCCACCGCCGTGACGGCCAGCGCACCAGCCGTGAAGGCCTCGACGACGAAGAGCGGGAGCGTCTGCAGCGCCACCACCGTCAGCGCGAAACCGCCGCCATCCAGGCCGAGGCCGAGCAGATACGGCCCAGAGCGCAGCAGCCGCACCAACAGGCCGGGGTCCAGCCCTTCGTGCTCCTCGGTGCTCTTGGCCCCGATCGACTGCAGCACGGTGGCCATGCCATAGCACAGCGCGATGCCGGCCGCTGCCACGAGACCGATGTTCATGATGCGACCCTATCGCCGGTGGCGCGCCTATGGACTAGCTCTGCACCTGCTGCGGGTTGATGGCGATGAGCTGCGAGTACAGCGGCGGCAGCGCCGCGATCACGGCGCGCAGCTGGTCGACGGTGCCGTTTGCCGGCGGGTTGTAGAACTGGAAGTTGGTGGTCGCCGTCTGGTCCGGCAGCTTCCCCTCCACGGCGGAGCCGTAGGCGCCCAGGTCCTCGATCGTGGTCGTGGCCGTGGGGTCGGGCGCGTCCAGCCACACGAAGGTGCCGTACTTGGGGCTGGTGATGGTCTTCTGCGTGATCGCCGATGTCGCCGGGTCGTTGACCAAGTTGAACCGGGTGATCGAGTAGCCCTGCAGGACCGCCATCAGGGCGGTGGCGACCGGGCTGGTGCCCGGGTCGTTGGCTGCGGCAGACACCAAGTTGCCGAAGGGGTCGACGAAGGCCACCGCGTTGCTGGCGCCTGCGGTGCCAGCCCGCAGCGACTCCAGCAGCGACTTCAGCGCCGCGTCGGGCCGCTGGAAGTCCGCTAGTTTGAGGCTGAAGGCGCCCGGGTAGGCCTGCTTGTAGGCCGCGACCACGGCGGCCGCGGCCGGGTCCGTGGCCGGGTCGCTCAGGGAGCTAGGTTCGATTCCCGTCTGCTTGCGCGAGGCGCGCACCGTGTTCGCGCTGTCCTGGTAGATCGTCTCGCAGCCCTCGAAGGTGGCCTGCTGCAACTCGTCCTTGGCGAAGACCACCGAGTCGCTGCCCTGGAAGGCCCTGCCCCCCTTCACCGCGTAGTACCCGAAAGTCGCGAGCGCCTGCTGCCGCGGACCGTCAGGCAGATCCTCGAACGTCCCCTTGCCGGTGTAGTTGATCCCCGAGAACGTGTCCATCGCCACGACCCCGGCGTTCAGGCCGGCGGTGAGCAGGCTGCCCGTGCACATCGCGCAGGGGTCCAAAGACGTCACCACAGTCAGCTTCGACGCCTCGGGCAACTTGAGCTTGTCCCGGTTGGCGTAGTACCAGTACACGAGCTGGCGCTCGCCGTGGGCGGTCGGGTCATAGGTGAAGGTCGCGCCGGCGGTGGCCTGGGCGCCCTGGTCGATCCGCTGGACCACCTTGTTGGGCAGGTGCATGAGCACCTCTCCGGTGTCGTTGCGGATCAACGCCCCGGCGATCCCATAGCTGCCGGCGTCGGCCGCCTGCCGCGCCTGCCACTCCACCAGCGCGGCGGCCTCCTCCGCCGACATCACGCGGGTGGTGTCAGCCGGCGACGGCACGTCGGGCATGGGGGTGGGAGAGGCGGAGCCGCTGCTGGCCGGGCTGCTGGCGGTGCTGCCGGAGCCTGAGCCGCATGCGGCCAGCGCCGCGGCGCCGGCACCCGCCATTCCCCAGCCGAGCAGCGCGCGACGACTGGTGAGCCTCTGCCCGGTCATGGTTTAGCGGTCCCTTCGGCGAAATCCCGATCGAAGATTGCCCGGATGCGGGTCACCGAATCGGGGTCGGTGACGAAAGCCCCCAGCTCGCGCTCGGTGTTGAGCGACTCGGCCAGGAACGGGTTGATCGATCCCACGTAGGCCACCTGGTCGTCCTTACCCGCATCGGCCACGATCGTCTTCGTGTGGATGTACATGGGCTTGCCGTCCGGGAACGGGTCCTTAGGTGCGAACACGATCTGCACCCCGGCGGGCTCCAACAACTGCGCCACCTTGGGGTCGAATCCCTGCTGGTTCCCGATCATCCGGACTTTCACCCCCGCCTTCGCACGGTCGAGGATGGGCTGCACCAGCACCGAGTCCGCCGGGATCTGCTGCTCGTAGATGTCCAGCGAATCCTCGGCGCCGTTGATGAGCGACAGCATCGCCTGCTCCGAGTTGCCGGGGTTGGTGAAGGTGTCGGCCCCGGGAGACCAGATCAGGTCGGCCTGCGTCGACGCCGGCCACTGGGCGTAGGGCGGCCAGTCCGCGTCGAAGTAGGCCCCGATCTCGTCCACGTCGGCGGGGTCGGTCACCAGCACCGCCATCCCCCGCGTGCCGCCCTCGTCCGGGTTGGACGTCTCGGGCCCGAAGTAGCCAGGGGCGAAGTTGAAGTCGCTCACCAGCGCCTTTCCGCCCGGTTGCCCGTCGTCGATGACGAGGACTTTGGCGTGGTAGTAGCTGAACTGCGGGTTGCTGAGCTGGGCGTCCAGGCCTTTGGCCTGCAGGGCTGCCACGGCTTGGGCGTTCTCCTGCGGGCCCGTCACCGGGTACTCCGTGCGCGAGACCATCACCCGCACGGCCACGCCACGGGACTGCGCCGCCAGCAGAGCGTCGGTGAACTCGGTGTAGTTGGGGTCGATCTCGTAGGTGCCGACGTCGATCGACTTCTGCGCGCCGTTGATCAAGTCGATTACCGGGGCGACGCCATCGTCCGGCTCGACGATCGTGAGCTGGATCGAGGAGTTGGCTGTCGCCCCGCCCGGCCTGCCCGTCGCGCTGGCCCGGTCCGAAGGGCCAGTACCGGAACCGCCGGACCCGCCGGCACCACAGGCCGCCAGCGCCCCCACGGCCACCGTGGCGGTGGCCAGGATCATGCCCGTGCGACGCGCTAGCGCCCGCGGACGCCCTGACGTGCCCAACGGCTCATCCACCCGACGAGGCCGACGGCTGGCTGCTGGCGCTCGACGACGACGCGGTGCTCGCGCTCGGGGATGCCTGGTTGTCCTGGCTGCGCGAGAAGTCGGTGTTGAAGGTGTCCTGGATCTTGTCGATCGTCGACTTGTCCTTCACCAGCGTCCCGAGCTCCAGGATGGCCTCGGGCGACTCGTTGATGAACTCGTTCTGGGACCCGACGAACGCCACCTGGTTGGCCTCGCCGACGTCGGAGAGCATGGTCTTTGAGTGCACGTACATCACAGCGTCAGGAGCCATCGCATTGGTGGGGTCGAACTTGACCTGCGCCCCCGCCTTTCGCAGCACCTCTATGGCCGCCGGCGGCTGGCCGGACGAGTTGGCGATCACCCGCACCTTGACCCCCGCCTTCGCCCGGTCGGCGACGTGCTGCAGCAGGAAGGAGTCGTCCTGGATGGTCTCGGCGTAGATGTCGAGGGTCTTCTTGGAGTTGTCGATGAAGTCCGTCAGCACGGCCACGGAGTTGCCCACGGGCGAGTACTCGATGCCGCTCGGGCTCCAGACCAGGCTGGCCCGGTTGGACACCGGCCAGGGCTTGAACGGGGGCCAGTTGGCATCGAAGTAGGCGCTGATCATGGCAACGTCATCCGGGTTTGAATCCACCACGGCGAAGCCGCGGGCACCTACCGGTCCGTAGGCGTTGGGCTCGAAGTAGCTGGCCTGCAGGTTCCAGTCCGAGATCATGGCCTTGGCGCCCGGCTTGCCGGCGTCGATGATGATGGCCTTCTCGTGCCCGTAGTGGAACTCCGGCCGGCTGAGCTGGGTCTGGATGCCCATCGCGTTGAACTGGTCTGCCACCTGCACCTGGGACGCGTTGCCGGCGGGAGGGCTGTCCTGGCCGACGAGCTGGCGCGAGATCGAGATGCGCACTGGCACGCCGCGGGCCACCGCAGCCTTGAGCGCATCCACCACCGGGGTGAACGAGGTGTCGATGCGATAGGTGGAGATGTCGATCGACGAGGTCGCGGAGTTGAGGAAGTCGACCACCGGCGCCACGCCGGCGTCGGGTTGGATGCTGTTGAGCACGATGTCCTGCGCCGGCGTCACCTGATCGTCGGCGGGAGGGGTGTAGGACGCGGTGGGCATCTCGACCGATGGGCTGGCCAGCGATGCGGCCGCCCCGGACGAGGGCGGGGAGGGGGTGGCGCTGGCGCCGCCGGACGACGATCCGGCCCCTGAGCAGCCGGCCACGACGAGCACCACTGCCGCAGCCCCGGCGACTACCGCGCTCGACGCCCCCCAGCGCCGCTTCGGCCAGCTGCTCATGTGATCGGCCCGCACTTGCCGACCGGCGAGCCCAGGCGCTCAGCGGGACCCGAGGGCGCCGGCCGCGACGATGGCTCGCCGGCTGGGTCAGCGGAGGACGACTGCTCCGCCCCGAGCGCCGCGGCGGCCTGGTTCCAGGCGGCCGGGATGGTCGTCGGCGTGGCTGTGTTCTGGGTGCTGCTGAAGTCGCCGTCGAAGGTCGTCACGATCGTCTGCGCCACCGAGGCGTCCCCGGGATCCGCCGCGTCCAGCGGCAGCCCGAGCTCCCGGTTGAACAGCAGCGAGGGGTCGCTGAAGTTCTCGGAGCCGACGAAACCCTGCTTGAACGTGCCGTCGGCGCCGTTCACCGTGATGGACTTGGCGTGGATGTAGAGCGCCTCGGGGACCACCGACTGCGGGGCGTAGAGCGTCACCTTGGCGCCCTGCCCGGCCAGCGTGGTGAGGTTCGCCATCGAGGTGCTGGGCTTGCCGGAGCTCGAGGGCTGGGCGTACGTCATGACGATCCGCACCTCGGCCCCGCGCTGGAGCGCGGCGGTGACGGCCTGCACCATCCCGGTCGAGGTGAACTCCTCGTTGTATATCCGCACGACGTCGCCCGGGCCGGACTTGTTGATCAACGCGGCCTGGTAGTCGTACGAGTTGCCCTGGTCCACCGGCGCCGGGTCGGTGACCTTCTGGTCGCCGAAGTACCCCTCGGACACCGGCGGGTACTGCCCCACCTCGTTGGCATAGAGGCCGGTGGTGCCGTTGCTCCACACCAGGTCCGCCGAGGTCTTGAGGTCGTTGGTCACGGTCGGCCCGGCGCAGCTGAAGTCTGAGCTGTAGACGGTCTCGACCTGGTTGATCAGATTCTGGTCCGACGCGGTGACGTAGAAGTCCCGTGCCGAGAAGAACGGCTGGGTCTTGAACGACTGGAAGTTGCCCGTCGACACGAGTACCCGCGCCGAGGCGGGCAGCGAGGCGGCGGGCAGGGGTGCGCCCCCGCCGTCGGCCGCATCGATGATCACCGTCTTCTGGTGGGTGATGTTGAAGTTGTCGCTGGACCAGTTGGCCCGCACCATGCCGGCCGGCACGCCAGCGGCGGTGGCGGCCTGCTCCAGCGCCTTGGCAGCGGCACTGTTGTATTTGACGTTGCTGGCGTTGTAGCCGTCGAGGATCAAGCGGACCTTGACACCGCGCTGCATGGCGGCCACCAGCTTCTGCTGCAGCGTCGCATCGTTGTACTGATAGACCACGATGTCGATGGAGGTCGTGGCGGAATCGATCGCGTCGAACAGCGCCTGCCCCTGGGAGTTCGGCTGCACGGTGGCGACCTCCCCCGTGGGCACGGTCGCTGACCCCGCGGTGCCGGCAGTCCCGGTAGCGGCGTTGGCCTGGGCCGAGGGGGGCAGCGGCGCACTGCTCGTGGCGGCCGGCGAGGAGCCCGACGACGAGCATCCCGCCAGGAGGAGGAGCAGCGGCAGGCCGTAGCCCACCAACTGACGAACGGGGTGCTTCTGCATGGGCGGATCTCCGAATCCGGGGCGGCCTGCTCCGACTTGATCACCATATGTGACGAGGTCGCCACTGTCCCGGTTCCGCGCCGCGGCGTCAAACAGCCGTCAACATCCGCCCCATCCCGCACTAGGGTGGCGCCCGGAGGTGGGCCGATGTTCCGGAAGCGGCGCGGCGGCGTTTCCCGGCCGATGCGGGGCCACCGCATCGCCCTGGCGGCATTTGCGGCCGCGGCAGTCCAGGTGCTCGCCGGGTGCGCGCAAACCGCCGCGGGCGACGGCGCCGGGAGCACCGCCCCGGCACAGGTGGAGCTACCCGTCGCCTTCGCGCTGAAGCGCGACGCCGAGGGCCTCTTCAGCGCCGCCATGGAGCGCGCCACCCCCGCGGGCCCGAAGTTCCGGCAATGGCTCAGCGGGGAACAGATCGCGGATGCCTACGGGGCCCCGGCGGACGACGCCGCCCGAGTGCTGGCCGAGGCGAGGAAGGCCGGCTTCGTCGGGACGCTGGACCCGACGCGCGGGGTGATCTCGGGCTCCATGACCGCGGCCGAGGCGGAGCGACTGCTGGGGGTCAAGCTGCGCGTCGCGCCGCTGGGTGAGAGCCTCTTGGTGCAGCCGGAATCGACCCCACAGGTTCCCCAGCGCTGGCGCTCGACCGTCACGGCCGTGCTGGGCCTCACGCTTCAGCTACCGGGGACTGCGAGCTCAGCCGCTGCCCCGGCAGCCACGTCCATGACCGCGTCACCATCACGAAGCCTGACCTGCGCGCCGGCGCCGGCGGCGTCCGGGCTCATGCGCGAGTACTACGGCCTGACGCCGCTGAGCGAAGCCGGCAAGGGCGGGCGGGGCGTGCGCATCGCCCTCCTGCAGATCGATCGGACCTCACAGGTGGCGCTGGAGCAGATCCGGCGCTGCTACGGCGTCACGATCCCCGTGGTGGACACCATCAAGGTCGATGCGACCGCGGATGCGGTCTTCGGTTCCGACACCGAGGAGTCCACCCTGGATATCGCGGCTGCATCGCTCGTCGCGCCCAACCTGGAGGGCATCACCACCTACCAGTTCAACCCCTACTCCACGATCGCCTTCCCGCTCGTGGCCGCCGTCGGCGACGCGCTGGCACCGGCGGGCGGCCCGCAGATCATCTCCACCAGCATCGGCTACTGCCGGGACCAGATCGATGCGGCGACGGTGGCGACCTCTGAGTGGGCTCTCGCTGCTGCCGCCGCAGCCGGCATCACGGTGCTGGCCGCCGCCGGCGACACGGGCTCATCCGCCTGCGCGCCACAGGACACCGCCCAGGCCAGTCAGTACCCGGCGTCCTCTGCGCTGGTGACGGCGATCGGCGGCACCCAGTTCACCTTCGCCGACGGCGCGATCTCAGGCGAGGTCGTGTGGAACGCCACCCCGGCGATCCGCAACGCCGGCGGCGGCACCCCGCAGAGCAAGCACCACCGTCCGCACTACCAGGACGGGATCGGGCTGCCCGGCAACCAGCGCGTCGTCCCGGACGTGGCGTTCGTGGCTGCGCCGGCCACCTTCGGACCCATACCCGTGTGCGATGCCGCCGGCGGCTGCACGTTGAAGTCCGTGGGCGGCACGTCGGCCACCTCACCCGGCGTCGCGGGTTCGGTCTCCGAAGTCATGGACGCCATCGCGACGCCGGACGATGCCCCCTTCCGACTGGGCCTGCTCAATCCCACGATCTACGCAATGGCGGGTCAACCCGAGGGCAAGTCGGCCTTCATCGATGTCACGTCGGGCACGAACGACCTCTACGACGTCGGCTGTTGCACGGCGGCCCCCGGGTTCGACGGCGCGACGGGCTGGGGCTCGATGCGGTTCGGGGAGTTCCTCCGGCTGCTGCCCCGCTGAGCTGCGGCGGGACCTGCGCTGAGCCGCGGCGGGACCTGGTCGTCGTCGGGCCGCTAGGGCTTCTTCACGGCGTCCAGCACATGGCCGCTGACGTCCACGTCCAACGCCTCGACATAGACGTCGGCCACCAGCGCCGCCGGCATGCCCTCAGAAGGATCGCGTCCGAGCTTCGCCAGCGTCTCCGACACCCAGCCCGGCGACACGGCGTTGACGCGGACGCTGCCCTGCAGCTCCAGCGCCGCGGCGCGCACCAGGCCGGCCAAGGCGGAGTTGGCGGTTGTGGTCACTGCGCTGCCGGGCATCGGATGCTCGGCCAGCACGCCGGTGGTGACGGTGATGCTGCCGCCAGGGGTGACGTGCGGGTAGCCCCCGATGATCACGTTCGCCTGATCGGCGAACTTGCCGCCCAGGCCGGCCATCAGCACCTGCGTCGTCACGTCGCTCCACGGGACCATCGGCGCGGATCCCGCCGCGCAGATGATGCCGTCCACAGTCCCGATCCGGGCGAACAGCGACGCGATCGAGTCGGGCTTGCTGATGTCCACCGCCTCCACGCCGTCAGCCGGGGTACGGGCCGCCTTGATCACCTCGTTGCGCGCCGCGAGCGCGGACGCGACCGCGCTGCCGATCAGCCCCGTCGCCCCGATGACCAGAATCTTCGCCATATCCAATCCTCCCGTAGCGCCTGCCTGTCCCGCCCATGATGCCCTCGCGCGGAGGCTCATGCCGAGGTGTGCAGCTCCGGCTCCGTGCTCCAGCGGTCGGCGCCCTCGGGCAGCGCCAGGCCCAGGCCGTGCCATTCCTCCAGCGCCGCCGCCACCATGGCCTTCGCACTCTTCAGGGCGGCATCGACGTCTGGGCCCGAGCCGCCCAGGCCAGCCTCCAGGTACCACGCTCGCACCCTGCCCGCCGCGATCTGGTCCGCCGCCCGATGAGCGGCCGCGTCGCTGCCCGTCGACGTCACGGCGCACGCCCGCAGCCAGCCGTAGTCCATGGCGATGCTCAGCAGGCCCGGCTCGGTCTCGAAGCTGCTGACCACCGTGACGGTGGGATCGATCAGGGTGACCGCCATACCCAGCGACCGGGCGGCCTGCAAGTCCCGCTGCTGCTGGCCGTAGAAGGCCACGGTCATCTCCGCCCGGACCCCCACCTGGACGAAGTCGGCGTCGGCGTAGTCCTGCGTCGGCGCCGGGCAGGCCAGCGGGTCGGCCAGGATCGCAAAGCACGAGGTGACGCCGACGGATTGTGCCGCCTGCAGCGGGATGTTCTGCAGCACCCCGCCATCGACGAAGGCGTCGCCGGCGAACGCCCGCGGCGCGAACACCCCCGGCACGCTCGACGAGGCCAGGACACCCTCGATGACGCCCGGCGGGTCCCCCGAGCCCGGCAGCGGCTGCCCGGCGTCGTCCACCACCGTCCCCTGCTCGGTGACGTAGCGGGTGCAGCCCGCGCCCAGCGCGGTGATGGGGATACGCAGCTGCAGTCCCGGGCGGGCGATGCGCCGTTCATCGATCGGGCTGGGCCCCTGACCGGGAGTGCGCCCGTGCAGGGCGTCCGCCAGCGGATCCAGCACCAGCAAAGACTGGTTGTGCCCGGGGAACTCCTTGATCGCCTTGTGCTGAGCCCCCGCGTGGCCCAGCAGGGAGCGCAGGTCCTCCCAGCCGCGACGCGCGGTGAACCCCTTGGCGGCCACTCCGGCCAGCGGGTCCTTCTGCAGGCCCGGATCGACCGGGATCGGCGGCCTCGCCTTGCCCTGCACGACGGCTTGGATGTCCTCGCCCAACGTGGTGTCGGCCAGCGCGTCCAACCAGGGCTGCACCTTGAAGGAAGCACCGGGGGCGCTCATCCGGAGGATGTCGTCGCGCAACTCGCCGGCGGCGGCGAACCACTCCTGTGGGCCGCGCGCCTGCGCGAGCACGGCGGCGCAGATGCTGCCCGCGGACGTTCCCGCCAGCACCGTCGGCTGCACCCCGAGGGTGCGGACGAGGTAGTCGACTGCGCCGGCCGAGAAGGCACCTTTGGCGCCGCCCCCGGACAACACGAAGGCAGCAGGCTGCGTAGTCACGCTTCCAGGTTAGGACCAGGTCCCGGAGTAGGGCGGGTGGGGCTCGAACCCACGACCTGCCGGATTATGAGTCCGCCGCTCTGACCAGCTGAGCTACCGCCCCGGGAGTGCCATGCTACCGATCCCCGGCCATCAGTCCCGTGCAGGCGCGGGCCATCCGCCCCAGCAAGCCAGGCCGCTGGTACGCTTTGGACGCCCTTCCCGCGTAGCTCAACGGCAGAGCATCCGACTGTTAATCGGACGGTTCCAGGTTCGAATCCCGGCGCGGGAGCCCATCGCCCCACGCACCGCCACCCCAGCCGGGGCGCTACACCCCGAACGCCTGCTGCAACTCCCTCTGCGCCCGGTCTACCGCGGCCGCCACCTGAGGGTCGGCGATGTCCAGCCCCGGGTCCACCACGCGCTGCCAGGACACCTCGTCAGTGGTCGGATCGCGCCGGGCCAGGAACCTCACGCCCCGCTCCCCGACGATCGCCACGTGTTGCTGGACCAGCAGCGAGGCCATGATGCGCTCCCGCACCACCTGCGGCAGCACACCGGCATCCTCCAGGCGGAGCCGGACGGTGCCGGCCGAGCCAGCACCCCACAGCGTGAGCTCCATCATCGGGGCGTCCCACGCGGCACCGAGGATCTGCGGCCAGCGGGCGTCGAGCTCAGGATCCGAGCAGCGCAGGCGCTCATCAGTCGCCGCCGCGAAGCCGCCCTCGCCCGCTGCGCACCAGGCCAGCACCCGGCCGTCGCCCGCCACAAGTTCCCGCACCTCGACCGGCGTCCGATCACCCCAGCGCGCACCCAGCTTCATCCCTGCCTCCACCTTCGACTTCTCGCCTGCTTCTCGCCGTCGTCGTGCCCGGCCCCACCGCTACTGGCCCGAGGCCCAGACCTCGCCCATGGCCAGCTCCAGCATCTCGCGCCGATAGGCCTCGAGCACCATGAGCTGGCGCAGCACGTCTGCGACGGCCTCCGGGGTCTCCTGCGCTCCCATCCGCGCCAGCCGTCCCTTGAGCAGGCCGATCCTGCGGCCGACATCCAGCGAGGCCAGCCGTGCCATCACCCCCTCGGCGTAGGGCGTTGGATCCGCATCGCCGGCGACTGGCAGCCCGAGCACCGCCCAGCGCCGCACCTCGGAGCGGACCTGGTCATTCTCGGCCTGTGCCAGCACCTCGTCCAACCAGCCGCGCTCACCGCCCTCGGCCGCTGGCCCCGCGGCCCGCACAGCACGGAAGACCGCCGCGCAGGCGGCGTCGGTGAAGGCGGTCTCCTCGGTGAGCGCGATCCAGTCCTGCAGTTCCACTGGCAGCTGCAGCATCACCTGCAGGGCCAGTCGCTCCACCCGGGTGTCGACGTCGCCGCCGGAGACGGCCGGCACCCGGACGTCGCCGCGTGGCATGGGTCGGGCGGCGCCAGCAGAGCCGCCCGGACCTTGGCGCACCTGCCGCTGGACCGCCGCGGCGTCGAGTCCCAGCCAGCCAGCCAGCCGTCGGACGTAGGTGTCGCGCAAGGACACGTCGCGCATAGAGCGCAGCATCGGGGCCGTCGCGCGCAAGGCCGCCACCTGACCCTCGGCAGTGGTCAGGTCGAAGGTGGCGAGCGTGCTTCGGATGGCGAACTCGAACATGGGAACACGGCCGTCCACCAGTGCCCGCACCGCCTCGTCCCCACCGCTGAGCCGAAGGTCACAGGGGTCGAGGCCGTCGGGCTGGACGGCCACGAACGTCTGCGCCACGAAGGCCTGGTCGGTCTCAAACGCGCGCATCGCGGCCCGCTGCCCGGCGGCGTCGCCGTCGAAGGTGAAGATCACCTCGCCCGTCGCGTTGTCGTCCATGAGCAGGCGCCGCAAGACCTTCACGTGGCCCTCGCCGAAGGCTGTTCCGCAGGTGGCCACGGCACCTGTGACGCCGGCGAGGTGGCATGCCATGACGTCGGTGTAGCCCTCCACGATGACCGCGCGGTGGGCGTTGCCGATCGACTTGCGCGCCAGATCGACCCCGTACAGGACGTGGGACTTCTTGTACAGGGCGGTCTCGGGGGTGTTCAGGTACTTGGGGCCCTGGTCATCGTCGTGCAGCTTGCGGGCGCCGAAGCCCACGACTTCCCCTGACAGCTCCCGGATCGGCCAGACCAGCCGGCCGCGGAAGCGGTCATAGACCCCGCGGTCGCGCTGTGCCACCAGCCCTGCGGCCAGCAACTCCGCATCGTTGAAGCCGGCGCGGCGTAGGTGGCCCGTCAGGGCGTCCCAGGAGCGCGGCGCGAAGCCGACCCCGAAGTGCTCGGCCGCCGCGGCGTCGAAGCCCCGACCCGTCAGGAAGTCGCGGCCGATCTGGGCCTCGGCGGACTGCAGGGCGTCGACGAAGAACGCCGCGGCGGCCGCGTTCGCCTGCAGCAGCCGCGTCCGCTGGCCCCCCTGCCGGTGCGGGACGCTGGTGCCCTCCTCGTAGCGCAACTCCACCCGGTACTTCTCGGCCAGGCGCTCGATCGCCTCGGCGAAGCTGAGCGCCTCGGTGCGCATGACGAAGTCGATGGTGTCGCCGCCCTCGCCGCAGCCGAAGCAGTACCAGAGCCCCTTGGCCGGACTGACCTGGAAACTCGGGCTGCGCTCGTCATGAAACGGGCAGAGGCCCTTCAGCGATCCCCCGCCTGCTGGTTTGAGCGCGACGGTCTGGCCGACGACCTCGTCGATCCGGGCACGTTCGCGCACCTCCGCGATGTCTTCGGCCCGGATTCTCGCCACGAGCCGGAGTCTAGGCGCCGCCCGGTCGGCACAGGCGCTCGTGCCAGCGCACTGCGGATACGTCGGTCAGGGAGGCAACCTGGTCGACCGCCACCCGCAGCCGCGCGTCGCCGGCCGTCGCCGCCTCCCAGTCGTCGGCCAACCACGGATGCAGCACGGCGCGGCCCCCCGCCAGCACTGCGTCCACGAGCTCGACCAGAAGCACCCGCTGATCGGCATACAACGCCTCGGCACCGGGTCGCTTGAAGACGAACTCGCTGGCCACAGCCTTCAGGTAAGCCACCTCCGCGCGGGCCCACACCGGCACTTCGACGTCGGCGTCGTAGCGGGTGATCCGGTCCGTCCCATGCCGGTCCAGGGTGGCGACGACGGCCGCCGCCGTGAACCGTGCGATGAGCGTGCTCGTGACGGCCTTGACCGCGGCCAGGAAGGCCACCGACCCGACCTCGTGGGTCGGCCACGCAACGGCGGCTGCCAGCCGCCCCCGTGCCGCCCGCAGCTCGTCCTCACCCCAGGCGGGGTCCTCCTGCAGCATCGACTCGATGACGGCGTCCGAGCCGTCGCCGCTGCCGAACACCTCGCCCGAGATGAAGCCCGAGTACAACGCGTCCTCGATGTCGTGGACCGAGTAGGCGACGTCGTCGGACCAGTCCATGACCTGCGCCTCGACGCAGCGACGGGCAAGCGGGGCGCCCGCCCGCACCCATTCGAAGGCGGGCAGGTCGTCCGGGTACACGTTGTACTTGCCGCCCTCGGGCGGACGGGCCCAGGGGTACTTCACTGTCGAGTCCAGCACCGCGCGGCTCAGATTGAGTCCGAAGGATCGGCCATCCACCAGCACCTTCGGCTCCAGCCGGGTGAGCAGGCGGAAGCTCTGGGCGTTGCCCTCGAACCCGCCGATGGCTGCCGCGACGGCGTCCAGCGCATCCTCACCGTTGTGCCCGAAGGGCGGGTGGCCAAGGTCGTGGCACAGCGCGGCGGCGTCCACCAAGTCGGGGTCCGCACCCAGGTCGGCGCCCATCTCACGGGCGATCTGCGCCACCTCCAGGGTGTGCGTCAGACGGGTGCGGGGGAAATCGGACACCCCCGGCATCAGCACCTGGGTCTTGTCGGCCAGCCGCCGCAGCGCCCAGCTGTGCAGGACCCGCGCGCGATCCCGCACGAAGGCCGGGCGCTGCGGGTCCTTGGTCGGCTCCGGCGCGCGGCGCTCGAGGTCAGCCGGGCGGTAGCCGTGCGGAATCGGCGGTCCGCCGTTTCCGATCACGCCCGGGACGGCGGCAGGACCCGATCCACACCCCACTGCTCGACCAGGGTGAAGTACAGGTAGCCGAGCGTCTCCCTCGACACATACTCGCTGGTGACATTCGTGCCGTCGCCGATGGCCGTCGGGTTGGGATGGGCGGTGATGCCGAGCCGGTCGGCGATGGCGACAGAACGCGCCATGTGCGTCGGATCGGACACGATGGTCGCCGAGGACCCTCCTAGGACGGCCATCTCGCCAGCAACCGCCTGCAGGCTCGTCACGGTGTCGGTCCCCACCGGCACCGCGGTGACCGCATCAGCCGGCACGCCCTGGTCGATGAGGTAGTCGCGCCCGGCCTCGCCCTCGGTGTAGGCATCGCCGGGCTGGTTGCCGCCGACAGTGATGATGCGCGGGGCCACCCCCGCCTCGTAGAGCTCCTTGGCATGCTGGAGCCTGTTGGCGAAAACCGGGGTGGGCGTGCCGTTCAGCTGGGCGGCGCCGAGGACGACGATGGCGTCGGTCGGGGCGGCCACCTGGCGATGCGCCATCTGGACAGTGTGATAGGCCGACGCGAACGGGACGATGACGGCCACCATCAGCAGGGCTGCCACGATCAGGGCGACGGCCGAGCCCCACCCTCGCCGCGGCCGTTCGGGCACGACGGGACGACGCACGTGCTCCCGGGTGAGCTCGGCCTGCGTCGACATGCGGACATTGTGCCACCCTGCACGCAAGGGCGCCGGGCACATACCCTCCATGTGCCTGGCGAAACCATCCTTTCGGCCGGGTTCAATCGTGCGAACGAACCGTCGCCGCCGGCGAACGGACCCTCACCCGCCGGAGGAGAACGCCTCCCCGGCGGCGACGTCGGCGGCTCCGGCCGCGTCGAGCGTGCGCGAGTCCAGCCACCCCTGGGGAAGCGCGACCGACCGGCCGCCCGAGGTCCGACCGCGGGGACCGTCGCCGACACCTGCCGGGAAGGGCTGGTGGGGGTCTATCTGCCCGAGCAGCTCGTCGAGCTGCTCCAGGGACGACACGTTGGCAAGTCCGAGGCGCACGTGGTGGGCTGCCCGGAATCCCTTCAGGTACCAGGCAACGTGCTTGCGGAAGTCCTTGGGCCCGCGCTCAGGGCCGAGGAGCTCCACGAGCAGGGCGGCATGGCGGCGCATGACCTCGATCACCTCGCCGGAGCCCGGGTCGGCCGGCACCGGCATGCCCCGAAAGGCGGCGGCCAGCTGGCCGAACAGCCATGGGCGCCCCAGGCAGCCGCGCCCGACCACGACTCCGGCGCAGGAGGTCTGCTCCACCATCGCCAGCGCGTCCTGAGCGGTCCAGATGTCCCCATTGCCGAGGACTGGGACTCCCGCCGACGCGAGCGCCGAAACCAAGGCGGCGATGGCGCCCCAGTCGGCGCGGCCGGCGTAGCGCTGTTGTGCCGTGCGCCCGTGCAGCGCCACCCAAGCCATCCCCGCGTCCGCGGCGATGCGCCCGGCATCCAGATATGTCAAGTGGTCGACGTCGATGCCCATCCGCATCTTCACCGTCACCGGCGGGGGCTCCGGCAGGCCGCGCTCGGCAGCGCCCTTAGCCGCCGCCGCCACCGCGGCCGCGCAGATCGCCGCGAAGAGGTCGAGCTTCCACGGCAGCGCGGCACCCCCGCCCTTCCGGGTGACCTTGGGCACCGGGCAGCCCATGTTGAGGTCGATGTGGTCCGCCAGGTCCTCCGCCACGACCATCTGCACGGCGGCGGCGACGGTCGACGGGTCCACACCGTAGAGCTGGAGGCTGCGCGGCTGCTCATCCGCGTCGAACTGCGCCATCCGCAGCGTCTCCGCGTTGCGCTCGACCAATGCCCGCGAGGTGACCATCTCGCAGACGTACAACCCAGCACCCTGTTCCCGGCACAGGCGGCGGAAGGCGCGGTTGGTGACGCCGGCCATCGGTGCCAGCACGACCGGAACCGCGAGCTCGTATCGCCCCAGCCGCAACGGCGGCTGCGGGCTCAGCACGCGGGCAGGCGCAACGCCAGCCAGCCCTGCAGCGCATCCATGCCGATGCGCTCCTGCGCCATGGAGTCGCGCTCGCGCACCGTGACGGCACGGTCCTGCAGGGAGTCGAAGTCCACCGTGACGCAGAAGGGTGTGCCGATCTCGTCCTGGCGCCGGTAGCGTCGGCCGATCGCCCCCGCGTCGTCGAAGTCCACATTCCACCGCTGCCGCAGATCGGCGGCGAGGTCGCGGGCCACCGGGGACAGGTCGGCGTGCCGGCTCAGCGGCAGCACGGCGGCCTTGACGGGGGCCAGGCGCGGGTCGAAGCGCAGCACCGTACGGGTGTCAACACCGCCCTTGGCGTTGGGCGCGGAGTCCACGTCGTAGGCGTCCAGCAGGAAGGCCAGGACGCAGCGCGTCAGGCCCGCGGCCGGTTCGATCACGTACGGCACCCAGCGCTCGCCGGAGGCCTGGTCGAAGTAGGAGAGGTCGACCCCGGAGTGCTCGCCATGGGTGGTGAGGTCGAAATCGGTACGGTTGGCGATGCCCTCCAGCTCCGCCCACTCCGAGCCGGCGAACCTGAATCTGTACTCGATGTCGACAGTCCGCTTGGAATAGTGGCTGAGCTTCTCCTGCGGGTGCTCGAAGAAGCGCATGTTGTCGGGGTTCATGCCCAGGTCGGTATACCAGTCCCAGCGCTGCTGCAGCCAGTACTCGTGCCATTCCTCGTCGGTGCCGGGCGCGACGAAGAACTCCATCTCCATCTGCTCGAACTCCCGGGTGCGGAAGATGAAGTTGCCAGGGGTGATCTCGTTGCGGAACGACTTGCCCACCTGGCCGATGCCGAACGGCGGCTTGCGCCGGGCCGCGGTGGCGACGTTGGCGAAGTTGACGAAGATGCCCTGGGCGGTCTCCGGGCGCAGGTAGTGCAGCGCGCCGTCATCCTCGACGGGGCCGATGGACGTGCGCAGCATGCCGTTGAAGTCGCGCGGCTCGGTGAACTGCCCGCGGGTTCCGCAGTTGGCGCAGACGACGTCGGCCAGCGTGCCCGGGCGTCCCTTCTTCTCCTCGTACTCCTCCAGCAGCTGGTCGGCGCGGAAGCGGCGGTGGCAGTTGCGGCACTCGGTCAGCGGGTCGCTGAACGCCGTGAGGTGCCCCGAGGCCTCCCAGACCTGCGGGGCGAGGATGACCGCGGAGTCCAGGCCGACCACGTCGTCCCGGCCCCGCACCACGTTCTGCCACCACTGGCGCTTGATGTTCTCCTTGAACTCCACGCCGAGTGGTCCGTAGTCCCAGGCCGAGCGGCTGCCACCGTAGATCTCGCTGGACTGGAAGACGAAACCGCGGCGCTTGCAGAGGTTGACGATGGCATCGACGCGATCAGCGCTCACAGGGACGGCTCCAGGGATAGGGGATCGGGGGTGGGCCGGACCCCGCGGTTGCAGGCTTGGCCACTGACCGGGCCAGGATACCGAGGCGCGCCGCTACCGCGGCCCGGCCGTGTCGGCGTCCGGGGCGCGGTCCCCGGTCGTTGCGACCACGGCGCCGGTGTCGGGCTCCACACTCAGCCGGGCCTCGAAGGCGCTGGGCTGGTCCAAAGCAGTGGCCAGCAGTCCCACGGCGGACACCTTCACGTCGAAGGAGCTCAGCGCCCGCCGGTAGGAGCCGACGTCCCGCCAGCGAGTGACCAGGAGGTACTCGGCGCCGGTGTCCAGGTCGCGCAGGACCTCGGCCGACTCGCAGCCGGGCTGCGCAGACAGTGCCTGGATCGCCCGGGCGGCCAATTCGAGGAAGCCTGCGGCATCAAGAGGCCGGTGCCTGGTAACCACCAACATGCAACCTCCTCCTCCAGCCCGGCCGAACGACGGGTGGCGACCAGCCGGTGCCGGCCAGTTTGCCAGGGTCGTTCACCGCGCCGACCTTGGCCATGGTTCACCATTGCCCCATGGCCAAGAAGAAGCGGAAGCCCCAGACACGCGCCCAGCGCGGCACGGCCCAGCAGCGCCCGCTGTCGCCGCGGCCGCAGCAGGCCCCCAAGGGACCCGCCTCAGAAGCGCGGCGCGGGCTGGAACGGCGCTCCGCCGGGCCGCTGCTGTGGCTGCACCGCCTGCCGCGCTGGCTCATCCCGGTCATCATGGGCGTCTTGCTGCTGCTGGGCCTGGCGGTGCCCGGGAACTGGGCGGGCATCTTCATCGTGATCGTGGGACTGTTCCTCGCCTGGCTGTTGGCCCTGTCCTGGCCGGTGATCACGCCGGGCTCGCGGGCGCTGCGACTCGTGGTGACGATCGTCGTGCTCGGGGCCGGGGTGGCTCGGATGTTCGGGTGGTTCTGACGCCGGCGCCGCCGCGCGTGGCTTGACAGCCATGTGAAAATGGTTTTCATGATCGGAAATCGTGGCCACGAAGAGAGCAAGCGCCCTGCCCGCCGGCGCACCGCGGGCGCCATCGGGGCGGCGGGTGCCCTGGCGGCACTGCTGACGCTGGGCGCCTGCGGATCGTCGGGATCCGGCGGGGCGCCCGACACGTCCGCCACCGGCTCCGGCGCTGCGGCCCCCGGCCAGGTGAAGGTGGTCGCAGCCTTCTACCCGCTGGCCTACGCAGCCCAGCAGGTCGGGGGGGACGCCGTGGCGGTCACCACCCTCACCCCGCCGGGGGTGGAGCCGCACGACCTCGAGCTCACACCATCGCAAGTGGCCCAGCTCCAGGATGCGGACATCGTCCTGTACGTCCCGGGGTTCATGCCGGCGGTGGACCAGGCCGTCGCCCAGCAGGCAGCGGGGAAGGCCGTCGATGCCAGTGCGGGCATCGCGCCGCTCACCATCGACGGCGCCGCCGACCCGCACGTGTGGCTGGATCCGGAGAACATGACGGTCATCGGCGCGAACACCGCCACTGCCATCATCAGGGCCAACTCCGCGAAGACCTCCGAGGTGCAGGCGAACACAGCGGCGTTCGACGGACGGATGGCGACGCTCAACCAGCAGTTCAGCACGTCGCTCTCGAGCTGCAAGGTCAAGGACCTGGTCGTGAGCCACGCCGCCTTCGGCTACCTGGCCCGGGCTTATGGCTTCACCCAGGTCCCCATCGCGGGCCTGTCCCCCGAGACCGAGCCCTCGCCGGCCCGCATCGCCGAGGTCTCTGACCTCGTGCGCAACGACGGCGTCACGACGGTCTACTACGAGACCCTGGTCGATCCGAAGGTTGCCGAGACTGTGGCCAAGGAGTCCGGTGCCCGCACGTCGGTGCTGGACCCCATCGAGGGGCTGACCGAGGGCAGCGACCAGACCTACCAGACGCTCATGGAGGCGAACCTCAAGGCGCTCGTCGCCGGGCAGGGCTGCGCATGACCGCGGCGGTGGAGGCCCGGGGCGCCACGGTCGCCTTCGACGGCGTGACGGTGCTGGACGATATCGATCTGCGCATCGCCGCAGGCGAGTTCGTCGCCCTGCTGGGATCCAACGGTGCTGGGAAGACGACTTTGGTCAAGGCCCTGCTGGGGCTCGTGCCGCTGGCAGCGGGTTCCGTGCGATTGGACGGCGAGCCACCCGAGCGCGACCGCGACGGCGCCGTGGCGCTGGTCCCGCAGCGGCTGCCCGCGCTGGGGGCGGTGCCGATGTCGGTGGGCGAGGTCGTGGCCGCGGGCAGGGTGGGACGGCGACCGCGGTGGCCCCGGGCGGCGGACCGCGCCGCCGTGTCCCGCGCCCTGGCCGACGTCGGGCTCACCGAGCGCCGCCGATCACGGCTGGACCACCTGTCCGGTGGCCAGCAGCGACGCGTGCTCATCGCGCGGGCGCTGGCCGGCGGTGCCCGCACGTTGTTCCTGGACGAGCCGACCGCAGGGGTCGATGCCGAGTCCCAGCGCCGCCTCGCCGATATGCTGCGCCGGCTGTCGGCCGCCGGCGCGACGATCATCCTGGTCACCCATGAGCTGGGACCGCTCGCCCCGCTCGTCACCCGCATGATCGTGCTCGCCGCCGGCCGCGTGGCCTACGACGGTCCCACGCCGCCGGCGGCCTACCTGCACGACCATGTGCACCACCACGACGAGCCCTTCCGGACCGGCGCCGGCCCGCTGCTCGTCGACGGTCCGGAGGTTCCGGGCGACCTCGGCGGGGTGGTGGGCCTCGATGGTTGACCTGCTCAGCTATGACTTCATGCAGCGGGCGCTGGTGTCGGCGATCGTCGTCGGCCTAGTCGCCCCCCTCATCGGGGTCTTCCTCGTGCAGCGCCGCCTGGCGCTGCTGGGCGACGGCATGGGCCACGTCGCGCTGACCGGGGTGGGCCTGGCCTTCCTGCTGGGCACGGCGCCGCTGCCGACTGCGATGGTCACCGCGGTCGCCGGTGCTTTCCTGATCGAGTTCATCCGCCACCGCAGCCGCACGGCGGGCGACGTCGCCCTCGCCCTGCTGTTCTACGGCGGCATTGCCGGCGGGGTGCTGTTCGCCTCACTGGCGGGCGCCAAGAGCGCCGCGTCGCTAACTTCCTACCTGTTCGGGTCGTTGACGACCGTGTCGTCCGCGGACCTCGTCGCCCTCGTCGTGCTCGGCATCGCGGTAGTGGTCGTGGTCGCCCTGTTCGGGCGGCAGCTGTTCGCCGTGGCGATCGACTCCGAGGTCGCTGCGGTGCAGGGCATCCGGGTCCAGGCCATGGGGACGTTGACGGCCGTGCTGGCGGCCGTGACCGTGGTCGTGGGCATGCGGGTCGTGGGCCTGTTGCTCGTCAGCGCCATCATGATCGTCCCGGTTGCCGCAGCGCAGCAGGTCACCCCCAGCTTCACCACCACCATGGCGCTGGCGTCGCTGCTGGGCGTGGCGTCCGCGGTCGGCGGGCTGGTCTTCTCGTTCGGGGTGGATGTGCCGCCGGGGCCCGCCATCGTCGTGCTGGCGCTGTTGATCTTCGTCGTCCTGGCGGTGTCGGCCACTGCGCTGCGCCGGCGCACGGGCGGGAGGCGCGCGTGATTCCCGGAGCGCAGCGAGCCAGCTCCGAGGCAGCCGCGGGCGCCCTGCAGCGCGCGGGCCTGCGCCCCACCCGACAGCGCAGCGCGGTGCTGACGGCCCTCAACGCCGCCGATGACTTCCGAACCGTCGGCCAGTGGCACGAGGCCATCCGGCGGCGCGGCGACAACGTCGGACTCACCACCGTCTACCGCACGCTGTCCGCGCTGGCCGACGCGGAGCTGCTCGACTCGGTGGTGGACGAGGCCGGCGAGGTCCGCTACCGGCGCTGCGGCGGCGCCCACCACCACCATCTGATCTGCCGCTCGTGCGGGGCGACGCAGGAGCTCGCAGCGCCCGACGTGGAGCGATGGGCCGCCGGCGTCGCCGCCGAGCACGGCTACACCGACATCTCGCACACGGTCGAGGTCTTCGGGATCTGCGGAGCGTGCGGCGGCGCGGCGCCCGCGCCCGCGGCCGCGCCCGCGGACGGTCGGCTATGAGCAGCGCGCCCTCCGAGGAGTTCGACCTCGGCGCGGAAGACTCCGAGCGGCCCACAGGCGCCGGCGGCGGCCCCGGCCGCGGAGGTCTTCTGCGCGGCTCGGCGATCATCGCCGCCGCCCTCGGTTTCACCCAGCTGCTGGCCTATGTGCTGAGCGTGACCGCGGCCAAGACCCTGCCACCGGATGCGTTCGGCTCCTTCGGCGCCCTGCTCAACCTCGTCCTCATCGGGACCGTGCTGGCCTTCGGTCTGCAGGCCGTGGTGGCACGGCTCGTCGTCACCACCCCGGACGCGCAGTCGGACCACCTGGGAACCCGCGTGCTGGGCTTCTCCTTCCGCATCGCCGCGATCGTCGGGGCCATCCTGCTGGCGCTGTCGCCGGCGATTGCGCTGGCGCTGCGCCAGCCCAGCGTGTGGCCGGTCGTGTTCGCCGTACTCATGCTGCCGCCGCTGACGATCGCCGGCTGCGAGTTCGGGCTCGCGCAGGGTCATGAGCGGCACGGCAGACTCGCCGCCCTGCTGCTGATCAACGGGGTGCTGCGCTACGCCTTCGGGATGGCCGGCCTGCTCGGTTTCGGGTCGGTGGTGGCGACCTACGCCGCCATGTGCCTGGGGACCTGGGTGGGCGCAGCGGTCGGCCTGCTGCTCGTCCGTCCGATGGCCGGCGGCACGCCGCTGGCGGTTCCCGGGCTGCGGTCCCAGGTGCTGCATGCCAGCCATGCGCTGCTGGCGCTCTACGTGGCCACCAGCATCGACGTGCTGCTGGCGCGGTTCTGGCTGCCGGGGGCGGAGTCCGGCGTGTATGCGGTGGGGGCGCTGGTGAGCAAGGTGGCATTCTGGCTGCCGTCCTTCGTCGCGGTCGTCACCTTCCCCCGGATGGCCGACGAGCGGCGCGGGCAGACGACGGTCAAGGCGGCTGCGGCAGTCGCCGGGATCGGCGCCATCATCGTGCTGGGGCTGGCACTCCTGCCTGACCTGGTGCTCGGCCTTGTCGCCGGGCCCGGCTATGACGCCCTCGGGCCGTACCTGTGGCTGTTCGGGCTCATCGGCTCCGCCTTCTCGCTGGCGCAGTTCCTGCTGTACTCCCGCATCGCGGTGGACGATCGCAGCGCCGTCGTGGCCTTGTGGATCTCGGCGGCGCTCATCGTGGCAGGCGTCGCGGTCTGGCACGGCTCCTTCGCGGCGGTGGCCGCGGTCGTGGCCGCGGTGGCCGTCGCCCTGGCACTGGTGGGGGTGCTCGACCTCGTCCGGGACAACCGCAGGGAGCGGCTGGCCGGGAACCCCGAGGGCCTCGCTCAGAGGTAGGGGTTGGCCGGCACCGGGATCTGCTGCACGTCGGCGGCCTGCACCCAGGGCACGGCGCTGGTGCTCTGCGTCCCGCCGCCCGGGACGTAGCTCCCGGTCAGCTGGACCCAGGTGTTGGCGGGCAGGTCAGGCACCGACCCGCCGACCGGCTTGACCTTCGTGGGAACAGCATCCGCGGCGCAGCACGACACCGACATCCGCGTCAGGATCCAGCCCCCCGCGGGGTCGGGCGTGACGAACCCGACCAGCTGCACATCGCGGCCGCGCAACGTGCTGCCGTCGTCCCAGACCGCCCGGATCGCGTACTCGTCGAGCCCGATGGCAACCGGGTCGCCCGCGGGCAGCGGCGGCGGGCCCGGCCTGCCGGCTGGTGGCGCGGCCACCATCGAGGTCTCCCGCGCGGCGCTGTAGGCGCCGAGCGGGCCCGGCGCGATCAGGAACACCGCGAGCACCGGCAACAGCAGCAGCCAGGCCGACCGCGGGGCGTGCACATCCCGCGAGCGGTTGCGCAGCACGTCGACGAGGGCCAGCAGGCCGAGCAGCAACAGCACCCCGGCCGTTGCGAGCAGATAGGGCCTGGAGGACTCCTGCACGTAGTTCAGGTAGGAGCCGCCGACGGTGATCCGCAACAGCGCCCCGCCAACGATCAACAGCAGGACCGCGGGGACCTCGCGACCCATCAGAGCATCGATCCCACGAGCACCGCCGCCGTCACGGCCACGACCAGCGTCGTCGGGGCGAAGCGGCGGGCGAAGGCGGCGCCGAACGTCCCGCTCTGGATCGCCACGAGCTTGAGGTCCACCATCGGCCCCACCACCAGGAAGACCAGCCGGCTGGTGAGCGAGAACTCCGAGAGCGACGCGGCCACGAAGGCATCAGCCTCCGAGCAGATGCTGAGCACGACGGCCAGGGCCGCCATCGCCACCACGGCGAGGGCCTCGTGCGATGCCAGGCCGTCCAACCAGCTGCGTGGAACTGCGACGTTGAGCACCGCCGCGGTCAGCCCGCCGACCACCAGGAAGCCGCCAGCGTGCAGGAAGTCGTGGGTGGCGGTCAGCCGGAAGGTGTGCCAGTTGCTGCTCCCCACCAGGTGGTCGCGCCGGGGGACGCGCAGCCACTCGCGCCTGCCCAGCCGCAGCCACAGCCATCCCATGATGACGGCGGCGAGCAGCGACGCGACGAACCTGGCGATCGCCATCTGCGGATCGTTGGGGAAGGCGACGAGGGTGGAGGCGATGACGATCGGGTTGATCGCCGGCGCCGCCAAGAGGAACGTCAGGGCGGCCGCTGGCGCCACGCCGCGGGCGATCAGGCCGCCCGCCACAGGCACGGACGCGCACTCGCACCCCGGCAGCACCGCCCCGGCGCAGCCGGCCACCGGCACCGCCAGGGCGGGCTTGGCCGGCAGCGCGCGCTGCCAGAACGTCACCGGCACGAATGCCGCGATGGCACCGGAGAGCACCACGCCGAGCACCAGGAAGGGCAGCGCCTGGACGACGATCGAAACGAAGATGGTGGCGCCGGCCTGGAGGGCTGGGGAGTCGAACCAACCCACGATCCAGCGCTGCCCGACGAGCACGAGCACCATGCCGACGGCCAGCACCTCGATCGACGTCGGACGCCAGCCACGGCGCCGGGCGGCGTGGGTCCGGTCGTCGGCGAGCAGCTCCGCGGTCACCGCGCCGCCGGGGGTGGCTCGACCGGCGGCGCCCCGCCGTAGCGGCGATCGCGGCTCGCGTACAGCTCGATGGCGTGCCACAGATGGGTGCGGTCGAAATCGGGCCACAACGTGTCGAGGAACACCATCTCGGCATATGCGGACTCCCACAGGAGGAAGTTGCTGGTGCGCTGCTCGCCGCTCGAGCGGACGAAGAGGTCCACGTCGGGCATGTCGGGCTGGTACAGATAGCGCTGGATGAGTCGCTCGTCGACCTTGCGGGGGCTGAGGGTGCCGGCCTTCACATCGGCGGCGATGCGGGCAGCGGCGTCGGCGAGCTCGGCGCGACCGCCGTAGTTGATGCACATGACCAGGTTGAGCGTGGAGTTGTTGCGGGTGAGTCGCTCGGCCTCGTCCAGCTCGCTCAGCACGCTGCGCCAGAGGCGCCCCTGGCGACCCGCCCAGCGCACCCTGATCCCCAGCTCGTGCATCTCGTCGCGGCGGCGGCGCACCACATCCCGGTTGAACCCCATCAGGAAGCGCACCTCGTCCGGCGAGCGCTTCCAATTCTCGGTGGAGAAGGCATACACGCTCAGCCACTCGACACCAACCTCGATGGCGCCGTGCACCACATCGAGCAGGGCGAACTCCCCCATCTCGTGGCCCGCCGTGCGAGGCAGGCCACGCTGATGGGCCCAGCGGCCGTTGCCGTCCATCACGATGGCCACGTGTCGCGGGACCTCGCCGGGTGCGAAGTCGGGCGGCTGCGCGCCGCCGGCGTGAGGGGTCGGGGGTCGGGGGGCCATGAGCGTGATTGTGCCAGCGGACCCCACGCCAGCCGCTCAGGCACGCAGCCGCTGTGGATTACGCTCCCCGGCCCCCCGCCGTCCCCAGCCGAGGGTCGGCGCGCTCGACCAGGGGCAGCGCCCGCAGCCTGTGCTCCAGGTGCCATTGCGTGTAGGCGGCCGTCAGACCGCTGGCCTCGCGCCGGGTCCGCGGCTCGGAGGCATCGGCCGCACCCCAGTCGCCGGTGAGCAGCGCCGCCATGAGCCCAAGCGCGGCAGACGACGGCGCAGCGGAGCCGGGCAGGCGGCAATCCGCGCAGAGCGCGCCGCCGGCGCCCAGGTGGAACGCCCGATGCGGGCCGGGCTCCCCGCAGTGGGCGCAGGCCTCGAACGACGGCGCCCATCCGCCGACGGCCAGCGAGCGCAAGAGGAAGGCGTCCAGCACCATGCCGTGGTCGTGCTCGTCGGCCACCAGCGCCCGCAGGCCGCCCACCAGCAACAGGAACTGCTGCAGCGCGGGGTGGCCCTCCTCCGGCGTGAGCTTCTCGCTCGCCTCCACCATGGCCTGGGCAGCCGTCCACCGACCATAGTCGGCGGTGAGCGCGCTGCCATAGGAGTGCAGCGACTCCACCTGCGTGACGATCTCCAGCGACCGGCCGGTGTGGAACTGGACGTCGATGTGCCCGAGCGGCTCCAGCCGGGCGCCGAAGCCGCTGGCGGTGCGCCGAACACCTTTGGCCACGGCCCGGACGCGGCCGCGGTCGCGGGTGAGCACGGTGACGATGCGATCGGCCTCGCCCAGCTTGTGGCAGCGCAGCACGATGCCCTCGTCGCGGATCAGCGGCATCGCACCAGTGTCCTACGCCCGGCGGGCAATCCCCGCATTGCCGCTCCCCGCCGCCGCGGTTGCGGCACAATCGCGCCCATGTCATCCGCAGAGGCCACCGCCGAGCCGCCGCGGCCGGCGGAGCTGCCGCCCTCGGCCCCCAACAGCGGCACCCCGCTGTACTGGCTCGCGTTCGACCCCAAGTGGCTGCGCCGCGGGGTCGTCGCGGTCCTGGCGCTCATACTGGCGTTCGACCTCGTGCTGTGGGTGTTCGGACGCACCGGCAACTTCCTGTTCCTGTTGCTCCTGGCATGGCTCTTCGGGATCGCGCTGGAGCCCATCGTCGGCTTCCTGACCCGCCGGGGCGTCAAGCGCGGCCTCGCCACCGGCATCGCGATGATCACCTTCGTCGTGCTCACCGTGCTGTTCTTCGCCGCCTTCGGCGGCTTGCTGGTGTCGCAGCTGGCCCAGCTGATCAACCAGATCCCGAACCTGATCGACAAGGCCGCCGACTGGGCGTCAGACAAGCTGAACAAGGACATCGATCCGCAGGCCATCGCCAAGCAGTTCAACATCACGACCGCGCAGATGGCGTCGTGGGCCTCGAACCTGGCCGGCGGCGTACTTGGGGTCCTCAGCAAGACCGTCGGCCTCGTCTTCCAAGGCTTCACGATGCTGCTCTTCGCCTACTACTTCTCGGCCGAGGGCCCCCGGCTGCGCCGCACGATCGCCTCGTGGTTGCCCACACGCTCGCAGCGGGTGTTCGCAACGGTCTGGGACATCACGGTGCAGAAGACCGGCGCCTTCGTGGTGTCACGGCTCCTCCTGGCGCTGCTGGCGGCGTTCTTCATGTCGCTCTTCCTGCTCATCATCGGCGTCCCGTACTGGCTGCCGCTGGGTTTGTTCACCGGGATCGTGAGCCAGTTCATCCCCACGATCGGCACCTATCTGGGGATCTTGCTGCCGTGCCTGGTGGCGGTGTTCAACGACCCGCTGGACTGCGTCTGGATCATCATCTTCGGGACGGTCTACCAGCAAATCGAGAACTACTTCTTCTCGCCCCGCATCTCA
The DNA here is from genome assembly GCA_964474045.1 of uncultured Actinomycetes bacterium. Lineage (GTDB taxonomy): Bacteria > Actinomycetota > Actinomycetes > S36-B12 > UBA10799 > JACJWR01. Next base: position 170,029 of record CAYYRC010000002.1, read on the forward strand.
TCGGCCACCCTGGACATCCACCCCGCCATCGCCTTCGGCTCGGTGATCGTCGGCGCCGCGCTCTTCGGGGCCATCGGCGCCATCATCGCGATTCCGCTGGCCGCCGCCATCACCGCGATCGTCGAGACGTACGGACGACGCTACGAGCTCATCCCGGAGCTGGCCGCCGAGGAGTCCCGGAAGTCAGGTGCGGGTGGGGACGACGGGGATGGTGACGGCGCTGGCGGCGACGGCGGCCGCGGGAAGCGCTGGCAGCGCAAGCAGCACGCCAAGAAGACGCTGTCCGCGGACAGCTACGAACACCTCGACGGGCCCATCGAGCCGCAGGCCGAGTAGCGCCGGCCGAGTAGCCACAGGCCGACAAGCGCCGGCCGGGGCCGGGTGCGCCCGGCCTAGAACCCCAGCCGGCGCAGCTGCTTGGAGTCCCGCTGCCAATCCTTGGCGACCCGCACGTGCAGGTCCAGGTAGACCGGCGTGCCCAGCAGCGCCTGGATCGCCATCCGGGATTGCCTTCCCACCGCCGCCAGCCGAGATCCCTTGCGCCCGATGATGATCGGTTTCTGACTCTCGCGCTCCACATGGATGGTGGCGTAGACGTCCAGCAGCGGCGCGTCGTCCGCCCGCCCCTCGCGGACGTTCATCTCCTCCACGGTCACCGCGATGGAGTGCGGCAGCTCGTCGCGCACCCCCTCCAGCGCCGCCTCCCGGATGAGCTCGGCGACTAGGACCTCCTCGGGCTCGTCGGTGACGATGTCCGATGGATACAGCTGCGGCCCTTCGGGGAGCTGGCGGCAGAACAGCTCCACCGCCAGGTCGACGTTCAAGCCGGTCTCCGCCGACACCGGCACGACCTCCGCGACGTCCAGGCCAGCCTCGACGCAGGCATCGTGCGCGGCGACCAGCGCGGCCGCGCCCGCCTCGGGATCGACCAGGTCCATCTTGGTGAGCACCACCAGCACCGGGGTGCGGCGCAGCTTGGCCAACTCGCCGGCGATGAACCGGTCACCAGGACCGGGGCGGGCGTCCGCGGGCATGCACAGGCCCACCGTGTCCACCTCGGACCAGGTGGCGCGCACGAGGTCGTTCAGCCGCTCCCCCAGCAGGGTGCGGGGCCGGTGCAGCCCGGGGGTGTCCACCATCACCAACTGCGCCTCGGGCCGGTTGACGATGGCGCGGATGGCATGCCGGGTGGTCTGGGGGCGGTTGGAGGTGATCGCGACCTTCTGACCGACCATGGCGTTGGTCAGGCTGGACTTGCCCACGTTCGGCCGTCCGACGAGGCAGCCGAAGCCGGAATGGAACGTCACGCCCGCTCCGTGCCGACGACATTGCCGGAGGAGTCCGCCAGCAGCACGTTGATGCCGTCGCCGCCCGCCTCCTGCAGGGCTCGACGCTCATCGCGGTGCAGCCCCGGCTCCACGGCCACCACCGCCGCCGCCTCCAGGCCCCGGGCCCCGGCGGCCACCGCCTGCGCCACCGCCAGCTGCAGCGCCGTCAGCCGCAGCGATGGCAGCACCACGTCGGTTCCCGAGTAGCTGCGGCCGGTGTCGTCGCGCACCGCGGCACCGGTCTCGGCTCCCACGCGTGCCCGCGCCCCGCGCGCAAGCGTGATGAGTTTCGCGTCCTCGGCCCTGATTGCGGTCATGGCACAACGGTGCCACCACGGCGGCGACGACGCGCGACGGCCGCGGGCGACGGAGCGGGGCTCAACCTGCACCTCGGGTTGCTGCATCATCGCCGCCACCCGGCGGCAGCGGCTCCACCAGCACCGTCGCGATGCGGTTGCGCCGGCCCTCGGCCGACTCCGCCGTCAACCGGTAGGCGCCGATGTCGATGGTGCTGCCGGGGATGGGGACGAGGCCGAGCCGTCGCGCGAGGACGCCGGCGACGGTGTCGACGTGGACCTCGTCGGCGGACAGGTCGGCGGCGATCAGGTCCGCGAGCTCGTCCACCGGGAGCCGGGCGCTGACGCGGTACCCACCGTCCCCCAGCGGGGTGACCTCGGCGATCTCACCCGAGTCGTACTCGTCGGCGATCTCGCCGACGATCTCCTCCACGATGTCCTCCATGGTCACCAGCCCGGCGGTGCCGCCGTACTCGTCGACGAGGATCGCCATGTGGCTGGAGGTGGCCTGGAAGCGGCGCAGCATGTCGTCGGCGCGCTTGGTGTCCGGCACCAGCAGCGGTGCCCGCATGACGTGCTCGACGCCCTCCTGGACGGCCGCCGGATCGCCCTGCAGGGCGTTCATGACGTCCTTGATATTGACCGTCCCGACGACGTCGTCCAGGTTCTCGCCGATGACCGGGATGCGCGTGAAGCCGCTTCGCAGACCGAGCGAGAGCGCCTGGTCGAGTCGCTTGTCGCGCTCGATGTAGACCATCGCCGTGCGCGGCACCATGATCTCGCGGCAGATCGTGTCCCCCAGCTCGAACACGGACTCCAGCATGCGCTGCTCCTCCAGCGGGATCACCGCGGACTCCCCCGCCCTGGCAAGCTGCGCGCGAATCTCGGCCTCGGAGGCGAACGGCCCCTCGCTGAAGCCCTTGCCCGGGGTGATCGCGTTGCCCACGAGCACCAGGAACTTGGTCAACGGGTAGAGCAGCGCGCCCAGGACGCGGACGAAGCCCGCAGTGCTGACCGCCAACCCGGCGAAGTGCTGGCGACCGAGCGTCCGCGGGGCCACGCCGAGCAGGATGAAATTGGCGATCGCGATCACCGCCGTGGCGGTCACGACCGCCCATCCCCGGCTCTCGATCCGCGCCATGATCAGACTGGCCGCGATCACGACCGCCAGCACCGACAGCACGATGCGCACGAAGAGCACCGTGGTGATGTAGCGGGCCGGGTCGGACACCACGACGAGCAGCGACGCAGCTCCCCGCACGTCCTCGTCGGCCAACTCCTGTGCCCGCGCCGCCGAGGTCCGGCTCACCGCCGACTCGATGGCGACCAGGAAGCCGGCGGCAACCTCGGCGATGATCGCGATGACGACAGCCATCACATCGCCACCGGTCATGGCCGTGCGTCCTCCCCGGCGGCTCCGGCGGCCCCGGCGGCCTCGGCAGCCGCCGTGAGCGAGGCCCACTCGCCCACCAGGCGCGTCTGCAGGCCGAACATGAGGCGCTCCTCGTCGGGCTCGGCGTGGTCGTAGCCCAGCAGGTGCAGGATGCCGTGGGTGAGCAGCAGCCCCACCTCGTCCCGCTCGCTGTGGCCGGCCTTGCGGGCCTGGTCGCGGGCCACGGCGGGGCAGATGACGATGTCGCCGAGCAGCCCCTCGGTGGGCTCCTCGTCGTCGCGCGGCACCCGCAGCTCGTCCATGGGGAAGCTCATGACGTCGGTCGGGCCCGGTTCATCCATCCACATCACGTGGAGGTCGGTCATCGCCTCGACGTCCGCGAACAGGATCGAGAGGTCGGCGGCGGGATGGATCCGAAGGCGGTCCAGCACGAAGCGGGCCTGCTCGGCGACGCCGGCCTCGTCGACCGCGTCGCCGGACTCGTTAACAACGTCGATCATGACCCATCCCTCACGTCGCCGCGCGCTGCATCGAACCTGCCGTAGGCATCGACGATCCGTCCCACGAGTTTGTGCCGCACCACATCGCGGCTGGTGAGCTCCACGAACGACACGTCTTTGACGTCGGCGAGCACCTGGCGCACCTGCCGCAGACCGCTGGTCGCCGCGCCTGGCAGGTCGACCTGCGTGACGTCGCCGGTCACCACCATGGTGGAGCCGAAGCCGAGCCTGGTGAGGAACATCTTCATCTGCTCCGCGGTGGTGTTCTGGGCCTCGTCCAGGATGATGAAGGAGTCGTTCAGGGTGCGCCCACGCATGTAGGCCAGCGGCGCCACCTCGATCGTGCCGGAGGTCATGAGCCGGGGGATGCGATCCGGGTCGAGCATGTCGTGCAGCGCGTCATACAGCGGTCGCAGGTAGGGGTCGATCTTCTCGCTGAGCGAGCCGGGCAGGAAGCCGAGGCGCTCCCCGGCCTCGACCGCGGGTCGGGTGAGGATGATCCGGTTGACCTCTTTGCTCTGCAGCGCCTGTACCGCCTTGGCGACCGCCAGGTAGGTCTTGCCGGTGCCGGCCGGGCCTATCCCGAACACGATGGTGTGTTTGTCGATGGCATCGACATAGTGCTTCTGGTTGAGCGTCTTGGGCCGGATCGTGCGGCCGCGGCTGCTCAGGATGTTGGCGGTCAGCACCTCCGCCGGGCGCACGTCGGAGGCCTCCCGCAGGATCCCGAACACGCGCTCGACGGCCTCGGTGGTGAGCCCCTGCCCGGACCGGACGATGGTCAACAGCTCCGCGAAGACCTGTTCGGCCAGGACCACGTCCTCCTCGGGGCCGCTGACCCGCACCTCGTTGCCGCGCACGAAGAAGTCCGCGGCCGGCATCAGCCGCTCGAGCAGCCTCAGGTACTCGTCGTCGACCCCGAAGATGGCCACGGACGGCTGCGACGACGGGATGATGACCGTCGCCTCAGCGACCTCAGCCGGCGCAGTCATCCGGGCGGCCACGTCAGGTGCCGGCCGCCGAGCAGGTGGATGTGGACGTGGTCCACCGTCTGCCCGCCGTCCTCGCCGGTGTTCACCACGAGCCGGTAGCCCCGCTCGAGCCCCTCCTCCTCGGCGACCTCGGTGGCGAAGGCCACAAGCTCACCCAGGAGTCCCGTGTCGGCGGCCGCCAGGTCGCCCGCGTTGGCGTAGTGCGCACGCGGGATCACGAGGACGTGGACGGGGGCCTGGGGGTTGATATCGCGGAACGCGATCACACGCTCGTCGGCACGGACGATGTCGGCGGGGATATCCCCCTCGGCGATCGCACAGAACAGGCAGTCGGTCATGGCACCATCATGGCCCAACCGGGCCACCAGGCGACAGCCGCCCGTCTGGCGCCAGTCGCCCGGCAGCGGCGAGCAGGAGCGCTGCGGCGACAGTCCCGGCCAAGGCTGCCCGGAGCACCGTCGGCCCCAGGGACGCGGGGACGGCGCCGGCGGCTGAGAGCGTCGCGACCTCGGCGTCGGTGATCCCGCCCTCGGGCCCGACGACGATCACCAGCTCGGCCGCCTGCCGCGCCTGGCTCCCGGACGACAGCTGCGCGGCCAGCGGCGCGGTGGCCGACTCGTGGCAGACGAAGGCTCCGTCCGCCGCCGCGACGAGGGCTGCGACCGCAGCCGTGTCCGCCACTCCCGACACCTCGGGCAGGCGCACGCGGCGGCTCTGCTTGGCGGCCTCGGCGGCGGCCCGGCGCCATCGGTGGAGTCCTCGCCCCACCCGCTCGCCGGACCAGTTCGCCACGCACCGCTGCGCGCTCCACCCGACGATGCGGTCCACCCCCACCTCGGTGAGCTGGTCCACTGCCAGGTCCGAGCGATCGGACTTGAGCAGGCCGAGCACCACTGTCAGGCGCGGTGTGGGCGCGGGCTCGAAACCTTGCTGCACGACCTCGAGCTCGACCTCTGCTTTCCCCCGGACCGCACGTACCGGACCCGCCACCCAGGCGCCGGCACCGTCGGTGACGACCAGCACGTCCCCTGGCCGGTGGCGGCGCACCGCCGCCGCGTGCCGCCCCTCGGCGCCGGTAAGCCGCACGCTGCCCGCCCGACCTACTGCGCCTACCTGGCCCGACTCGTCGAGGTACACCGGCCAGCCGAGCTGGCGGGTGCTCACTTGCCGCCGAAGATCCGAGAGAAGAGTCCCGCGTGCTGCGGCTCCGACAGCCCGGTGGGGTTCTGCTCCCCGCGCAGGGCGGCGAGCTCGGTGAGCAGCTCGGTCTGACGAGCGTCCAGCCTGGTGGGGGTAGCGACGTCCACGTGCACGATGAGGTCCCCGCGGCCATGGCCGCGCATATGCGTCACGCCCGCTCCCCTGATCGTCTGGGTGGAACCCGGCTGGGTGCCGGGGCGGACCACGAAATCCGTCGCGTCGTCCAACGTCTGCAACGGCACCGTCGCGCCGAGGGCGGCAGCCGTCATCGGCAGGGTCAACGTCATGTGGAGGTCGTCGCCGCGCCGCGTGAACACCGGGTGTGGCCGCTCGTGCACCTCGATGTAGAGGTCGCCCGCGGGTCCTGCGCCAGGGCCCACCTCGCCCTCGCCGGGCAGCCGGATGCGGGTGTTGGACTCGATGCCGGCCGGGATCTTGACCGAGACCGTGCGCCGGGTCCGCACCCGCCCGTCGCCGTTGCACTCCGGGCACGGATGTGTGATGAGCGTGCCGTAGCCACGGCACTGGGGGCAGGCCCGCGACGTCATGACCTGGCCCAGGAACGACCGCTGCACCGACTGCACGTGGCCGCGCCCGTGGCACATGGTGCATTGCGCGGGTTCCGTGCCGGGGGCGCACCCGTCACCGCCGCAGGTCGTGCAGCCGATGGCCGTGTCGACGCTGATGTCCTTGACGGTGCCGAAGGCGGCCTCGTCGAGGTCGAGGTCCACCTGGATGAGCGCATCCTGCCCGCGCCGAACCCGTGGCCGGGGACCCTGCTGCGCCTGCGAGCCGCCGCCGCCGAAGAAGGCATCCATGATGTCGCCGAAGTCGAAGCCGCCGGCGCCGCCGAAGCCGGGTCCGGCGCCGCCGCGGGGGTCGCCGCCGAGGTCGTACATCTGCCGCTTCTCGGGGTCGGACAGCACCTCGTAGGCCGCAGTGACCTCCTTGAACCGCTCCTGCGTGTGCGGATCCGGGTTGACATCTGGGTGCAGCTCGCGGGCGAGCTTGCGATAGGAGCGCTTGATCTCCTCACCGGTGGCGTCGCGCGGGACCCCGAGGACCTCGTAGTAGTCCACTGTGGCTCTCCCTCTCTCAGCCGTTCTCGGTCACGACGCGCCCGAGGTAGCGGGCCACTGCGTGCACGGCGCTCATCGACGACTGGTAGTCCATTCTGGTCGGTCCCACCACGCCCAACTGGGCAAGCACCCTGCCATCCACTCCATAGCCGGTGCTGACGACCGAGGCGTTGGTCAGACCTGAGTCGGAGTTCTCCTGCCCGATGCGGACCCGCAGGTGGTCAGTGGCGGACACCTCGCCCAACAGCCGCAGTAGGACCATCTGTTCCTCGAGGGCCTCGAAGACGACGTCCAGGCTATCCCCGAAGTCAACGCTCTCACGGGCCAGGTTGGCCGCACCGGAATAGGCCACCCGGTCCTCACGATCGTGCGAGGCCGCCTCGGCGACGACGTCGGCGACGGCCCGGCCGATCTCGCTGGACTCGGGCCGCAACTCGGCGTCGAAGCCGGCCAGGCGTGCCGGCAGATTGCGGTAGTCCTGGCCCACGACCACGCGGTTGAGCCGCTCCCGCACATCCGCCAGAGCCTCTGCGGCGATCTCGTCCTTGGTCTCGGCCAGGCGCTGCTCCACCACCCCGGAGTCCGAGATCAGCACGACGAGCACCCGGTGCGGGCTCACCCCGACGAGCTCGACGTGCCGCACCGTGGAGCGACCGAGCACCGGGTACTGGACCACCGCCAGCTGCTTGGTCAGCTGGGCGAGCAGCCGCACGGTTCGCTCGACCGCGTCGTCGAGGTCGGCGGGCTCGGCCAGGAAGGTGTGGATCGCGCGTCGCTGCGAGCTGCTGAGCGGCTGCAGCGTCACGAGCTGATCGACGAACAGCCGGTAGCCCTTGTCAGTCGGAATGCGCCCCGCACTCGTGTGCGGCGCCGCGATGTAGCCCTCTTCCTCCAGCACCGCCATGTCGTTGCGGATCGTCGCCGGACTCACGCCGAGCTGGTGCCGCTCGACCAGCGCCTTCGATCCGACCGGCTCACGCCTGTGGACGTAGTCCGCCACGATCGCCTGCAGCACGGCGCGCTTGCGATCGTCGAGCATCGCAACCTCCTCCGGGGCGTGCTGTTGTCCTGCCGGCGTGGGGGCTGCCGACCGGAATCGGGCGATTCCCTGGCAGCCGGACCATATGAGTGCCAGTGTAAGTCCCGCGCACGAGCGGAGCACGCCCCCGGCTGGCGTGCTCCGCTCGGATGAACACGGCCGGTGACACTGCCGTTACCGGTAGCATCGAACTTGCTCGAGGTTCCGGCTCGGCCCGAACAACCACGGAGGACAGATGTCCAGCAACCAACCGCCCTACGGCGGTGCGCAGCCCCCTCAGGGCGGGCAACCCCCGCAAGGAGGGCAGCAGCCGCCCTGGGGCGCACAACAGCCTCCCTACGGCTCTCCCCAGCAACCGCCCCCGCAGCAGCCCCCCTACGGTGCGCCGCCGCCCCAGATTCCCGGCGGGATGCCCCCTGGTGCCCCGGGCGGGCCGCCGGCACAGATGCCGCCCGGACAGCAGCCCCCCTACGGCATGCCTCCCGGTGGCGGACAGCAGCCGCCCTATGGCGGCATGCCGCCTGGCGGGCAGCCCCCCTACGGACCGGGGGCACAGCCGCAGTTCTCCGTCGGCGAGGCCTTCAGTTGGGGCTGGAAGAAGTTCACCGAGAACTGGGCCGCCTTCGTGGGCGCGCTGGCGGTGTTCCTGGTGGTCGGCGCCATCATCTACGGAATCTTCTACTTCGTCATCAGCGCCTTCGGCCTGCTGGGCAACTCCGCGGCGTCGGGGATCGAGTGCGACCAGATAACGGGTGAGTGCACGGTCACCGGCGGCTCGGGCGGGCTGCTGGCCGCGGGCATGTTCGGGATGCTGTTGGTGACCGGGCTGATGAGCCTCGTCATCGCCGCCTACGGCTACGTCGTGCAGTCCGCCGTGATCCGTGGCGGCCTGCTGACGGCGAACGGGCAGCCAGTGGCCTTCAAGGACTTCTTCGCCGCCGACCGGCTCGGCCGCATCATCGGCGCCGGCTTCCTGGTGGCGATCCTCACCGCCATCGGGTACATGCTCTGCTACATCCCGGGGCTGATCGTGATGTTCCTGTCGCAGTTCTTCATGTTCTTCATCCTGGACCGCGACATGGGTGCCATCGACTCCATCAAGGCCAGCTGGTCGTTCGTGAAGGACCATGTTGGCCCGCTGATCCTGCTGTACCTGCTCACGCTGGTCGTCGCCTTCGTCGGCGCCCTGCTGTGCGGCGTCGGTTTGTTGGCCGCGATCCCGATCGTCGTGCTGATGCAGACCTACGCCTACCGCAAGTTGCAGGGACAGTATGTGACTCCCTGATCGACTCCAGTCGCAGCGAGGGCTCCCCGGGCAATGCCCGGGGAGCCCTCGCTGCGCGTTCAGCGGGCGACGAACGTCGGGAACACGCGGCCGGAGTCGTGCCGGATGTCGAGCACTTCGAAGCCCGCGGCCGCCAACTGGGCCACCGTCGTGGCGACCGGGCGGTAGTTGGCCCACTGAACGTCGTTGATCAGCGCCAGCCCCAGCGACCTGCGTGACACCTCCAGCGGCACGTCGGCGAGGTCCCACTCGGCCGGCGTCGTCAGCGCGCTCACGACCAGCGTTCCGCCCGGCCGCACGAGGCCGCGGAAGGCCCGGTACAGGGCCAGCACGTCCTCATCGTCGGCCACGTAGATGTTCAGGCCGTTGGACATCAGCAGGTCCACGCCGCCTTCGGCGGCTTCGGCGTAGAGGTCCGGGACGCCCGCGGTGACCCGCGCCAGGCTGGGCTGCCAGGCGTCGCCGACCGCGAACACGGCGTTGGTCAGCCCGTGGGCAGCGGCGTTGTCGATCGCCTGGCCCACGGCCTCGGCGTCCAGGTCGAGGCCGACCAGAGCCTTCGCAGCAGGGGCACCCGGCAGCAGCACGAGGTCGTCCATCAGGCCGCAGGGCACCGACATCCCGACGCTTCCCGGGGTGAGCAGTTCCGCGGCCAGCTCCGACATGATCGCCCAGCGCTCGCGGGTCGCGGCCACTGCCGGCGACGCAGTGAGGAAGAACCGCTCGACCTCGTTGGTGATGGCGTCATCGGTGCGGTCGTAGCCGATGCAGTAGCGCGTCCAGTAGGCGTTCCAGCCGTGGTGCACGAGCATCCAGCGCCCCAGGTCGCACTGCTGCCATAGCTCCAGGTCGGCAAGCAACTGTGCGCGCGGGCCGTACTCGGGTCCGGCGTCGGCGATGCGCTGCTCGGCGGCCGCGACGGCGGCGGCCAGTTCCGGGATGTCTGCACCGCGATGCGAGATGAGTTCGGGCATCGGCGCAACGTATCAGCCCAGCAGGCTCAAGGTCACGCGGTCGGCCAGCAGCCTGCCGGTGCGGGTGAGCACGATGCGCTCGTCGCGTCGCTGGAGCAACCCGTCGGCGACCAGGGCCGCGACCTCCGACTCGGGGAGGCCCTCAGCCGGCAGTCCCGCTCGCAGCCGCAGACCGAGCATCACGGCCTCCAGCCGCCGATCCTCGGCCGAAAGCTGCTCGACTGCGGCCCGGGGCAGCTCGCCCCGGTGGAGCAGCCGGGCATAGCTGCGCGGGTGTTTCACATTGTGGAAGCGGGCACCGTCGATCAAGCTGTGCGCGCCCGGGCCGAACCCCCACCACTGACCGTCGGAAGACCAATAGCCCAGGTTATGGCGGCATTCATGGCCGGGCCGGGCCCAGTTCGAGATCTCGTACCACTCCAAGCCGGCGGCTCCCAGAACGTCGTCGCACACCTCATAGGCCGAGGCCGCGACATCCGGGTCCGGCGCGGGCAGGGAGCCGCGCGCGACGGCCGCGCCCATCGCGGTGCCGGGCTCGACGGTGAGCGCATAGGCCGACACGTGCCCGACACCAGCGTCCAGCGCCGCGCCCAGGCTCGCGCGCCACTGCGCCGGAGTCTCCCCGGGCGTGCCGTAGATGAGGTCCAGGCTCACGCGGTCGAAGCCCGCGGCAGCTGCCTCGCGCGCCGCCGCCACCGCCCGTCCGGCCGTATGGCGGCGCTGCAGGATGGCCAGCACCGGTTCCGATGCACTCTGCATCCCCAGGCTGACCCGAGTGAACCCACCGGCCCGCAACTGTTCGAGGTACTGCGGATCGACCGTCTCCGGATTGGCCTCCGTCGTCACCTCGGCACCTTCCGCGAGGCCGAAGACTCCTCGCAGGTGATCCAGCACCCGCACCAGGTCCGCGGCCGGCAGCAGGGTCGGCGTGCCGCCGCCGAAGAAGACCGTGGCGATCTCGCGGCGCCCGTCCAGGACGGCGGCTGCCAGGTCGATCTCGCGGATCACGTCGTCGGCGTACGTGGCCCGGCTCAGCCCGGGCCCCAGCTCGGCGGCGGTGTAGGTGTTGAAGTCGCAGTACCCGCAGCGGCTGGCGCAGTAAGGCACGTGGACGTAGACGCCGAATGCGCCCGGAGCGACCTGTGCCACGGCGCACATCCTGGCATTCCCCGCGAGCGGGTCCCAGGCCGGCAACGGATACTTGAGGACATGGCCCACTACCGCACGACCGTCACCTCACCGGCTGGAGCCGACACCGCCTACGACTACCTGGCGGATTTCGCCTCCGTCGCCCAATGGGATCCCACCGTCAGCTCCGCTTCGCTCATCAGCGGCGAACCGGGGGCCCTCGGGGCCCGCTATCGCGTCGTGATCGGGCGCGCACCGCTGAACTGGACCCTCGACTACGAGATCGTGGCGGCCGAGCGACCTGCGGGGGCGGCCGCCCCCGGTGGCGGCCGCGTGGCGCTGCGCGCCCGCAATCGCGACGTCGAGTCCTACGACGTCATCACGTTCACCCCGCGCCCGGACGGCGGCACGGACGTCAGCTACGACGCCAGGCTCACGGGGAACGGACCACGGGCGCTGTTCGACCCCGGCTTCTGGCTGGCGATGCAGGTCATCGGGCGCCGAGCCCGCTCCGGGCTGGCGGCGGCGGTGGCCGCACTGCCGAAGCCTGCCGCGTCATGACGGCGACGCTGGCGGGGCTGGTCGACGCGGCGCTGGAGACCAGCGTCGCCGGGAGCTTCAGCCGCACCGGGATCGCAGCGCGTCGGCGGCTCTTCAGCTGGGAGCCGGTGACCACGGACCTGACCGGACGCGTCATCCTGCTCACGGGCGCGTCTTCCGGCATCGGACGCGCTGCCGCGCTCCAGCTTGCCGGCCTGGGCGCAGACCTCATCCTGGTCGGGCGCAGCGCGGAGCGGTTGGCGGCCGTGTCGGAGGCGTGCCGGGCGGCCGGGTCCCCCGCGGTGCGCACGCTGCGGGCCGATCTGACGCTTCTGTCCGAGGCCCAGCGAGTCGTCGACGACGTGCTCGTGGGGTGCGACCGGCTGGACGTGCTCGTCCACAACGCCGGCGCCCTCGTGCACGACTACCGACGCACCGCCGAGGGCTTCGAGGAGACCTATGCGGCGCAGGTCCTCAGCCAGCATGTCATCACGTGCGGCCTGCTTCCGCTGCTGCAGGCCACGCCCGGCTCACGCGTCGTCGTCGTGTCCAGCGGCGGCATGTACGCCGAGCGCCTCGCGGCCGATCGGGTCGAGTTCGGCCCCGACGACTACGACGGGGTGCGCGCCTACGCGCGGGCCAAGCGGGCGCAGGTCGCCCTCAACGAGCAGTGGGCCGATCGACTGCCCGACGGCCCGCCGCCCACGTTTCACGCCATGCACCCCGGTTGGGCCGACACCCCCGGCGTCGCCGAATCGCTGCCGCTCTTCCGACGCATCACCGGGCCCTTCCTGCGCACGCCGGCCGAAGGCGCCGACACCGTGGTGTGGCTGGCCGCCGCTGACGAGCCGACGACGAGCGGCCGATTCTGGCTGGATCGGGCGGAACGCGCCACCGTCAAGCTCCCCTGGGCGGGGCAGGACCAGGTCGAGGCCGCCGAGCTCTGGGAGCTGGTCTGCCGCCAGACCGGGCGGCGTCCCTGAAACACCCCTGAATCCCCGGCGGCACGGCCGACGGCTGACCTCCCATCCGCAGCGCAAGATGCCCCGATCCCGACCATCACGGCCGGGATCGGGGCATCTAGCTGAGCGGCGGACGACTCAGGCGTACATGGCATCCAGGATGTCGCGGTACTTGTCCTCGACCACCTTGCGCTTGACCTTGAGGCTCGGGGTGAGCTCACCGCTGTCGATGGTCAGCGGTGCCTCGAGGATCTCGAACTTCTTGATGGTCTCCCAGTGGTTGAGCTCGGTGTTGAGCACATCCACCTTGGCCTGGATCGCAGCGCGCATCGCCGGATCGTCGGCGATGGCCTTGAACTGGGCCTTCTCCTCGTCCGAGACCGGTCCGACGCCGGGCTGCCAGGTCGCAGTCTTGCCGTTCTCGGCCGCCCACTGCAGGGCTGAGTCGGTGTCGAGAGCCACCAGAGCGCTGGCGAACTTGCGGTTGTTCGCGTGGACGATGAAGGCCTGCGCCAGGCCGGTGAGGGCCTTGAACTTGCCCTCGATCGCGGACGGCGCGATGTACTTGCCGCCCGAGGTCTTGACCAGGTCCTTCTTGCGGTCGGTGATCTTGACGCGGCCCTTCTCGTCGATCACGCCGATGTCGCCCGTGGAAAACCAGCCGTCGCCATGCTCGAACACCTCGGCGTTGGCCTCGGGCAGGTTGCGGTAGCCGCGCATGACGCCGCCGCCGCGGATCAGGATCTCGCCGTCGTCGGCGATCGCGATCTCCGTGCCGGCCAGGGGCTCGCCGACCGTGCCGAACTTGATGTTGTCCGGGCGCATGATGGTGGTGGCAGCGGAGGTCTCGGTCAGGCCGTAACCCTCGAGGATGGTCAGGCCCGCAGCGTCAAACCACTCCGCGATGGTGCCGGACAGCGCCGCCGAGCCGGAGATGAAGTAGCGGATGCGACCGCCCATCTTCTCCTTGATCTTCGAGAACACCAGCTTGTCGGCCAGGTTGTACTGCAGGCCGCCGTAGTTCTGGCCGGCGTTCTTCTTGTTCGCCTCGCGCTTGCCCACAGTGAAGGCCCAGTCGAAGATCTTGGCCTTGGCGCCACCGGCCGAGGTGCCGTTCTTGATGGCGCCGGCGTAGATCTTCTCGAAGATGCGCGGCACGCCGGCCATGAAGGTCGGCTGCACGACCGGCAGGTTCTCCACGATCTTCGGCACGCGGCCGTCGACTGCCGTGGCGAAGCCGATCTGGAGCTGCGCGGTCTCCAGAACCTTGCCCAGGGAGTGCGCCAGGGGCACCCACAGGTACTGGACGTCGTCCGGCGTAAGGATGCCGACGCCGTCGATGGCGGCGCCCTCGTAGGTCCAGTTGGAGTGCGTCAACTCGACGCCCTTGGGCTTGCCGGTGGTACCGGAGGTGTAGATGAGGGTGGCCAGGTTCTCGCCGGTGATGCCCGCTGCGCGCTCCTTGACGGAGTCAGGCTGCTCGGCCAGGAAGGCCTTGCCTTTCTCGTGCAGGTCCGCGGCCGAGATCACCCACTCGCCGTCGCCGTCGCCGTCCAGCACGATGACCTGGCGCAGGTCGGGCAGCTGGTCGCGGGTGTTACGCACCTTCTGCACCTGGCTGTCGTCCTCGGCGAAGAGGATCACCACATCGGCGTCGGCGAGGATGTAGGCCACGTCCTCCTCGCCGGTGGACGGGTACACGGTCGTCGTGGCGCCGCCGGCGAGCATGATGCCGAGGTCGCACATGATCCACTCAAGCCGCGTGTTCGAGGCGATACCCACGCGCTCCTCGGGCGCCAGGCCCAGCGAGAGCAGCCCCGCGGCGATGGTCTGCGCCTCGTCGTAGGACTCCTTCCAGGTGAACGACTGCCAGCCGCCGTCCGCCGTCGGCTTCCGGTACGCCTCGCGGTCCGGGTTCTTGGCGACCCGGTCGATGAACATCTGCGCCACGGTCGTGTTCTGCGCGGGCAGAGTGTCGCGGGATTGCGTGGTCTCCACTTGATTCCCTCCAACTACGCCGACCGCGTCCACGGCCGTGCTTTGACCCCACACCCTAAGCCGAAAGTCGTGGGAAGTCCCGACAGCAGCGAAAGTTCGGCGCGCTCAGCTGTCGGCTAGCGGTCGCTACTTCGCGCTCGGCGCATCGGAGGTACTCAGGGCGGCGATGAAAGCCTCCTGCGGAACCTCCACGCGGCCCACCATCTTCATGCGCTTCTTGCCTTCCTTCTGCTTCTCCAGCAGCTTGCGCTTGCGGCTGATGTCACCGCCGTAGCACTTCGCCAGGACGTCCTTGCGGATGGCGCGGATGGTCTCGCGGGCGATCACCCGGGCGCCTATCGCCGCCTGGATGGGCACCTCGAACTGCTGCCGCGGGATGAGCTCGCGCAGCCGCGCGGTGAGCGCCACGCCGTAGGCGTAGGCCTTGTCCTTGTGGACGATCGCGCTGAAGGCGTCGACCTTCTCGCCCTGCAGCAGGATGTCCACCTTGACCAGGTCGCCCGCCGCCTCGCCGGCGGGCTCGTAGTCCAACGAGGCATAGCCGCGGGTGCGCGACTTCAACTGGTCGAAGAAGTCGAAGACGATCTCGGCCAGGGGCAGCGTGTACCGCAGCTCCACCCGGTCCTCGGACAGGTAGTCCATCCCCTGCAGGGCGCCCCGGCGCTGCTGGCACAGCTCCATCACCGTGCCCACGAACTCGGACGGCGCCAGGATCGTCGCCTTCACCACCGGTTCGAACACCTCGCCGATCTTGCCGGTGGGGAACTCGCTGGGGTTCGTGACCACATGCTCGGCGCCGTCGTCCATGATCACGCGGTAGACGACGTTGGGCGCGGTCGAGATGAGGTCCAGGCCGAACTCGCGCTCCAACCGCTCCCGGACGATCTCCAGGTGCAGCAGGCCCAGGAAGCCGATGCGGAAGCCGAAGCCGAGCGCGGCCGAGGACTCGGGCTCGAACACCAGCGCCGCATCATTGAGCTTGAGCTTGTCCAACGCGTCCCGCAACTCCGGGTAGTCCGAGCCGTCCAGCGGGTAGAGGCCGGCGAAGACCATCGGCTTGGGATCGCGGTAGCCGCCCAGCGCCTGCTGCGCGGGATCTCCCAGCGTGGTGATGGTGTCGCCCACACGCGATTGGCGGACATCCTTGACGCCCGTGATCAGGTAGCCCACCTCGCCGACACCCAGACCCAGCGAGGAGGTGGGCTCCGGGCTGATCACTCCGATCTCCAGCGCCTCGTGGGTGGCGCCGGTGGACATCATGCGGATGCGGTCGCGCGGTGACAGGCCCCCGTCCACGACCCGCACGTACGTGACCACGCCGCGGTAGGCGTCGTAGACGCTGTCGAAGATCAGCGCCCGGGCGGGCGCCTCGGGGTCGCCGACGGGCGGCGGGACCAGCGCGATCACCTCCTCCAGCAACTCGGCGACGCCGTCGCCGGTCTTGGCGCTGACCTTCAGCACGTCCGCCGCGTCGCAGCCGATGATGTGGGCGAGCTCGGCTGCGTACTTGTCCGGCTGCGCGCTGGGCAGGTCGATCTTGTTCAGCACCGGGATGATCTGCAGATCGTTGTCCAGCGCCAGGTAGAGGTTCGCGAGGGTCTGCGCCTCGATCCCCTGCGCCGCGTCGACGAGCAGGATCGCGCCTTCGCAGGCGGCCAGGGAGCGCGAGACCTCGTAGGTGAAGTCCACGTGCCCCGGGGTGTCGATGAGGTTGAGGACGTAGTCCCGGCCGTCCGTCGCCCGATAGGGCAGCCGCACGGCCTGTGACTTGATGGTGATGCCCCGCTCGCGCTCGATATCCATGCGATCCAGGTACTGCGCCCTCATCTGCCGGTCAGACACGACGCCTGTGAGCTGGAGCATGCGATCGGCCAACGTGGACTTGCCGTGGTCGATGTGGGCGATGATGCAGAAGTTGCGGATCGACGCGGCGGGCGTGGCCCCGGGTTGTGGTGCGGCGGATCGGCTCACACGCGCCATCATCCCACGACCCGATCCATCCGAGCGCGCACCTCGACCGGCGGCCGCCCCGGACCGGCCTGCGGGGCGACGTGCCCCGGCGGCTACACTCTTGTCCTGAATGCGGCTGTTGGCGGCAGCAGTGCCTGCCGCCGGCCTGCGGGAGGACCATCCGACACCGGCGAGGCCGGACCATGAGGCGAGGAAGAAGCAGCAGTGGCCAACATCAAGTCCCAGATCAAGCGCAACCGCACCAACGCCAAGCGCCACGAGCGGAACAAGTCGGTCAAGTCCGAGCTGCGCACCCTTGTGCGCCATGTGCGTGAGGCCGTGGCCGAGGGCGATGCCAAGCGGGCGCAGGACGCGGCCGCCAAGGCGGGTCGGGCGCTTGACAAGGCTGCCTCCGCCGGCGTCATCCACAAGAACCAGGCGGCCAACCGCAAGAGCGCCGTGGCCAGGGCCGCCGGGGGAATCAAGTAGCGAGCTCCGTCGCGGCGGCCGGCGTGGCCATCGCGATCACGGCGGTCTCCAGCACGTAGCGCTTCTGCTCCTCGCTGAGGGCGCCGGTACCCTCGTAGCCGCCCTTCATGACCACACTCAGGTCAGCCAGCGTGGCGATGGCGGAGGCGATCTCGTCCGCCGACCACCTGCGCGCCTGAGCCACGGCCGGACGCGCCATCCACTCGGGGATCTTCAGGGCGGCGGCGACGTCGGCCGCCGCCGAGGGCCCGTGCCTGGCCGACTTGGCGGCCGCCAGTCGTCGCAGGGTCGTGGCCAGCGCGCTCACTGTCATGATCCCGGCACTCGTGCCACCCTCCAGCAACGCATAGCGCAGCGACTCCACAGCGTCGGCCACGCGCCGCTCGGCCACCGCGTCGGCGATCTCGTAGCCCTTCACCCCGACATGGCCTGAGTAGTACTGGGCCGCAGCATCGCGGGTGATGTGGGCCTGCTCGATGTCGCTGCACAGCTGCGCCACGGCCGAGGCGAGGCCACGCGGATCCGTTCCCACCGCATCGACCAGCAGGGCGATCGTCGCCTGGTCGGCACTCCGGCCCTGGAACCGGAACTCGGAGATGACGAAGTCCGCGACGCCACGGCCCTTGAGGGGGTCCGCCGCGATCGTCTGCCCGGCCGCCTTGCTCAGCCGGGCTTTCGCCTTCGGCGAGCCGCGGCCACCCGCGTGCCAGATGATCCAGGCGGTGTCCGGGTTGGCGGCGATGGTGTCACAGACCTTCGCCGCGGTGGGGTCGTCGAGGGCCTCCGCCTGCCGCAGGAGGATGACTGGAGCGGCCCCGAACAGGTCCGGCGAGGCCGACATCACGATGTCCGCCGCGACCTCCGGGGACTTGCCGCTGACCTCGTGGATCTCGAACCCCGCGGCTCGCCACGCCGCAACGGCCCGGCCGATGGCGCGCTCGGCGAAGAACTCCTGGCTGCCGGATACCAGCAGCACCTGCGGCGGGAGGTCTGGCATGGGTCAAGGATGGCACGGCGGTCCGACGAGGTGGGTTGCCGTCCTCCCCCGGACCTACCTGGTCCGGGACTGCGACGCCAGCCTCGGCAGCTTGCGGGTGAACAGCCGCGGCGAGGACCCTGAGGGCCCGCCGACGACGATGACGTCACCCTGCAGATCCGTGCGCAGCACCTGGGCGCCGCTGGCCTGCCACGCCGCCACGGTGCTCGCAGCGGGATGGCCGTAGTCGTTGCCCTCACCGCACGAGATGACCGCCGCCCTCGCATGCGCCCACTGCGGCAGGCGCGGGTGCTGCCGCGCCGAGCCGTGGTGCGGCACCTTCACGACATCGACGGCCATCTCGCCGCTATGGGCCATGAGGTCGCCCTGACCGACGGGCTCGAGGTCCCCGGCTAGCAGGTAGGAAGTGGCGGCCAGGTCGCGCTGGACCTGCACCAACAGGCTGATGCTGTTGTTGTTCGGCTCGGAGTCCTCCCGGATGGTGCGGCTGGGGCCGAGCACCGTCCAGGACGTCCACCCGACGGCGA
This sequence comes from uncultured Actinomycetes bacterium, assembly GCA_964474045.1. Lineage (GTDB taxonomy): Bacteria > Actinomycetota > Actinomycetes > S36-B12 > UBA10799 > JACJWR01. The sequence goes on from CAYYRC010000002.1 coordinate 188,706, forward strand.
AGCGGGCACCGGGCGATGGCACGACCGCCCGCGCGCCGTGGCCAGCCAGCACCCGACTGACCTCGGCATAGGTGTCTGCCGGCGCAGCCAGGCCGGAGACGAGCACATCGACGGGGCGGCCGACGTCGAGCGCGGCTGCGAGCCCGGCGCTGTGATCACGATGGAAGTGGCTCAGAACCACCGCGTCCAGCTGGTCCACGCCGCTGCGGTCGAGGCACTCCCGGGCGGCGGTGGGGTCCGGCCCGGCGTCCACGAGCACTGCCGAGGACGGTCCGCTGCGGATGAGCGCTGCATCGCCCTGCCCCACGTCACAGAAGACCGCCTGCCAGTCCGCGGGCAGCCCACCCGCCAGGGCGGTTGGCGCCCGGGCCAGGGCGACGCTGCAGATGGCGATCGAGGCGGGAAGCGCGATCGTCAGCCACCGCCAGCGCCGGGCCAGCAGGGCTGCGGCCGATAGCAGGCCGGCCAGCAGCAACCCCCAACCAGCACCGGCCGGCCACGGCAGCCTGCCACCGGGCAGGTCCGCGGCCTGGCGCGCCACCCAGAGTATCCCCGCCGCTGCGTGCGCCGGGATCCACGCGGCCGCGTGCGCAGGCGCCAGCAGGGCGGCGTCCATGTGGGGCGCAGGACCCAGGGCCTGCACGCCATCGCCGAGTGCGGCCAGTCCGATCGCCGCAAGGGCGCCGAAGACCACCACCGGCACCAGCGGCGCCACGATCACGTTGGCTACGAGCGAGACCCACGAGACGCCCTGCCCGTAGGCCGCAAGCAACGGCGCGGTGGCCGCGCCCGCGGCCACCGCCGTCACCGAGCTGGCCATCAGGAGGCCCAACAGAGATGAACCCGTGCGCTCGCGCACCCAGGACACCGCTCGCCGCCCCGGCCCGGCGGCCAGGATCAACCCGGCGGTCGCGGCACAACTCAGGGCGAAGCCGCGCGACTGCGCCAACCACGGATCCACGCCGAGCAGGACGACGATGCTGGCCAGCAGGGCCGCCATGCCGGTGCCGCCGCCCATCACCACCCCCACGATGCCCACGGTGGCCATCGCCGCCGCCCGCACCACGCTGGGCGATGGGCCCACCAGCGCCACGAACCCCGCCAGCGCGACCAGCATCGGCAGCGCCGACCAGCGACGCGTCACGCCCACAAGCCGGCATCCGAGCGTGACGACGGCCAGCAGCATGGCGATGTTCGCACCGCTGACGGCGGTCAGATGCGACAACCCGGCTGCCTGCATGGTCCGGCGGTCGTCGACGGGCAGCCGGCTGTCGTCACCGGTGACCATCCCCAGCGCCAGCTCCGCGTCCGCGGCCGGGTAGCCCGACATCGCAGCACGCAGCCAGTCGGCCACACTTCGTGCCGCGCCGCCTGCGGCAGCGACGATGACCAGGGGTCGCTGGGCCGACGCGGTCGCCGCAACCCCCGCCCGACCGCCGGCCGTCGACGGCGCCAGCCTTAGCTCGGCTGTCGCCCGCTGGCCCGCCTGCAGCGGGGCTCCGTCCGGGCCAAGCGGCGCGACGAGGTCCACCAGGCTGCGCGAGTGCCATACGGCGGTCGTGCCTTCGGCCGAGGTCGGCGCCAACCCGGCCGATGGTCCCGACTGCCACTCCAGCACCCGGACGACTGTGCGCTGGCGATCGCCGCCGGAGTCCCATGCCCCTGGTCGCGACATCACCCGGGCGGGTTCGCGGACCTCGACCATCGCGCGGATCACCGCTCGCTGCTCCGTCAGCTGCGGCCACGGCGGTGCCGTCACGGCCTTCACGTGCACCACCGCAGATGCGCCGACGACGATGGCCACGACACCGAGGACGACCGCGGCCAGCGAGGCGGCGGCCCAGCTCCCAGCAGCGGTGCGCCGCCAGGTCAGGGCGCCGAGCACGACAGCTGCGCCCCCGCCGACGGCGGCTGCGGCTCCCGGCAGCGCCGACGTCCCGCTGGTCGCGAGCGCGGCGATCCCCCAGGCGGCCGCCGCGGCCGGCGCCAGCCACAGCGACCGCTGCGAAGCCGCCGCCCGCAGCGGCAGCCGCTTCACACCCGAACCCGGTCGCGCAGGCCCTCCAGGGTGCGCTCGCCGATCCCCGGGACGTCCAGCAACTGGTCCACCGCGGTGAACGGCCCGTTGCGCTGGCGGTACTCGATGATCTTGGCCGCCGTCGCCGGGCCAACGCGCGGCAACTCCTCGAGTTCGGCGCTTGTGGCCGTGTTCAGGTTCACCGGCGCTGCTGCGGCAGATCCGTTACCTGCGCCGCTGGAAGGCGTTCCAGCGGCGCCTGCAGGCAGGCCGGATCCACCCGCAGGAACCTGGGGAGTGACGGGAACCGAGTCCACCGGGGTGTCCCCGGCCAGCTGCACGATGATCTGCTCGCCGTCGTTCAGACGGCGGGCGAGGTTGACGGACGTCAGCACGGCGCCGGGGAGGGAGCCCCCGGCGGCCTCGATGGCCTGGCCCACGCGCGACCCGGTGGGCAGCTTGACCATGCCCGGCTTGGCCACAGCACCCGCCACGTCCACGACCACCGTGCCACCCTCGGCAGGCGCGCTCCCCCCGGCCAGCGGTACCCCCGACGCCGCTCCGCTGGCCTCCCCCACGGCCGTGACACCGGCCGGCGTCGGATCGGCTCCCACCTCCCGGGGCCGTCCGGCGAGGGCCACGACCCCGGCCACGAGGCTGAGCGCGGCAACTATCGCGCCGAACAGAATCCAGGGCCGCAGCCGGCGCAGGCGGGGTGCCGCGCGCAGCAGCTCCGGCGGCGGCGGGGAGGCATCCGGCTCCTGGGTGGCGATGACGGGGACGCCGAGCGCGGCGGCCAGCCGACGGCGGACGTGCGGCGGTTCGGTGCCCATGCCCGGCACGCTAGGCAGGCGACCACTCGGGCGGGAAGCCGCTCGACCCAGGTTGTGGACAGCCTGCGTCGCTACCTGTTGATGAACTCCTTGAGGTTCGTCGAGTGCCGCACCGCGATGAGGACCGCGACGACGGCGGCCAGGAAGACGTCGTAGGGGTACTTGCCCAGCAGCAGCGCGCTGGGGATGAGCATCGCGGCGCCGGCGACGCTGGCCACGCCCATACGCTTGGTCAGGGCATAGACGATGACGAACACGACGATCACCGGGATCGCCCAGAGCGGGCGCAGGGCCAGCACGACGCCGCCGGCGGTGGCCACGCCCTTGCCGCCCTTGAACCCAAGCCAGGGCGATGTGACGTGCCCCAGCACCGCCGCCCCACCTGCGACGACGCCGAAGAGATCGCCGAACCACCACGCGGCCAGGGCGGCGGGGATGAAGCCCTTGGCGATGTCCAGCAGCGCGACGATCACCCCGGTCCGGCGCCCCATGGCGCGTCCGGCGTTGGTCGCCCCCGGGTTGCCCGAACCCACCTCGCGCAGGTTGACCCCCCGGACCTTGGCGAAGATCTGGGCGAAGCTGATCGAACCGATCAGGTACCCGCCCAGCGCGCAGAGGGCGCCCAGCAGCCAGTCGTTCATGGCCTGGGCGCCATGCTCACGCTCACCATCCCGGGTCCCACGTGGGCGCCGACGACCGCGCCCACCTCATTGAGCGGGATGTCGGCGATCTCCAGCCGGACCGACAACTCCGCCGCCACCTCCTCCGCCCGCTCGGCAGCGGCCAGGTGCTGAACGGCGACGCTCATGTCGCGGTCGCCCACCATGTCCACGGTCAGCTCCACCAGGCGGGCCAGCGCCTTGTTCGCCGTCCGCGCCTTCTCCAGGGGGGCGACCTTGCCGTCGAGCAGCTGCAGGATCGGCTTCACGCGAAGTGCGGTGCCGACTGCGGCGCTCGCCACCCCCATGCGGCCGCCGCGGCGCAAGAACTCCAGCGTGTCGACGTAGAACAGCACGTGTGCCCCGGCCGCCACCTGCTCCGCGGCGGCGACCACCTCGGCCTGCGACGCCCCTGCCCGGGCCGCGTCGGCCGCCGCGAGGACGGCGAAGCCCAGACCCATGCCGACGCTGCGGGAGTCCACCACGGACACCGGGATGGCGGCCTCCCGGGCCGCCAGCAGGGCGGACTCGTAGGTGCCGCTCATCTGCGATGAGAGGTGGACGCTGACCACCGAGTCCGCGCCGGCGTCCGCGGCCGCCTGGTACTGCGAGAGGAAGTCCGCCGGCGTCGGCCGCGAGGTCGTGATCACCTTCCACTCGCGCAGGGCCTCGGCCACCTGCCAGGGCTGGATCTGCAGCCCCTCCTCATAGCCCTTGCCGGCCACGATCACCAGCACCGGCGTCACCCGCACGCCGGACTGCGCGGCCAGCTCCTCGGGCAGGTAGGCGGTGGAGTCGGTCACGACGGCGACGTTGGACACGCGCTACACCCTAGCGCCGCTGGCAACCGTCGTCCCCACCGCGAAGAGGCGGCCCTGCGATCAGCCGGGAACCACGTTCACCAGCTTGGGCGCCCGCACGATCACCCGTGCCACCTCGCGACCAGCCAGCGCGCGCTGGACGCCCAGGTCGGCCAGGGCCAGCTCGCGCAGCTCGTCCTCGCCGACCTCCGGCGCCACCGTCAGCCGTCCGCGCACCTTTCCTGCCACCTGCACCACGCAAGTGACCTCCTCGCGCACGAGCAGCGCCGGGTCAACCTGCGGCCAGCCGGCCCGGGCGACGCTCGGGTGATGACCCAGCCTGGCCCACATGTCCTCGGCGGTGTAGGGCGCCACGACTGACAACAGGACCGCGACCGCCTCCACCGCCTCGCGCACCGCGGGATCTGCCGCACCGGGACCCGAGTCGATGGCTTTGCGGGCAGCGTTGACCAGCTCCATCGTCTTGGCAACCGCGACGTTGAACCGATAGCTCTCGATGGCCTTGCCGGCCTCATCCACCAGCCTGTGGGTCGCTTTGCGCAGGTCCACGTCTCCGCCCGCAGCCTCGACGCCGGGGGCGCTGGCCACATCGCCGGCCAGGCGCCACGCCCGGGCCAGGAACTTCCGGGCCCCGCTCGGGGACACGTCGGCCCAGTCGATGTCGTCCTCGGGGGGTCCGGCGAAGACCATCGACAGCCGGATGGCGTCCACCCCATGCAGGTTGAGCTCGTCGGAGAGCTTGACCAGGTTGCCACGGGACTTGCTCATCGCCGAGCCGTCCATGAGCACCATGCCCTGGTTGAGCAGGCGGGTGAACGGCTCGGTGAAGTCGACCATGCCCATGTCGAACAGCACCTTGGTGAAGAACCGCGAGTACAGCAGGTGCAGGATCGCATGGGTGACGCCGCCGACATACTGATCCACGGGCAGCCACCGCTTGGCCAGCTCGGTGTCGAAGGGGGCATCGTCCTTGCGCGGGCTGAGGTAGCGCAGGAAGTACCAGGACGAGTCCACGAAGGTGTCCATGGTGTCGGGGTCGCGCCGCGCCGACGCGCCGCAGCGCGGGCAGGGGACGACCGCCCACGCCGTCGCCGCCCCCAGCGGCGAGGTCCCCTTCGGCTTCAGGTCCAGGCCCTCGCTTCCGGGCAGCCGCACCGGCAGCTCGGACAGCGGCACCGGCACCTCGCCACAGGAGTCGCAATGAACGATCGGGATCGGGGTGCCCCAATAGCGCTGGCGCGAGATCAACCAGTCCCGCAGCCGGTAGTTGACCGCGGGTCTGCCCGTGCCGCGCTCGGCAAGCAGGTCGATCATCCGCTCGATGGCGTCAGCCTTCCCCAGGCCGTCGAGCGGGCCGGAGTTGACGTGCGGCCCGTCATCGGCGGTCGCCTCGCCGGTCTCGGCAGGGTCGGTTTCCGCGGCGACGACCACCTGGACGGGCAGGTCGAACGCCCGGGCGAAGTCCAGGTCGCGCTGATCGTGCGCGGGCACCGCCATGATCGCGCCGGTGCCGTAGTCGGCCAGCACGTAGTCCGAGGCGTACACCGGGATCTGCTCGCCGTTGACGGGGTTGACCGCGTGGCGGTGCAGGAAGACGCCGGTCTTCGGCCGGTCGGCGGCCAGGCGGTCGATCTCCGACACCGCCTGCACCTGGGCCAGGTAGTCGGCGAAGTCACCCTCGGCCGGGGTGCCGGCGGCGAGCTCGGCCGCGAGGTCGCTGTCGGCCGCGACCACGAAGAAGGTGGCGCCGAACAGCGTGTCCGGCCTGGTGGTGAACACCGTCACAGGTTCCGTCCGGCCGTCGATCCGAAAGTCGACCTCGGCACCCAGGGACCTGCCGATCCAGTTGCGCTGCATCGCCAGCACCTTGTCCGGCCACTGACCCTCAAGCTGCGACATGTCGTCCAACAGCCGGTCGGCATAGTCGGTGATGCGGAAGTACCACTGCGTCAGCTTGCGCTTGACCACCAGGGTGTCGCAGCGCTCGCAGCGGCCGTCGACCACCTGCTCGTTGGCCAGCACGGTCTGACAGTTGGGGCACCAGTTGACGTTCGAGGCCTTGCGGTACGCAAGCCCGCGCTCGTACATCTGCAGGAAGAACCACTGATTCCAGTGGTAGTACTCCGGGTCACAGGTGTTGAGCGTGCGGTCCCAGTCGAACGAGCAGCCGTAGCGGCGCATGGATGCGCGTTGGGTGGCTATGTTCTCGTACGTCCAACCGGCCGGGTCGACGGCCCGCTTGATGGCGGCGTTCTCAGCCGGCAGGCCGAAGGCGTCCCAACCGATCGGGTGCAGGACGTTGTAGCCCTTCTGCACCCAGTAGCGCGCCAGGACGTCACCCAAGGCGTAGGCCTCGGCGTGGCCCATGTGGAGGTCCCCCGACGGGTAGGGGAACATGTCCAGCACGTACTTCGTGGGCCTGACGTCGTCCGGGTCCCCGGAGCGGAACGGGGCGATGTCGTCCCAGACCGGCAGCCAGCGCTCCTGCAGCGCATGCGGGTCGTAGGTCTGGTCGGCGGGCTGCTGGGGTGCGGCGTCTGCGGCCGTCGGCGGTGCGTCCATGGCGGTCCCAAGGTTATCGGCAGCCCGCGGGTCAACCAGCGAGCAGCATGGGCAGTCCGAGCACGAACCCGATCTGCCCCGCGTGGTAGAGCACATGCACCCAGACCCTGGCGCCGGGGCGATCGACCACGAACCTGCTCCAGCCGAGCAGCGTGTCCGAGGCGAGGAACAGCACCGCGGCGACGGCGATGACCACGGTGGCGGCGCCGAACGCCCCCACCGTCATGGCGCAGATGGCGAACAGGTACACCACCACGATGCGTCCGAGCATCCGGTTGCGCCGGCCCGCGCCGGCCGCGATCCGCCGCCCCAGCGTCAGCAACAGCGCTGCGCAGGCGACCGCGCCCAGGCCCGCCCAGATCCAGGAGCGCCAGTACTGCGCCCACGCGGCCAGGTAGGCCAGATGCCCCAGCAGGAAGGCGGCAGACCCGATGGTGGTCTTCTGCAGCATCATCGCGACGTCGCCGGCGAGGCCGGCGAACTGGGCCAGCAGGACGCACCAGCGCAGCGGTCCCGGCAGGGCGGGCAGCACCGCCACCGCGGCGATGAGCAGCACCATGACCGCCGGCTTGGCGGCGTAGACCACACGGTCCGAGCCGCGTGCCACGCCCCACCAATCGAGTGCGGCCGCCACGGCGGCGAGCGCGACCAGCGTCCAGACGGCCGGCGTGAGGGCGGCTGCCGACTGCGTCCCCATCAGACCGAGGCCGCTTCCCGCAACTGGTCGCCAAGTGTGGCCGCGAGGGCCCGCCCGACGAGGTCGTGGCTGCGCCAGGACCAGTGCAGCCCGTCGGCGTTGGCCGTCCCGTCGCGCAACGAGGGAAGCACGAGGGGGTCGACGTCGACGAAGGACACCTCGTTGGCGATCGACCAGCTCCGGGCCGCCGCCACGGCCGGCGCATGCCCTGCTGCCGCCGGGTAGTACGGCGAGTCGAAAGGCGACGGTCCGAGCAGCACGATCGGCACACCGGGACGCCAGTACCGGACTGCCTGGACGATGCGCCCGAGGTAGGCGTCGGTCGCCGGCTGCGGCAGCTGCCGCCAGGGGCCGCCGGTCAGACGCATCACCGGCGGCGCCGAGGCGCGGTAGACACGCCGGACGACGGTGCGCACGCTCGCTGGCCGCAGATAGGGAATGCCCTCGCGCAGATACGTCGGGACAGCGGCTGGCAGCTGGTCCATCTGCCCGAGGGCGAGCACGACAGCGTCGGCGCGCGGCAGCACCTCGCCCCAGCAGCGCGGATCCTTGGTGAGCGCCCACCAGCCGTCGCGCGCCGTCCAGCCCATCCGGGCCACCAGGTCGACGCGGACCTCGGACCCCCGCCCGAGTGCCGGGCAGAGCGCCCGCGCCATCACGTTCGGCCAGAGCCGCGGGTCTGCCGGCAGCTCCGCCCGCTCCGGACCGTGGTACGTCAGGGAGTCGCCGAGGACGAGGACGTGGACAGGCACGCCTCGAGCCTACGCGGGGTCCTCGGGGGGGCCGTCGGTGCTGCGCCCGCGCGGACTCTCGCCGGGGTTGCCCGCAGGCTTCGGCCCGCGGTCGTCGCCGGGGGCGGCGGTGGTCACGACGCGGGCCGCCGCCCGGACCTCCTGGTCCCGCGTGGCCGCGCGTTGCAGCGTGAGCAGGTCGCCGTCCTCCCATGGATTCAGGACGGCCACCCCCAGCACCACCCTCGGCGCCGGCTCCCCGGGGACGTTGAAGTTGGCCAACTGCCGCGCCAGACGTTGCTCGAGGGTGACCGAGGGGAAGCCCGAGCCCTTGCCCACGACGAACACCATGTCCTGCCCGACGCGGGCTACGGCGTCCCCGGCTCGGAAGCTGCGCTGGGCGGCCTGCGCGACCGTCAGCACGTCATCGTCGGCAGCGGGCTGGCCCAGCTGCCGGGGCAGCACCCGGATCAGGCACCCCGACACGGCGTCCGAGTCCCGCCGGGCGATGTTGACGATGCCGCCGCCGACGACGCGCAGTCCGAAGGGGTTGAGCAGCCCTGTCAGGTCGTCGTGGGCGCCGCGCTGCTCCAGCGCCTGCACCAGCTGGTCCTCGTGGGCGCGCGCCCGGCTGCGGATGCGCAGAGCCCACAGCACCGCGCCCACCGCCACTGCCGCCGCGACGGCGGCGACGACCCAACCGGTGGTAGCTGCCATGGGGCGATTGTGCCAACTCGGCGCCGACCGCGTCAGCGCTCCCGACATCTTGCGGCGACGGGCGGCCGCCAGCGCCCTAGGCCCGCCGGACGACGACGTGGGCGATCCCCGCCGCCGCCACCAGCGAGGTGCAGAGCTCGCAGGGCTGCTCCGTGCAGTACAGCGTCGCGCCCAGGCAGCGATCGCGGCCAGCGCGGATGATGGCGTTGGTCTCGGCGTGGACGGCCGTGCATCCGGACTCCGCATAGCCCTTGCCGGGCTCGGCCCCGCTGCGGGCCCGCGGGCAGGCACCCTCCAGACAGGACGGCTGCCCCGGCGGGGCGCCGTTGTAGCCCGTGGCGATGATCGTGTGGTCCTTGACGATCACGGCGCCGACCTGCCGTCGGCTGCACTCCCCGCGCTTGGCCACCGCCGCGGCGATACCCAGGTAGTAGGTGTCCCAGTCGGGCCGGTTGTCCATGGCTGATCTCCTCTGGGTTGGCGAGCGCATTGGGCGTGTCGTGGCGACTTTGTTCCCGAAAACGCGCCCGTCAGGGTCCGTTTCGGGCACAAACCCGCCTGAAGGTCGGCGCGGCGGCGCTCAGCGCGGGATGAGCACCCACAGATCCAGGTCGAGCAGGACGCCTGGGGCGTACTTGCCGTCGTCGCCCCGAAGGGTCATGGACTCGTCACGGTCCTTGGTGGCGACCAGCCGCAGCCGCAGCGCGCCGACCCCGGGGGCGGAGGTCTCGGCCTTGTCGAGAACCTCCGACCAGGCGTAGACGGTGTCGTCGGCGAAGGCTGGCGAGACGTGCGCGCCCGCGTTGATGGCCGCGATGAGCTGCGCATTGGCCAGGCCGTTGAACGACAGCGCGCGGGCCAGCGAGATGACGTGGCCGCCGTACACCAGGCGTTTGCCGTCCGGGCGGGCCTGAGTGTTGAAGTGCACCTTTGCCGTGTTCTGCCACAGGCGGGTGGCCATCATGTGCTCGGGGTCGGTCAGCGTGACGCCGTCGACGTGGTCGATCTTCTCGCCGACCTCATAGTCGTCGAAGCGGTGCGGTTCGCCGGCGGCGGCGAAGTCGTAGTCGGAGAAGTCCAGCCCGGCCGGGATCACCAGGTCGCCGGCGGCGACGGCGGCGGCGAGTTCCGGCAGGACCGTCTGGGGCGCAGGCGACTCCGGGTCGCGCTTGTGCACCATCACCCAGCGGGCCCACTCGATGGCGACCTCGTCGTTCTGGTCGGTGGCGACCGATCGGACGTACACGACACCGCTCTTGCCGTTGGAGTTCTGCTTCAGGCCGATGACCGTCGACGTCGTACGCAACGTGTCGCCCGGCACGACCGGCCGGTGGAAGCGGCACTCCGCGTATCCCAGGTTGGCCACCGCGTTGAGCGAGATGTCCGGCACCGTCTTGCCGAAGGCGATGTGGAAGCCGATCAGGTCCTCCACCGGGTGGGGGGCCAGCCCCACTTGGGCGGCGAACGCCGCCGAGGACGGGACTGCGAAGCGCGTCGGGTAGAGCGAGCCGTACACCGCCCGATCTCCTTCGGTGACCGTGCGCGGCGTCGCGTGCTCTATCACCTGGCCGACTGCGAAGTCCTCGAAGAAGTTGCCGGGATTCGTCTTACTCATAGGCCTGAACTTACCCGGCGACTCGATCGCCCCTGCGGGCTGGGGCGGTGCCAATGTTGCCGATTCGGTGGAGCCAAGGGGACTCGAACCCCTGACCCCTTGCCTGCCAGGCAAGTGCTCTACCAGCTGAGCTATGGCCCCGAACGCGGCCCAACCCTAGCGCACGGCCCGCGGCCAGTGCACCCGCGGGTCGTGACATCGGGCATTCGGTGCGGCACCATGGGTGAGGTGCGGCGATCGTCATGGCCGCCAGCGCAGAGGCCGACGAGGGAGCAACCATGAAGGTCAATTCCATCCTTGCCGAGAAGGGCACCTTCGTGGCGACGATCAGCCCCGAGGCGAGCGTCACCGAGTTGTGCTCCCTGCTCACACAGCACAACATCGGCGCCGCGGTGGTGTCGGCCGACGGCTCGCTGGTGGAGGGAATAGCCTCGGAGCGCGACGTGGTGCGCGCCATCGCCGACGCCGGCGTCGGCGTCCTGCACCAGAACGTGGCCTCGATCATGACCGAGGTGGTCGCGGTGTGCGAGCCCGACTCCAACACCGACGACCTCATGATGACAATGACCGAGCGGCGCATCCGGCACCTGCCGGTGCTGGAGTCGGAGTCGCTCGCGGGAATCATCAGCATCGGGGACGTGGTCAAGGTGACCGTCGCCGAGCTCGAGGACGAGAAAGCGACCCTGCTGGGCTACATCACGAGCTAACCGGGGACGACTCGGGCTAGCGGTCGTCGCCCAGCGCCTGCTCGGGCAGCGAGCGGGCGTTGTACTCCTCCAGGCGCCAGCCATGGGGCTGCTCGGTCAGCACCGTCCAGGCGCAGTTGGTCAGCACGCCGAAGACCACCCAGTCCGACATCGGCAGGCCCAGAAGCTGGCCCACGGCCGCGCGCGCCGCACCGCCGTGGGTCGCCACCACCAGCGTCCCGCCCTGCGGAACGGTCGCCAGGGCATCGTCGATGGCGGCGAGCATGCGGGCCGCGACCTCCGTCCGCCGCTCACCGCCGCCCGGGCGCAGGTCCGAGCCGGCCGCCCACGCGGCCAGATCGTCGGGGAAACGTGCCAGCAGCTCCGCGCGGCCCAGTCCCTGCCATTCACCGGCGTCGGTCTCGCGCAGGCGCGGATCAACCTCGACGTCGATGCCGGCACGCCGGCTCAGGGCCTCGGCGGTCGCCCTGGCCCTCGAGAGGTCGCTGCTCACGATCCGGTCCGGGTGCAGCCCCGCCAGCAGAGCGGCGGCGGACTCGGCCTGGGCGAGCCCGACCGCGTCCAGCGACACGTCGATCTGCCCCTGGAACCGCTTGGCGGCGTTCCACTCGGTCCGACCATGGCGCCACAGGACCAGCCGGCGCGACATCACTCCGCGGCCTCGATGCCGATCTCCGGCAGCGCGATCACCGGGCAGTCCCGCCACAGCCGGTCAAGGCCGTAGAACTGGCGCTCATCGGAATGCTGGACGTGCACCACGAAGTCCACGTAGTCGAGCAGCACCCAGCGCCCGGTCCGCTCCCCCTCGCGGCGCACGGGATCGACGTCGACGGCATCAAGGGCCTCCTCGACGGCATCGACGATCGCCTTCACCTGGCGGTCGTTGCCCGCCGAGCACAAGAGGAAGACATCGGTGATGGCCAGCTGCTCGCTGACGTCGATGGCGACGATGTTGTCGGCCTTCTTGTCCGCCGCTGCGGCCGCGGCGAGGCGCACGAGGTCGAGGGCGCGTTCAGATGCAGTCATCGGCCAGAGGATGTCATACCCGCGCTGGCCGATGCCGAGGCGGACTGCCCGGGCGACGCGGCCGACGGGGTCGCGACAGGGACCGAGTACACAAGGGTGAGCGGCGCGCCCGGGGAGGCTGCGGGGTCCACCGCCACGGGCGTCGCGGGTTGCCCCATGGCGACCGCGAGCTCCCGACCGAGGTCGGCGAACTGCTGCCCCGCTGCGGCGATCGTCGACGGCGAGGCGGCCGGGCGTGACGCCGCCGAAACGGTGGACCGTCCCGCCCACACGACGCTGAAGCCGGCCCGGCTCAGCCGGTCGCGCAGCGCCTGCACCTGAGCGATCGTGGCGGCGCCGGCGTACAGCCGCACGCGCACCGGCGGCTGCTCCGGCGGCAGTAACTCGGACGCGAACAGGGTGCGAGCCTGCACCTCGGCGGCGGCTGGGTCGATCCAGGACTGCGGATCAGGCCCCTCGGCACCTGGCAGGACGGCGAGGTCCGCCATGGCCATGGTGTGGGCACGGCTGGCCCGGGCGGCTCTGGCGAGCACGTCGGCCTGGACGGCGGTGGCCTGGTCCGAGCGGGCGAGCGCCCCCAGGTTGCCCAGGATGGCGCGCACCTTCTCGGGCTCCCCGGGAAGCTTGGCCAGGACCGCGTTCCAGGCTTGGCTGAACCGCGCCTGGCGCGCCGACTCGGGCTCTCCCCGGTTGAGCGTGAGTGCGTACACCGCCGCCTCGGGGCCGTCCAGGGTGCGCGTCCCCAGCGGGATGACTGAGGTGACGTTGCCGAACCTGTCGCGCGCCACCACCGGGGTCGGGACATCCAGGGTGATGCCCCCGATCGCGTCGACGAGTCCCGCGAAGGCCAGCCGGTCGAGCACCAGCGTGCCATCGACGCGGATTCCGGTCTGGGCGGCCACCGCTGGGGCCGCATCGGACACCGGCCGGATCCCGGTGGCGGCGAGGGTCGAGTCGCTGCCCCGGAGCAGGTCCACGACGAGGTCGCTGGGCAGGAAGATCTGCGCCGCCGCGCCATCTGGGTGCACTCCGGTGAGCACGTTGTCCACCGCCATCAGCGCGTCGTCGCGCAGCTGCACGAGCAGGGTGGGGTCGCGCGGGGGAAGGGTCTCCGAGCCGCTCGCGGACGGTGTGGGCTGCGGCTGCGGGCGCCCGTCGTCGCCCGCACGAGCAATGACGAGGGCCATCGCCCCGACCACCACGCCCAGGAGGATCAGCGCGATGACGCTGCGTCGACGCGAGGGATGGCGCAGAGTCATCAGCGGTAGAGCCCGGACTTGGTGATGAAGGCGGCCACTGACTCCGGCACCAGGTACTCCAGCGTCAGGCCGGCGCGCGCCCGGGCCCGGCACTCGGTGGACGAGATCGCCATGGCCGTCACGGGGAGCAGCGAGACGCTGCCAGGAGGCAGTCCCGGGTCGGCGAGCTCGTGGCCCGGCCGCGTCACCCCGACCAGGTGGGCCAGCTCCAGGATGCGCTCATGATCGCGCCACGTCGTCAGACCAGCGAGGGCGTCCGCGCCGGTGATGAAGAACAGCGCGGCGCGGCCCCCGTAGGCAGCCGTGAGGTCCGTCAGGGTATCCACGGCGTACGTCGCGCCGCCGCGCGCGATGTCCACCGCCGAAACGTCGAAAGCCGGGTTCGGCAGAGTCGCGAGCAGGGTCATGGTCAGCCGTTGGTCGGCGGGGCTGACCGCGGCCGGGTCCTTCTGCCAGGGCCTGCCGGTGGGAACGAAGACGACCTGGTCCAGGCCGAACGCCTCCCGAACCTGTGCCGCCGCCACCAGGTGGCCCAGGTGGATGGGGTCGAATGTGCCCCCCATCACCCCGATTCGACGAGCGGCGGCCGTGCTCACCGCTGGGTCCCGGTCAGCGGTTGATGTTGAAGCGCGTGACGATGAACAGCAGGGCGAGCAGCACGATGAGGGCGGTGGCGCCGTACACGTACGGGTTGATGTCGACGGCCTGCTCGGGCTCGACCGTCTCGGAGGCGACCAGGGCGATGGAGTGGATCGGCATGGGCACACCATAGCGCCCCGGCAGACCCTTGGCCCCGGCCCCGCGCGATGGCGGCCGTCAGGGTCGGATCTGACCGTCACCGGTCACGACGTAGGTGGTGCTGGTCAACTCGGGCAAGCCCATGGGGCCGCGCGCGTGGAGTTTCTGGGTGGAGATGCCGATCTCGGCGCCGAACCCGAACTCGCCGCCGTCGGTGAATCGGGTGGAGGCGTTCACCATAACGGCCGCCGAGTCCACACCGGCGACGAAGGCCCTGACCGACCGCGCATCCGTGGTGAGGATCGCCTCGGTGTGACCACTGCTCCAGCGCCGGATGTGGGCCACCGCCGCGGCCAGGTCCGGCACGATGCCGACCGCGATATCCAGCGAGTAGTACTCCGCCGCCCAGTCCTCGTCGGCGACGGGCTCGAATCGGACCCCGGACGCCTCGGCGTAGGGCCTGATCGCCTCGTCGCCGTGCACCGTCACCCCGGCCGCGGCCAGCGCCGCCAGTGCTGCGGGCAGGAAGTCGGCGGCGGCATCGGCATGCACGAGCAGCGTCTCGGCCGCGTTGCACACGCTGGGGCGCTGGGTCTTGGCGTTGACGAGCACCGCGACGGCCTGGTCGACGTCCACCGCAGCGTCGACGTACACGTGGACGTTGCCCACGCCGGTCTCGATCACCGGTACCAGCGAGTTCTCGACCACCGACGTGATCAGGCCCGCGCCGCCGCGCGGGATGATCACGTCCACCAGCCCCCGGGCGCGCATCAGGTGCGTGACGGAATCGTGCGTGTCGCCGGGCACCAGTTGGATGGCGTCCACCGGGACCTCGCTGGCGGCGAGCGCCTCGCGCATGACCTCGGCCAGGACGCGGTTGGTGGCCGCCGCCGACGAGGACCCCCGCAAGAGGGCTGCGTTGCCGCTCTTGAGGCACAGCACCGCGGCGTCGACCGTCACATTGGGGCGAGCCTCGTAGATCATGCCCACGACTCCCAGCGGCACCCGCACCTGCGCGACATCGAGGCCGTTGGGCAGGCGATAGCCGCGGACGACGTCCCCAACGGGGTCGTCGAGGGCGGCCACGTCGCGGACGGCCTGGGCGATCGCGGCGATCCGCCCCGCGTCGAGCGTGAGCCGGTCCACCAGCCCATCGGACGTACCGTCCTGGCGCGCCCGGCGGACGTCGGCATCGTTGACCGCCACGATCCGCTCGGTCTGGGCGTCGAGGGCGTCCGCGATCGAGAGCAGCGCCTGGTCCTTGGTGGCCCGGGTGAGCGTGGCCAGGACCGCCGCCGCAGCGCGCGCCCGCTCAGCGCAGCCGCGCACACAGGCGCGGATGTCGGCGTCGTCGGCTGCAGTCTCGGCGTCGGAATCGGCGTTGCCGGAGGTGGTGGGGGCGTGGTGAACTGCCGTCATGGCAGCAGGCTAGGCGCCCGACCCCGGAGCCAGCACCACCAGGTCGTCGGCGTGCACCACCTCGCGCTCGAACTCGGGCCCCAGCTCTGCGGCCAGCTCACGCGTTGAGCGCCCCAGCATGGCCGGCAGCTCGGCGGCGTCGTACGCCGACAGCCCTCGCGCCACGACGCGGCCTCGGCGGTCGACGAGGTCCACCGGCCGGCCGGAGGTGAAGTCCCCGCGGACCTCGACGATGCCCGCCGGCAGCAGGGACTTGCGGCGCTGCACGACCGCGGCCACGGCGCCGTCGTCGAGCACCAGCGCGCCCTCCACCCCAGCGGCGTGGGCCAACCACAGGTAGCGCGCCGACAGGGGGCGATCGGAAGGCGAGAACAAGGTGCCCACAGCCTCGCCGCGCAGCGCCTCGGCGGCCAGCTCAGACGATGTCAGGACCACTGGGATGCCCCCTTGGGTGGCGATAATGGCAGCGTTCACCTTGGTCGCCATCCCACCGCTGCCCACGCTGCTCCCGACGCCGCCGATGACGAGGCCCTCGAGGTCCTCGGCGTTCGCCACATGTTCGATCGTGCGGCTTCCGGGGAGGTCCGGCGGACCGTCGTAGAGCGCATCGATATCGCTGAAGAGGAACACCGCGTCGGCCTTGATCAGATGCCCGACAAGGGCCGCCAGGCGGTCGTTGTCGCCATGGCGGTGGGTGGCGACGGTGTCGTTCTCGTTCACGATCGGCACGACGTCGAAGGACAGCAGGCACTCCAGGGTGTTCCGGGCGTTGGAGTAGTGCGCCCGCCTCGTCAGGTCGCCCGACGTGAGCAGCACCTGGCCCACCGTGATGCCGCGGTTGCGGAAGGCCTCGGTGTAGTGGGCCAGCAGCAACCCCTGCCCGACGCTGGCTGCGGCCTGTTGCGTAGCCAGCGCCCGGGGCCGGCCCGGCAGGCCCAGCGGGCCGATGCCCGCGGCCACCGCGCCGCTGGTCACGAGCACGACCTGCTGGCCCAGCGCCACCCTGTCCGCGAGCACATCAGCCAACTCGCGCAGCCGCCGGACGTCGAGCTCCCCGGCTGGCGTCGCCAGCGAGGAGGATCCGACCTTGACCACGACCCTGGCGGCGGTGATGATCTGCTCGCGCATCACCATTCCTCGTCCGGTTCGTCGGCGGCCACGTCCGAGGGCTGCCAGTCGAACACAACCGAGTTCGACACGGATCCGATGAGCACGTCGCAGCCGGGCACTGCGCCCAACCTGCGGAGCTCGTCCTCCACCCCCAGGCGCGCCAGCCGCTCACCCAGGTAGGCCACCGCCTCGTCGTTGCTGAAGTCGGTCTGCCGGACCCAGCGCGTGGGCCGCGCGCCCAGCACCCGGAACGCGCCGTTGGCCAGCACCCTGACCTCGAAGCCGCCGTCGTCCACGGCTGTGGGACGCAGCACGATGCGAGAACGATCCGGGGCTCCAGCCGCGCGCTCGGCGCGGGCTGCCCGGACGGCATCGGCCATGGCGAACGTGAGCGCCCGCAGACCCTCGTGGCTCACGGCGGAGACCTCGAACACCGGCCAGCCTCGCTCAGCCACGTCGGCCCGCACGATGTCGGCCAGGTCTCGGCCCTCGGGAATGTCGATCTTGTTGAGCGCGATCAGCCGAGGGGTATCGGCCAACACGCCGTAGGCGCGCAGCTCGGACTCGACGGCGTCGATGTCACCGACCGGGTCGCGGTCGGTCTCCAGGCTCGCGCAGTCGACGACATGGACGAGCACCTCGCACCGCTCGACGTGGCGGAGGAACTCCAGGCCGAGCCCGCGGCCCTCGCTGGCCCCGGGGATCAGGCCCGGGACGTCGGCCACCGTGAACACCGTGTCGCCCGCGGTGACGACGCCCAGATTCGGGACCAGCGTGGTGAAGGGGTAGTCGGCGATCTTGGGCCGCGCGGCGCTCAGCACCGAGACCAGGGACGACTTTCCGGCACTCGGGAAGCCGATCAGTCCCACGTCGGCGAGCATCTTCAGCTCGAGCACGTACACCGACTCGTCGCCCGGCTCGCCCAGCAGCGCGAAACCAGGGGCCCGGCGACGTCTGCTGGCCAGGGCGGCGTTGCCCAGCCCGCCCCGTCCGCCACGGGCTGCCACGAAGCGCTCACCCGGCTCGGCTAGGTCCGCCACCTGCTGACCGTCCTCGGTCAGGACGACGGTGCCTAGCGGCACCGGCACGATGACGTCGGGAGCAGAGGGACCGTGTTTGTTGCCGCCCTCGCCCGGGCCGCCGTTGGCGGCGGTGCGGTGCGGGTGGAAGCCGACGTCGATCAGGCTGGCGGTGCCGGGTTCGGCCACCAGCACCACATCGCCGCCCCGGCCGCCGTCCCCACCGTCAGGTCCGCCGAGGGGCTTGAACTTCTCGCGGTGGACCGACGCGCAGCCCCGACCGCCGTCGCCCGCGCGGGCGCGCAGGACGGCACGATCGACGAAGGTAGTCATGTTCGGCCAGGCCCCTGTTCCGCCGCGGCAGAGCGCCGCGGCGTCGTCCTATTCGGCCGCGACGATGTTGACGACCCGGCGCCCCTTGCGGGTGCCGAAGTCCACCGTGCCCGCGGTGAGGGCGAACAGCGTGTCGTCGCCGCCGCGACCGACGTTCACGCCCGGGTGGAAGTGCGTCCCGCGCTGGCGCAGGATGATCTCGCCGGCGCTGACGAACTGCCCGCCGAAGCGCTTGACGCCGAGTCGCTGGGCGTTCGAGTCGCGACCGTTCCTGGTGCTGGAGGCACCCTTCTTGTGAGCCATGAGCTAGTTCCCCGATCCGATCGCGGTCACGCGCACCTTGGTCAGGTCCTGGCGGTGGCCCTGGCGGCGGCGGTATCCGGTCTTGTTCTTGTAGCGCAGGATGGTGATCTTGGGGCCGCGGGTGTGCTCGACGATCTCTGCGGTCACCGGGGTCTCGGCCAGCGCCGAAGCCGCATGCGTGACGTTCTCGCCGTCCACGAGCAGCAGCACGGGAAGGTTGATGGTGCTGCCGGGCTCGCCGTCGATCCGGTCGACGGCGATGACATCGCCGACTGCGACCTTCTCCTGGTGGCCACCGGCGCGGACAATCGCGAACACCGCACACTCCTTGGGTCAGATTCGGGCAGTTCAAGTGGGTGGTCGGCGAGTCACTCGACCCACCTGCCAGTGCCGCAGGTCCGCAGCGCTTCCACGCACCCGAGCACGCGGTGCACACGGCGCCGCCATACAAAGCCTCAGTCTACGGCACCGTGCACATCATCGTCCGATGGGGTGTCCTCGATGATGGCCGCCCCCTCGGCATCGGCCAAGGCGGCCGCCTCCTGAGCTTCCAGCGCAGCGGCGGCAAGCTCCTCCTCGGCACTGAGCTCCACCACGACCGCATCCTCGACGTCCGGCGCAGCCACGTCCTCGGTATGCCGGTGCGTTGTCGGCGCCCCGGGGATCGGGCCGGTCACCCGCGGGCGGCGAGGCCGGGTGGCGCGCTCCTCGGACTTCTCCGCGCCAACCGGCTCCAGCTGGACCTTGACCCCGCGACCGTTGCAGACCTCGCAGGTGGTCGAGAACGTCTCCATCAACCCCTGTCCGATCCGCTTTCGCGTCATCTGCACGAGGCCCAGCGACGTTACCTCGGCCACCTGGTGCTTGGTGCGGTCGCGGCTCAGGCATTCCACCAGTCGCCGCAGCACGAGGTCGCGGTTGTCCTCCAGGACCATGTCGATGAAGTCGATCACGATGATCCCGCCGATGTCGCGCAACCGCAGCTGGCGGACGATCTCCTCGGCGGCCTCGAGGTTGTTGCGGGTGACGGTCTCCTCCAGGTTGCCGCCCTTGCCAGTGAACTTGCCGGTGTTGACGTCGACCACGGTCATGGCCTCGGTCCGGTCGATCACCAGCGACCCGCCCGAGGGCAGCCACACCTTGCGGTCGAGGGCCTTGGCGAGCTGCTCATCGATGCGCCGCTCGCGGAACAGGTCACCGGTGCCGACCCACTTGCTCACCCGCTGCCCGAGGTCGGGGGCCACCGCGTCCACGTAGGACTTGACGTCCTCGAAGGCCCGGTCGCCGCTCACGACCATCGACGCGAAATCCTCGTTGAAGATGTCGCGGGCGACCTTGATCGCCAGGTCCGGCTCGGCGCGCAGCACCGACGGCGCCGACCCCTTCTTGGCCTGTTGCGAGATGCGCTCCCACTCCGCCGCCAAACGCTCGACGTCCTGGGCGAGCTGCTCCTCGGTGGCCCCCTCAGCAGCGGTGCGCACGATCACGCCAGCGTCGTCGGGCACGACCTCACGCAGGATCTTCTTGAGCCGGGACCTTTCGCGGTCGGGCAGCTTGCGGCTGATCCCGGTCATGCCTCCCTGCGGGACGTAGACCAGGAATCGACCGGGCAGCGAGATCTGGCTGGTCAGACGCGCACCCTTGTGCCCCACCGGGTCCTTGGTGACCTGGACCAGGACGGTGTCGCCGGACGACAGCGCAAGCTCGATCCGCTTGGGCTGGCCCTCCAGGCCGGCCGCGTCCCAGTTGACCTCACCGGCGTAGAGCACGGCGTTCCGGCCGCGGCCGATGTCGACGAAGGCTGCCTCCATGCTGGGCAGCACGTTCTGGACGCGACCAAGGTAGACGTTGCCGATCATCGACGAGCTCGACGCCGACGACACGTAGTGCTCCACCAGGACGTCGTCCTCGAGCACCGCGATCTGGGTCAGCTCGCCGCGCTGGCGCACGACCATCTGCCGCTCCACCGACTCCCGCCGGGCAAGGAACTCCGCCTCGGTCAGGATGGGGGCACGGGACCCGCGGTTGGATCGGCCCTCGCGGCGGCGCTGTTTCTTGGCCTCCAGCCGGGTCGACCCCTTGACCGAGGTGACCTCATCGTTGTTCTTCTTGCGGCCCGACTTCTGCTTGCCGCTGCGGGGCTCCGCGGGCTCGTCTGCTCCCCCATCGCCCTCAGCGCCGTCGGACCCGCCGCCCTTGCGGCGCCGGCGCCGCCGGCGGCGGCTTCCCGAGCCGCCCGCTTCCCCGCCCTCACCACTCGCGTCGCCGTCACCGTCACCATCGGAGGCCGCGCCGCCATCTTCAGCGGGGCTCGCTGCGCCCCTATCGGCGCCATCGTCCTCGGCGCCGCCGGCATCGTCGGACCCACCAGGCGCCTCGCCGGAGCCCTCCGTGGCATCGTTCTGATCGGCCTTCCGGTTGCGCCCGCCCCGGCCGCCACGCCGGCGTCGGCGGCGTGGCTTGCCCTCGCCGGCCTCAGCCGCATCATCGTCCGCGTCGGCACCGTCGGCCGCGTCAGCACCCTCGGCCGCTCCCGACGTGGGCTCGGCTGCATCAGCGTCGGAAACGGCGGCAGCGCCGGACTCGTCATCATCGTCGACCGCGCTCACCGCGGCGTCGGGGGCCTGGAAGACGGCGGCGACCATCGACCTGGAGGGCACCGCCCCGCGTGCCGACACCGTCGGCGCCGCCTCGGCCTCACCTTCCGCGGCGCTGAACACCGGCGGTCCGGCCGGTCGCGTCGCCGCGCGCCGACTCCCCCGCCGACGGCGGCCGGAGCCGCCCCCGTCCGACTCGTGGGCCTGGTCGGCCTCGTCGGACTCCTCGACCGGAGCAGCGGGGGCCAGGACTTCGGTGATGGCCTCGCCGCTGATGTCGTGTTCGCCCTGGTCAGGCGCGGCGAGCACCTCGGGCACCGCTGCTACCTGGCCCTCCACCGCGCCGTCATCTTCGGCGCCTGCCCCGTGCTCGGTCGGGATTTCGTCTGCTTGGTGATCCGTCATGCGACCACACCTCTCTCGGCTCCCGCCCGGCCGAGGAACAGCCGGGCAACGAGCCCTCGATGCGCCCGCGCAACACCCCACCGCACGGGCGGGGCATCGCGCCGCGGCGCGAAGCCTTGTCGGTCACGCACCCCGCGCCGGCTCAGGGCCGGCGGCGGCCGCTGCGACCCCCGCACGATCCTCAGCGAGGGGGTCGGCGACCGAACGTCGGTCCTCGGCAAGCGGACCTTGCGCCATGCGCGTCACCCTGGGGGGCAACGGCGTCGCGAGGTCAGCCGTCTGCCGAAGTCCGGCGAGGACGTCGTCGGGTCGGACGGCGGGGACTGCGTGCCGAACGACCAGGGTCAGTATCGCACAGCCCACTGCATTCGTCCCGAAGGCCACATCGACGATGGCGCCGCGGACGTCGAAGGTGCGCAGGCCCTTCTTAGTCATCCGCTGGACCTCGACGATGTCCTCGGCCAGCAGCGCCGTCACCGCGGCCTCCGCCGCCGCGGGGTCCGCCCCGGGCAGCTCGATGTGCCAGACGGAGGCCTGCAGCCGGTTGGCGAAGTCCGACGAGTGCACCGGCACAACCTCGACGATGTCGAAGCCCACCGGCAGCGCGGCATCGAGCTGCTGCGCCAGGGTGGCCGCGTCCAGCTCCGCCATCACTCCGATCTCGACGTACTCAGCCTCGCTGGCCGCCCCCGTGGCTACGGCATTCGCATACGAGATCTTGGGATGGGGGCTGAATCCCGCCGAGTACGCCATCGGCACGCCAACCCGGCGCAGCGCACGCTCAAAGGCCCGCTGGAAGTCGCGGTGGCTGGCGAACCGAACCCGACCGCGCTTGGCGAAGCGGATGCGGTACTTGGCCACGGGTGGCACGAACTCGCGGTCGGGCCCATCCGTCCTCACCGCGAGTCCCTCGCCGTGGCCGGCGCAGGCATCGGCAGCAGAACCTGGCCGGACGGACCAACTTGAATCTCGGTGCCCAGCTGATCGCAGACGCCGCAGTCGAAG
The DNA here is from genome assembly GCA_964474045.1 of uncultured Actinomycetes bacterium. Classification (GTDB taxonomy): domain Bacteria; phylum Actinomycetota; class Actinomycetes; order S36-B12; family UBA10799; genus JACJWR01. Next base: position 211,279 of record CAYYRC010000002.1, read on the forward strand.
CAGGGGGTCCAGCGGCAGTCCTCGACCTCCTGCTCGGCGAGCGCGTCCTGCCAGTCGTCCCACAGCCACCGACGGTCCAGCCCGGAGTCCAGATGGTCCCAGGGCAGCACCTCGTCCTCCTCGCGCTCGCGCGTGGTGTACCAGTCCAGGTCCACCGGCTCGTCGGCCAGCGCGGCCGCCGCGGCGTGCTGCCAGCGTTCGTAGGAGAAGTGCTCGCTCCAGCCGTCCAGTCGGGCACCGTCGCGCCACGCCTGCTCGATGACGCCTGCGACCCGGCGGTCGCCGCGGCTCAGCAGCCCCTCAATGACGCCGGGTTTGCCGTCGTGGTAGCGGAAGCCGATCGCGCGACCGACTTCGCGGTCGCTTCGGATCGCGTCGCGGAGCTTGGCCAGCCGCTCGTCCGTAGCCGCGGCCGACAACTGCGCGGCCCACTGGAACGGCGTATGGGGCTTGGGCACGAAGCCGCCGATGGACACCGTGCAGCGGATGTCTCGGCGACCGGTGACCTGACGCCCGGTGCGAATGACCTCCCGGGCCATATCGGCGATCTGCAGGACGTCCTCGTCGGTCTCGGTCGGCAGCCCGCACATGAAGTAGAGCTTCACCTGCCGCCAGCCAGCCGAGTAGGCAGCGGCCACCGTCCGGATCAGGTCCTCCTCGGAGACCATCTTGTTGATCACCCGGCGGATGCGCTCGGAACCGCCCTCGGGGGCGAAGGTCAGCCCGGACCGGCGCCCGTTGCGCGACAACTCGTTGGCCAGGTCGATGTTGAAGGCATCCACCCTGGTGGACGGCAGCGAGAGCGACGTGTGGGTGCCCTCGAACCGATCCGCCAGTCCCTTGGCGATCTCGGCGATCTCGGAATGGTCGGCGCTGGACAGGCTGAGCAGGCCGGCTTCCTCGAAACCGGTGCGCTCGATCGAGTTGCCGACCATCTGTGCGACCGTGCCGATGGAGCGCTCGCGCACGGGGCGGGTGATCATGCCGGCCTGGCAGAAGCGGCACCCGCGGGTGCAGCCCCGGAAGATCTCGACCGAGGCCCGTTCGTGCACCGTCTCGGCGAGCGGGACCAGCGGAGCCTTCGGATAGGGCCACTCGTCGAGGTCCATCAGCGTGTGCTTGGCCACCCGCCACGGCACCTCGGGCCGGTTCGGCGCCACCCGCCGGATCCGACCGTCGGGCAGGTAGTCGACGTCGTAGAAGCGCGGCACGTAGACGCCGCCGGTGCGGGCCAGGCGCAGCAGCACCTCGTCGCGCCCGCCGGGGGAGCCCTCGGCGCGCCAGGCAGCGACGATGTCGGTGATCCGCAGGACCGCCTCCTCCCCGTCGCCGACGACCGCGCCGTCGATGAACCGCGCTATCGGCTCGGGGTTGAAGGCGGCGTGGCCGCCTGCGATCACCAGCGGCTCGTCGGTGCGCTCGGCAGCGTCGAACGCGATGCCGGCCAGGTCCAGGGTGGTCAGCAGGTTCGTGTAGCCGAGCTCGGTGGCGAAGGAGACACCGAGGATGTCGAAGCTGCGCACCGGGCGATGGGCGTCGACGGTGAACGCGCCCACGCCGGCATCGCGGAGTTTGGCCTCCAGATCGGGCCACACCGCATAGGTGCGCTCGCAGAGCGTGTCGGGGCGCTCATTGAGCACCTCGTAGAGGATCTGCACCCCCTGGTTCGGTGCGCCCACCTCGTAGGCGTCCGGGTACATCAGGGCCCACCGCACCTGCACCGCGTCCCAGTCCTTGACCACCGAGTTGAGCTCGCCGCCCACATACTGGATCGGTTTGGCCACCGACGGCAGGATCGGCTCGAGCTGTGGGAAGAGATCGACGACGGGCATGGGGACCAGACTACGAGGCTGGCGCAGCGGCGCCAAAGAGGTCAGGACAGCTTGCGCGAGCGGGCATGCACGCTGCAGAGGAGTCCGATGCCTATCCACAGAGCGAACATCGAGGAGCCGCCGTACGACACGAACGGGAGCGGCACCCCGGTGACCGGCATGATCCCCAGGTTCATGCCGATGTTCTCGAAGGCCTGGACTGCGAACCACACCACGACGCCTGCCGCCATCACCCGGCCGTAGCGGTCGGGAGCGGCGAGCGCGATCTTGGTGCCCCGCCACAGGATGATGCCGATGAGGAGGATGATCGCGGCGGACCCGATGAGGCCGAGCTCCTCGCCCGCCACCGAGAAGACGAAGTCGGTCTGCTGGTACGGGACGAAGCCGCCCTGGGTTGTCGGGCCGGAGAACAGGCCCTGCCCGGCCACCCCACCGCCAGAGATGGCAAGGCGTGCCATCCGGGTGTTGTAGCCCGCGCCCAGGGGATCGGCGTTGGGGTTCATGAAGATGAGCAGTCGGTCGATCTGGTACTTCTCCAGCACGCCCAGGCGCACGATCGCGAAGGCGCTTGCGGCAGCGCCGGCCACCAGTCCCCACAGCACCCAGGAGGCGGTACCGGCCACCGCCAGCATCCCCAGCACCGTCGCCGCGATGACGAGGACGGTCCCCAGGTCAGGCTGCAGCATGATCAAGGCCATCGGGATGCCGGCGACGATGAGCGCCACCGCCACAACCCGCAGCTTGGGCTTGATGTCGGACTCCGTCGCGCCGCTCGGGCCCAGCTGCGTCAGCACGAGCGAAACGGCGAGGATGATCCCCACCTTGGCCAGCTCGCTGGGCTGGATGGAGAACCCGGCAGGCAGCACGATCCACGCCTGGATGCCGTTCATCGTGGTGCCCACCGGCGACAGCACCACCACGAGCAGGGCGATGACGGCCAGGTAGACCCACCAGGCCATGGCCCGCAGCGTGCGGTACCCGAGGCTGCCGACGATCCACGCCAGGACGAGCCCCACGACGATGTTGATCAGCTGCTTGTCCAGGAACGACCGCGGGTCGTCCCCCGCGCTGAGCAGCTTGCCCTTGGTGGCCGAGTAGATGAGCGCGGCCCCGATGACGCTGAGCGCCAGCGCCGGAACGACCAGCCAGGGATCGAACCTGCGCACGTTGGAGCGCAGCGGCATGCGTGTGCGCTGCCCAGGCTGGGCGTTGGCCTGCGGCAGCACGGTGAGAGTCACTTGGTGCCCACGATCGTCGGCAGGTCGGTCTTGGGCGCACCACCCACAAGCACGCTCTGGGCCGGTTCCACCTTGCCGTCCTTGATGCCGAAGATCGCCTCGTAGATCTTTCGGGCGATCGGTGTGCTGACCTCGGCACCGACGCCCGCCTGCGTCACCGCCACGACCACGGCGTACTTGGGATTGTTGGCCGGGGCGTAGGACGCGAACAGCGAGGTGGTCTGCTTGTTGACGACCTCGGCCGTGCCGGTCTTGGCCGCCACCGGAATCTGGTCCAGCGGGAAGCCGGCGAAGGCCGGCGCCGCGGTACCCCGGGTCGTCACCCCCTGCAGCGCGTTCTGGATGTACGAGAGCGTCTGTGGGGCGATGTCCAGCTTTCCGCGCACCTCGGGCTGCACGTCCTTGACCACCTGCCCGTCCGCCGAGACCACGGCTTTGGCGACATGGGGCACCCAGAGCGTGCCGCCGTTGGCGATCGCCGCGTAGGCGTCCGTCAGTTGCAGCGGGGTGACGACCGAGTCGCCCTGGCCCACCGAGAAGTTGATGGCGTCGCCCATCCGGTACTTCATCCCGTCGCGGCAGTACTCGGCCGCGTACTGCTGGTACAGGTCAGCCTTCTTGGGATCGGTCTCCTCCGGGTAGCCGTTCTTGGCCCGGTCGCAATAGGCCTGGCTGAGCTCCTGATAGTCGCTCACCTTGCGCTCGCGGTCCACGACGCGGCCGGCCGACTCGCCGGGCAGGTCGATACCGGTCTTGCTGCCGAATCCGAAGTTCTTCGCGGTGTTGGTCAGGATCTCCTTGGGCTGGCCCTTGGGTTCCAGGCCGCCGTCGGCGGCGTACATCTCGGCGGCGAACTTGTAGAACACCGTGTTGCAGGAAAGCACGAGGGCGTTCTCGATGGTGAGGTTGCCGTACGCGCCGGACTCGTAGTTGGAGTACGAGTTGTTGCCGGCCTGATAGGCGGAGGGGCACGGGTAGAGCTCGTTGAAGTCGTAGCCCGCCTTGGCCGCGGCGGCGGAGGTCACCACCTTGAACGTCGATGCCGGCGCCAGCTCTCCCTGGATCGCCCGGTCCAGCATGGGGGTGTCCCCGGAGTTGAGCTGGTCGTACTCGGCAGTGGTCAGGCCGCCGCTGAAGACTTTCCGGTCGAACGTGGGCATCGAAGCCATCGCCAGAATGTCGCCGTTGGTGACGTCCATCACGATGGCCACCCCGGAGTCCGCCGGATACCCCTTGAGCCGGGAGGCCTCCATGCCCGCGAGCAATTCTTTCTCGACGGTGTCCTGGAGCTTGAGGTCGATGGTCGACACGACACTGCCGCCGGCCACGGGGGTGCTCTCGGAGACTGTGGTGCCGGTGACGCCGGTACGGTCCAGCGCGATCCGCTGGATTCCGTCCTTGCCGCGAAGGTACGCGTCATAGGCGGCCTCGATGCCGCCTCGCCCAACCTGCGAGCCCGCGTGCAGCGTCGGATCCGCCGCGACCTCCTCCTGGGTCGGGCTGCCCAGATAACCGATCAGATGCGATGCGTTCGCGCCGACTTCGATGTCGTAGTTGCGGACTGCCCGCGTGCGCACAGTGATGCCCGGGTACTTGTCCGGGTTCTCGATCAGGTCCATCACCTTGTCGACCTGGGTGTCCAGCACGACCGGAACCGGCTCATAGGGACCGCCGGTGAAGCAGTCGTCCCGCGCCTGGGGCTGACCGCAGTCGACCATCCGGAGCATGATGTCCTCGGCCGGCGTCCCGGTGAGGGCCGAGATGGTCTGGATCGTGGCGACCCCACCGTCCTCCTGGCCCCGCAGCGCGGCCCGGTCGACGAGCACGTCGGTGGCCGGCTGGTTCATGGCCATGATGCGCCCCGCCTGATCCACCACCAGCCCGCGCGGCGCTGGGATCGCGATGTCGCGAACCCGCGCGTCCACCGCAGCGGCGGCCTTGGACCCGCCGTCCATCTGCATCCACGCCAGACGGCCCAACAGGGTCGCGACCAACGACACGACCAGCACCTGCAGCACGATCAACCGCCAACGGGACTTCGGCGTCACGCGGCTGCGCGGCCGTCGCTGACCCCAGGCGACGGCCTTTCCGCCCACGTCGATCCCGTCGCCGCGCGGGGCCGCGACATCGGAGGAGTCGCCGATCTCGATCGGCTCGTCCGGCGTTCCCGACTCTGTGCCGTCGGAGGTTGTCATGGCGCGACTCCCATCCTTCTGCGTGGTTGTGGTCCCATGGCGGCGCCGGAGAGCGGCCAGATGAGCGCGGCCAGCAGGGCGCCGATGACGAACTGCCACAGGATGCTCAGCCCCGCTGACGCAGTGAGCGCCAGGGGCTGGCCGGCGACGACCTCGACCAGCAGCACGATCCCCGTGGCCAACGTGGACAGGATGGCCGCGAACAGCGCCCGCGCCCACCAGACGTGAGGCACCAGGTACTGCTTGGAGGCCGCGAAGTAGGCGGTGATGGCCAGGATCGCCGCCTGTGCCCCGAGCAGCCCGAGGGCGGGCGGGGCCAGGTCCATCAACAGCCCGGCACCGAAGCCCAGCAGTGCCGCCTCATTGCGCGTCATGCGCATTGCCGCCACCACCACGACCACCGGGACGATGGAGAAAGGTATGCCAAGCCGCGAGATGAAGGCGCCCTGCAGCAGCACGGCGACGATCATGGATGCCCAGGCGACTGCGCGGGCCCGCCACCTCATTGGACCTGCCCCGTGGGAGGAGCAGTCGGCGCGACTTGCTGGAACGAGAAGGGGTCGTTGCCCAGTTGCTGTTGCTGCTGTTGCTGGGCGGCGGCCGCGTCCGCTGCTGCCTGAGCCTGGGCGGCGGCCTCTGCCGCGGCTGCTGCGGCTGCGGCGTCTGCGGCTGCCTGGTCGGCGGGGCTCAGCAGCTGCGAGCGATCACCGCGGGCTGCCGGCCGGCTGACGACGCCGACGAGATCCAGGGCGGTGAGGTTGACGGCGGGCTTCAGCCGGATGATCCGCCCCGCCGCACCGTCGCTGTCGATCGCCGAGACGGTGCCGATCGGCAGGTCGGCGACGAACGGCGCGCCATCCTTGGAGCCGAACGTGAGCACAGTGTCGCCCACCTTGACGTCGGCGATGGGATCGATGAGCCGCACAGTCATGGAGGCCGGGTCACCGGTGCCCTGGGCGATGCAGGCCTGCCCGGTGCGCAGGAACCTGCAGCCGATGGCGCTGTCACGGGCGGAGATGAGCTTGATGTCGGTCGTGCCGGCGGCGGTCGAGATGGTTCGGCCGACGACGCCCGCGCCGGTCAGCACAGCCGCGTCGAGCTCGATCCCATCGTCGGATCCGACGTCCACCACCACGTGGGAGGAATCCAGCGAAGTCATCGGAAAGGACACCACGCGCGCGGGCGTCACGGTGAGCCCCGTCGCATTCACGGCGCCGAGCAGCGCATCGAGCTCGGCGACTCGTGCCTCGCCGCGCATCTTGACGATGTCGGGGGCCTGCTCCGACCACAGCTGGGAGCGGGCCTGCGCATCGGAGAACTCACCGACGTCCTGGACCCACACCACCGCCGGGGTGGCGATGGCGCCCGCCACGTTCTGCAGGGGGCTGAGCGCCGTCGCGCCCGCCTCCCGGATGGTGTCGGTCACCACGCCGCCGCGCAGGTCCAGCAGTGCCAGGGTCAGGCCGACCGCCCCCAGGACGACCACGGTGCCGCGGGTCCGCCCAGACAATGCGACTCCTCTCGGCCGTGGCCCCGGTTCGGGGCCTGTTTCTGCTATGCGCTGGTCAGTGCCCTCAAGTAAACGACGTTGCGGGCTACTGCCGCGGTTCCGCCACGAGGACATCTCGCAGCGATTCGAACCGCTCGAGCACCTTGCCCGTGCCACGGGCCACGCAGTGGCGCGGGTCGTCGGCCACCGTGACGGTCATCCCGGTGGCGTGGGCCAGGCGCTCGCTGAGCCCCGGCAGTTCCGCGCCACCGCCGGCGAGCACGACACCGCGCTCCAGCAAGTCTACGCCGAGCTCCGGCGGGGTTCGGTCGAGCACATGCCGGACGGTGGCGACGATGCGCTCGATCGGCGCGTCCAGCGCCCGGCGCAGGTCCTCCGAGTGCACCACGACGCTCTTGGGCAGCCCGTCCACCAGGTCCCGTCCTCGCACTTGGGCGTGCGTCCGCTCACGCGTGGGGAACGCCGAGCCGATCTCGCACTTGATCCGCTCCGCCGTGCGCTCCCCGACCACCAGGCTGAACTCCCGGCGCAGGTAGGCGATGATCTCGGCGTCCAGCGCATCGCCGCCCACGCGCACGGACTTGCTGGCCACGATCCCACCCGCGCTGAGCACCGCGACCTCGGTCGTCCCGCCGCCGATGTCGACGACCATGGAGCCGATTGGATCGTGCACGGGCAGGTCGGCCCCGATGGCAGCGGCCATGGGCTCCTCGATGAGGAACACCTTGCGGGCACCTGCCGCATAGCCAGCGTCGCGCACCGCCCGCTGCTCGACATCGGTGATCGCCCCTGGCACGCAGATGAGCAACCGCGGCCGGGCGAACAGGCCGCTGGCGTGGACGCGCTGGATGAAGTAGCGCAGCATCCGCTCGGTGATCTCGAAGTCCGCGATCACGCCCTCCTGCAGGGGGCGCACGACGGCGACGTTCTCCGGCGTGCGGCCCTCCATGACCTTGGCTTCCTCACCGACCGCGACGATCTCGCCGTTCTGGGTGTTGATGCACACGACGGAAGGCTCGTCGAGCACGATTCCTTTGCCGCGGGAGTAGACCACGGTGTTGGCGGTACCGAGGTCGACGGCCATGTCACGGCCGAGCAGGCGGGACGCACGCATCGGGATTGCGGGCCCCTCAGCCGGCGAGGCCGGGGAAGAACAGCGCGATCTCACGGGCGGCCGACTCCGACGAGTCGGACCCGTGGACGACGTTCTCGGCCAGCTCCGTCGCGAGGTCGCCGCGGATGGTGCCCGGAGCGGACTTCAGCGGGTCGGTGGCGCCCATCATCGTCCGCCAGGAGGTGATGGCACCCCGCCCCGACACGACACCGGCCACGAGGGGGCCGGAGGTGATGAAGTCGACGAGCTCGCCGAAGAAGGGCTTGTCCTTGTGCTCGGCGTAGTGCGACTCGGCTACCTCGCGCTCCAGGACACGCAGCTCCAGCGCCTCCAGCACCAGCCCCTTGGCCTCGATGCGGCGGACGACCTCACCCACCAGTCCGCGGGCGACGCCGTCGGGCTTGATGAGGATGAGTGTGCGTTCAGACACGAGTCACTCCTGTCGAGTTGGTCGCCGGCAGTCGTCGGATCCCCAGCGACCAGAACGTGGGGACCACGTGCCATACCGTCGCCGAATGACCCGCCAAGCCTACGTCAGGACCCGTCCGGAGGGTTGGCATGGGTTGCCCGCGCGGCATCGGCGCGCCGACCGTAGCGCAGCGCCGCCCACCAGAGCGCGCCGAAGACCAGGCCCAGCGCGAACATCATCGGCACGACGAAGCCGCAGGCGAGCACCAGGACCTGCACGATCCAGCCCAGCGCCACCCCATAGGGCCTGGTGACCACAGCGGCGGCGATGATGCACAAGACGGCCAGCACGGCGCCGATCCAGGCAGCCGTCGCCCCGTTGGCGACGATGCCCGAGAAGTAGGCCACCGGGATGAACAGCCCGGCGACGATTGCCTCGAAGACAAGCACGCTCGAACACAGCACCCGCACGGTTCACTCCCGCCCGAGCAGCATGCGCGCATCGGCGACGGTCGTCAGGGAACCGGTCACCACCACCCCGGCCATCGACGCCATGTCGGCGTCCGCGAGCTCGATCGCGACATCCAGCGCCTCGAAGATGTCGGGGCAGACGTCCACCGCCTCGTCGTCCCAGTGCAGGCGCGCCAACTCGGCCAGTTCCGCTGTCGGCATCGCCCGTGGCGAGGAGTTGGACGTGACCACGATGCGGTCGGCGATTTCGCGCAGCTCGGCGAGCATCGCCCCCGCATCCTTGTCCGCGAGCACCGCGACGACGGCGATGACCCGGCCGAACGGAAAGGCCTCAGGCAGGGATGCGACCAGGGATCGCATGCCCATGGGGTTGTGCGCGCCATCCGCCACCACCGTCGGCGAGCGGCGCAGCACCTCCAGCCGACCTGGGCTGCCGACGTCGCCCAGCCCCTCCACGACGAGTTCGGGATCGAGCGCGCGTCCTCCGAGGAACTCCTCGGCCGTCGCCACGGCCAATGCGGCGTTGGCGGCCATGTGCCGCCCGTGCAGCGGCAGGAAGATGTCGGCGTAACTGCCGTAGACGCCCTCGATGTCCAGCAGCTGACCGCCGACCGCCACGTCGCTGCCCACGACTCGGAAGTCACGATCGGCGATGCGCAACGTCGCACCGACCTCGGCCGCTCGCGCCCTGAGCACCTCGGCGGCGGCCGGGTCCTGCACGGCTGACACCACCGGGACCGCGGCGGTGATGATCCCGGCCTTGTGGGCCGCCACCTCGGCGATGGTCGTGCCCAGATAGCGGGCGTGGTCGATGCCGATCGGAGTGACGGTGCACACGCTCGGCGTCACCACGTTGGTGGCATCCCAGCTCCCGCCCATGCCGGCCTCCACCACCATGGCATCCACCGGCGCGTCGGCGAAAGCGGCGAAGGCCATCCCTGTGACGAACTCGAACCAGGTGAGCGGGCCGGCCGCGGCGTCCACGAGGGCTGCGTAAGGCGCCACCTCCGCGTAGAGCTCCGCGAAGCGCTCGCCGCTGATGGCAGTGCCGTTGACGGCGATGCGCTCGGCGGGGCTGTGCAGGTGCGGGCTGGTGTAGAGGCCGGTGGTGAGCCCGGCGGCGCGCACGAGGGCGTCGACCATCCTGGCCGTCGAGGTCTTGCCGTTCGTCCCCGCCAGGTGGGCGACCGGGGCGGCGTCCTGCGGATCGCCGAGGACCTCCATCAGCGCGCGCTCGCGACCGAGGTCGGCGTGCACGTCGGCCTCACCCGCCCGCGCGCCCAGCTCGGCCAGCGCCCGGGAGAGGGCTTCGGCGCCTGCATCCGCTGCGGGCGATGGGGATTCGGGGGTGCTGGGGTCCTGGGCCACCGGCTCATCGTAGGGCTCGGGCGAGGCCTGCCTAGGATTGCGCCCATGACTGCGCACACCCCGTCCGTCCCGGAGAAGCCCGCGCTCGACGGCCTGGATATCAAGTGGTCGGAGCAGTGGGCCCAGGACGGCACCTACGCCTTTGACCGCACACGCCCGCGCAGCGAGGTCTACAGCATCGACACGCCGCCGCCCACCGTCAGCGGCTCGCTGCACGTCGGGCACGTGTTCTCGTACACCCACACCGATTGCATCGCGCGCTACCAGCGGATGCGCGGCAAAGAAGTCTTCTACCCGATGGGCTGGGACGACAACGGCCTGCCCACCGAGCGCCGGGTGCAGAACTACTTCGGCGTCCGCTGCGACCCGGCGCTGCCCTACGACCCGGACTTCGAGCCGCCGGCCAAACCTGGCAAGCAGGCGTTGCCCATCTCGCGACGCAACTTCGTGGAGCTGTGCGAGCGCCTGACCGTGGTGGATGAAGAGGCCTTCGAGACCCTCTGGCGCCACCTGGGCCTGAGCGTGGACTGGTCACACACGTACCAGACCATCGACGACAACGCCCGCGCCGCGTCACAGCGGGCCTTCCTGCGCAACCTCGCCCGCGGGCAGGCCTATCAGTCCGAGGCTCCCACCCTGTGGGATGTGACCTTCCGCACCGCCGTGGCGCAGGCCGAGCTCGAGGACCGGGAGCGCCCGGGCGCATACCACCGGATCGGCTTCCCCGCCCCCGGTGGCGAGCCGGTGTTCATCGAGACGACGCGGCCCGAGCTGCTGGCAGCCTGCGTCGCGCTGGTGGCGCACCCCGACGACGAGCGCTACCAGCCGCTGTTCGGCAGCAACGTCCGAACGCCCCTGTTCGACGTCGAGGTGCCGGTGCTCGCCCACCGGCTGGCCGATCCGGACAAGGGCTCCGGCATTGCGATGATCTGCACCTTTGGCGACACGACCGACGTCACTTGGTGGCGTGAGTTGCGCCTGCCGACACGGGCGATCATCGGCTGGGACGGCCGGATCAAGCCGGAGACCCCCGAGTGGATCACCTCCGAGCCAGGCCGCGAGGCCTACCGGCGCATCGCCGGCACCACCACCTTCACGGCCAAGCAGACGATGGCCGAACTCCTCTCCGACAGCGGCGACATGGTGGGCGAGGCACGCCCGATCACGCATCCCGTGAAGTTCTTCGAGAAGGGCGACAAGCCGCTGGAGATCGTGTCCACCCGCCAGTGGTACCTGACCAATGGCGGGCGCGACCCCGACCTGCGCGAGGCGCTGCTGGCGCGCGGCCGGGAGCTCGACTGGCACCCGGAGCACATGCAGGTGCGCTACGCGACCTGGGTCGAGGGCCTCAACGGCGACTGGCTGGTGTCCCGCCAGCGCTTCTTCGGCGTGCCCATCCCGGTCTGGTACCCGCTGGGGCCCGACGGCGAGCCGATCTACGACCAGGTGCTGCTTCCGCACGAGGACGCCCTGCCGGTGGACCCGTCATCGGACTGCCCAGCGGGCTACAGCCCCGAGCAGCGCGGCGTTCCCGGTGGTTTCATCGGCGACCCCGACGTCATGGACACTTGGGCGACGTCGTCGCTGACCCCGCAGATCGCCGGCGGCTGGGAGCGGGATCCGGACCTGTGGTCCCGGGTCTACCCGATGGACCTGCGCCCGCAGGCCCACGAGATCATCCGCACCTGGCTGTTCTCCACTGTCGTGCGGGCCCACCTGGAGGACGACACCCTGCCGTGGCGGCACGCGGCGATCAGCGGCTGGATCTTGGACCCGGACCGGAAGAAGATGTCGAAGTCCAAGGGCAACGTGGTGGTGCCCACCGAGTTGCTGGAGCGTCACGGCTCGGACGCGGTGCGCTATTGGGCGGCCTCCGGGCGCCCGGGCACTGACACGGCTTTCGATGAGGGCCAGATGAAGATCGGCCGGCGCCTGGCGATGAAGATCCTGAACGCGTCGAAGTTCGTGCTCGGCCGCGGGGTGGTTGAGGATTCGGCCGCCATCGTCGAGCCGCTCGACCTGGCGCTGCTGGATCGGTTGCGCGGCGTCGTGGCGGCGGCCACCGAGGCCTTCGACGGGTACAACTACACCCGCGCATTGGAGGCGGCCGAGACCTTCTTCTGGGGTTTCTGCGACGACTACCTGGAACTGGCCAAGGACCGTTCCTACGGCGATCCCGCAGATCCCGCTACACAGTCCGCCCAGGCGACGCTCGCCCTGGCCCTGGACGTCCAACTGCGGCTGTTCGCACCATTCCTGCCGTTCGTCACCGAGGAGGTCTGGTCGTGGTGGCGCCAGGGTTCCGTGCACCGGGCCCCGTGGCCGGGTGCCGACGACCTGGACGTCGCCTCCCCCGGAGGCAACGGCGCCAGCGTTTCCGTGCTGACCGCGGCGGCCAGCGCGCTCGGCCTGATCCGCAAGGCCAAGAGCGAGAACAAGCTGTCCATGCGCACGGAACTGCCCGCCGTGACCATCACGGGCCCCGCCGACGCGATTGCCGCGCTCGACCGGGCTGCCGCGGACGTGGCCGCGGCCGGGCGGGTGCAGGATCTGCGGCTGGCGGTCGGTGGCGACTCGCTGACGGCGGCGGTCAGCCTGCCGGCAGCATCGCCGGCCAGCAGCTGAGCCGTCAGCGGAAGTAGCCGGTGACGTCCAGGATGCCGTTGACGGTGTTGGACGACCCGTTGTAGACCTCAAGTTGACGGTCATCTGCGCCGCTGCCGACTTTCACGACGTGGGCATTGGCCCGTGTCGTGCCAGGAAAGGCCCAGTTCAGCACCGAGGCCTCGGGTGGCTTTGCTCCCGGCTCGATCGGCGCGAAGAGCCGCAGGTGACCCCCGGACAATGTGGAGGTGACCGTCAGGTTGAAGGTTACGGAGGAGGCGTCACGGGGCACGACGTCCGGGATGCGGCCGATCACCTGGTTGGAGCCCCCGGTCAGGTAGCCGTCCGCCACCGACACCCGGCGCATGAAGTCCACCCCGCCGCCGATTGGCCCGAGGGTGACGCCCTCCACCGGCGGCGGCCAGCGCGAGTCGTAGGCCCGCGCCGGGTTGATGGCGTAGAACTCCGTGCCAGACGCCGCGTAGTAGCCGGCGACGTCGACGAGGACGCGCACCGGCTCGGTCGAGTAGTTGGCAATCTTGATGGTGCGCTCCGGGCTGAGGCCGACCAGCAGCCCGTTCGCGATCACATCTCCCGCTGCGCCCCAGTTGATCGCGGAGGCGTTGGGCGCGACCTCCAGATCTCCGGGGAAGACCCGCAGATGCCCGCTCGGCGCCCCCGGGCGCACCACCGTGATGTTGTAGGCCAGCGCGCTGGCGCCGGCCGGTACGACCTCGCCGCCGCCCGCGACTGGAATCGCCTGCGAGACATCGACGGTCCGGGCCGGCTCGACCACGAACGGGAGCAGGTTGCCCGCGGGATCCAGGGTGGAGTCATAGACCCGCACCGGAGTGACAGCGTTGAACCTGCTGAAGTCCGCCGCCGGTGACGCCTGACCCGTCGGCAGGTAGTACCCCACGACGTCCACCAGAGCGTTCGCCGCAAGGCTGCTGCCGTTGAAGATCCGGATCTGGCGCGACGCGTCGATGCTCGCCACCGAGCCGTTGGCGATCGACTGCGCGGCCACGAAGTTGATGTTCGAGGCGGCCGTGATCGGGGCGTCGCCTGGCATGACCCGCAGGTGGCCCGCGGCGGCACCCCCGGGGACCGTGAGGTTGTAGGCGATGGCAAGCGCCCCGGCGGGCACCACGTTGAGGTTGGCCGGATCCGGCAGGCCGGTGGTGCCGTCCACCCCATCTGCTACCGAGAAGACCCGTTGCGAGCCCCCGGCCAGGGCGCCGTCGGTCATCGTGCCGCGGGTGTTGACCACCCGGACCGGCGAGATGGGATGGAAGACCGCGGCCGCCGGGACAGTTGGCGTCACGCTCGCCGCCTCCGATCCCGGCCCGGGGCCGGCAGCGTTCACCGCGCGCAGTCGGATGGCGTAAGTGGCGTTGTTGGAGAGCCCCCAGACGGCCACCGGAGACGTCGTGTCGTTGGGGTAGTTCGGGATGGGCGACCCATCGGGGTTGGTGGGTTTCGCGACCGGCCACCAGGTGCGGCCATCCAGGCTGTACTGGTACTCGGTGATCGGTGCACCGCCGTTGAACCCGGGCGTGAATGCGATGCTCGCGCGGCCGTCCTCGCCAGTCCCGACCAGGCCGGTGGGTGCCGCGGGAAGCGTGCGCGGCGTCACCATGACCGTCGAGCTCGCCTGGCCCTCCCCGAGGTTGGTCAAGGCGCGCAGCCTCACCCGGTAGGTCGTGCCGTTGGTCAGACCTGCCACGGTGATCGGGCTGGTGGTGGCCCCCGGGCTGCGGGTACTCCAACTGGCACCGTCGTCGATCGAGTACTGGTAGTTGGTGATGGTGACGCCGGGGACCGCGGCTGGGGGCGTGAAGGCGATCAGAGCTGCCGCATCGGCCGGAGTGATGGATGTGATGGTCGGCGGCCCGATGGCCGTGATGCTCACCCTGGCGTTGCCGGGGGTGATGGACTCGATCGTGACGATGCGGTTGTCTGCGAGCCTGATGGTCGTGCCCGCGGTCATGCCGAATGCAGCTTGGGACTGATTGGCCTGATTGCCCGGATAGGACCAGGCTGAGGCGTTGTCGCCGGCCTGGAAGGCCGGATCCGCGTCGTCGAAGGCCTGCTCCAGGAACACGCCCACGGGCAGGCCCGGCACCTGGCGCAACTCCAGGAGCACCTTGGGCGGGCTCGCCAGATCAGGGTCCGGCGGAATGGGGGCGGTGGTGTTGGGGACGCTGAGCTCCAAAGCGTTCAGAACACTGTCGGCGGTCACCTTCGCTCCGCTGGGCTTCAGGTCGAAGGTCCCGGTCGCGACCGCCGCCGCATTCGCGGCGCTGGACAGCGACAGCCGCTCGAGCTGGTTGAAGGTCAACCGCTTGGGGACGATGCCGGTCCCCGACACCCCCATCATGGCCCCGTTGTCGTCGTACTCGTTGCCATCGGCACCCGCTGTGGCAGCGCACGGCCACGTGGGCTGCTGCGCTCCCGGGTAGAGCGGCGTGGACCCCCCGCAGGTCATGGAGCCGGAGTGGCCGAGGCCGAAGTTGTGCCCCATCTCATGGGCGGTGATCTCCGGACCGTTGTTCGGGTTGGGGTTTCCCGGTGCCGCCGGCCAGTAGCCGCCGTTGATGGACGAGCTCCAGCCGATCCAGCCCAGGCCCACCGGGCATCCGTTCTGGTTGGGGGGCAGCACGTAGAGCACCAGGTTCTTGTCGCCGGCGTAGCCGGCGGCCGCTGCCGCAGCACGGACGTTTGCGTCGTAGAGCGTGTCCATGGTGTTCAGCGGGTTGCCCTGGGTGCACACATCGCCCACATAGGGGACGCTGGCGAAGGCTCGTGCGTCGTAGTTGATGGAGTACCTCGACGCCGACGCATCGACCCAAAGCTTGTTGATGCCGGCCAGCTGGGCGGGCGAGTTAACCGCCGTCGCCGGGGAAGATGCGCCGTTGTTGTTGACGGCCACGACGATGACGTTGTACCTGCCGGGGCCGCTCGTGGCGGTGTGGGCCAGCGGGGTCGCCTGCGTGGTCGGGGCGCTTGCGCCGACGGGCGGCATTAGGGCGTCGTCGCCGGTCAGTACCGGTTTGGGGGTGTTCACCTGGGCATCGGCCTGAGCCGAGTTTGCACTCGCGAGGCCCAGCCCGAGCGTGACCGCTGCCGCGGCGAGCACCGCAAGCAGCCAAGCAGCACTGACGGCGGCTCGCCGTTGCGTGCCACCGCCGACCGTCAGCTGCGTGCGCCCCACACTTCCACTATCGGCCAATAGGGGGACAAACTTCAGTCCCGCCATCGGCCACGCGGGCTAGTTGAAGTAGCCGTACGTATCCGCGACCAGGTCCATCGGGGCGTAGAAGCTGGAGTAGTGGGCGAACTCGACCAATCCGGGGGTACTGCCGAAGCCCGGGACGCTGTAGGTGCCCACTGTCGCCACCGTGCCGTTGGCGCGAGTTTGGCCAGCCGACGTCCAGTTCAAGATTGAGCTGGCGGGAACCTGTTGGCCGAAGGGAAACATCCTCAGGTGCCCAGCGCCCGTCACGCGGGTCGCCGTCAAGTTGACCATCGCCGCCGTCGCAGTCGGCGGCGTGAAGTAGAGGTCGTCCCGCATCCACTTGCGCACGCGGGACGGCTGGTCGGACGTGCCAGCGCGAATGGTCCCGTCACATTCCCCGCCTTGTGGCTCGACACCGGCACTCGCCGGCCCGGAGCTCGGTCGGGCAGCACCGTCGCAGAAGGTCCGGGTGTCGAAGAGGCGCGTCGGAGACAAGGGGTAGAACGACTGTCCGGTGCCGGAGAAGTACCCCGTGACATCGATGATGATCCTGACGGTCCCGCCGGAGTTATTGCGCACGGTGATGCGACCATCCGCGCTCACTGCGACAAACGACGCGTTTGCGATCTTGTCACCGGGCACCGACCAGTTCAGCGCGGAACTTGACGTCGGCTGACCCGCCGGGGCGATCGATAGATTCCCGCCGCCCAAAGGCGCTGCGATGGTGGCGTTGTAGGCGACGCCCGTTGCGCCCGGCGGCACGATGCCCAGGGCGCCGTTCAACTCGTCGCGCACGCTGAACGTTACCTCGCCGCCCGCCTTGATTCCCGGGTTCCCCGAGTCGTAGACGCGCGCGGGCTTGGCGAGGCCGGAGAAGAGCCCGGCGGATTTCTGGGCGACAGTCGCCTTGCTTACAGGCATGAAGTAGCCAACGACGTCGAGTACGGCGTCCACCGGGGCAGCTGCCCGGTTGTCGATTCGGACCTTGCGGTTGGGTGCCACCTTGACCACTGCGGCATTGGCGATGGATTGTCCGGCAGCGAAATTCAAGGAGGACGATTCAACAGAGGCGACGTCATCAGGCATTATGCGGAAGTGCCCTGGTTGGGCGGGAGTCACAGCCGTCAGGTTGTAGGCGGCCGCGACGGCACCTGCGGGAAGGATCGGCGTCGCACCAACTTGAGTAGCAGACAGATCCACGACCCGCGCCGCGGCCGCCCCCGAAGCGATCTTGCCTCCTCCGACCCGGGTGTCCACTGCTCGCAGCGGGGTCGCCAACGGGACGAAGACCGATCCTTCCCGGGCCACCGGCGTTACGGAGAAGGGCGCCGTCGGCTCCCCGCGCAGGACCATTTCCCCCAGGACGTACTCGCCCCAACGCACCATCACCTGGTACGGGGTGCCGTTTGCTAGGCCGTCGATGGCCACTGCGCCATGCATGCCGCCTTGAGGGTCGCGCGTGGCCGGCCGAGGGAGCCGTGAGGTCTGCTGCCAGGCGCTCCAGGTAGCGCCGTCGTCGCCCGAGGTCGCGTACTGGTACATCGGGAAACCCATCGCGGATGTCATTGAGGACGGCGCTTCGCCCAACAGCAGGACCACGCGCCCATCGTCGGCGATCACCGACTCGACCGTGGTGGTCGAGGCCGCTGCCGGACTCACGTCCGCCGAAGCGACGGGCAGTCCGTTCGCATATGCGGGTGCCAGCTGGCCGGACCCGCCAATACTCAACGCTGCCAGCAGCACCGTCACCCCGGTCACAACAATCAACCGCACACGTCGAACAGCGCTCATAATGCACTTCCCCCAGAAGAATTGCCACCCCATACCCCTGTGATCACCACCCAGGGTGATTACAACCCTACACTACGCCGCCGAAGAGGCCAGGTGCGCTCCCGCACCGGCAGCCGCCGTTGCCTGCAGCCGCTCGCGCTAGGCGCTCTTCTCGCGCCGCTCCCGGCGGCGGCTGGGCGGCCGCACCGGCACCAGAGTCGGCAGGACGTTGTCCTCGACGACCTCCCGAGTGATGACGACCGTGGCGACGTCGTCCCTGCTGGGCACGTCGTACATGACGTTGAGCAGAACCTCTTCCATGATCGCGCGCAGACCGCGGGCTCCGGTGCCGCGCTTCATCGCCTGTTCGGCGATGGCGTCGATCGCCTCGGGCTCGAACTCCAGCGCCACCCCGTCGAGCTCGAACAACCGTTGGTACTGCTTCACCAGGGCGTTCTTCGGCTCAGTCAGGACGGCGACCATGCCGTCGCGGTCCAGCGCGGTCACCGAGGTCAGCACCGGCAGGCGACCGATGAACTCGGGGATGAGCCCGAACTTGAGCAGGTCCTCGGGCATGGCCTCGGCGAACAGTTGGGTCTCGTCGGTGCGGGCGGACTCGACGTCGCCCGTGAAGCCGACCGAGTTCTTGCCCACGCGGGCGGCGATGATCTGGTCCAGCCCCGCGAAGGCGCCACCCACGATGAACAGCACGTTGGAGGTGTCGATCTGCAGGAACTCCTGGTGCGGATGCTTGCGGCCGCCCTGCGGCGGCACCGAGGCGGTCGTGCCCTCGAGGATCTTCAGCAGGGCCTGCTGCACCCCCTCGCCGGAGACGTCGCGCGTGATAGACGGATTCTCGGATTTGCGGGCGATCTTGTCGATCTCGTCGATGTAGATGATGCCCTGCTCGGCGCGCTTGATGTCATAGTCAGCCGCCTGGATGAGCTTGAGCAAGATGTTCTCGACGTCCTCGCCGACATAGCCGGCCTCGGTCAGCGCCGTGGCGTCCGCGATGGCGAACGGAACGTTGAGCATGCGCGCCAGCGTCTGGGCCAGCAGCGTCTTGCCGGAGCCCGTGGGCCCGAGCAGCAGGATGTTGGACTTGGCCAGCTCGATCTCGTCGGCGAGCCGACGCTCCTCCACCCCTGCCTGGACGCGCTTGTAGTGGTTGTAGACCGCCACGCTGAGCGCCTTCTTCGCGACTTCCTGCCCGATGACGTAGCGGCTGAGGAACTCGTAGATCTCGCGGGGCTTGGGGAGCTCGTCGAACTGCAGGTCCGCAGCCTCGTTGAACTCCTCCTCGATGATCTCGTTGCAGAGGTCGATGCACTCGTCGCAGATGTACACGCCGGGCCCGGCGATGAGCTTCTTCACCTGCTTCTGGCTCTTCCCGCAGAAAGAGCACTTCAGCAGGTCCGCCCCATCACTGATGCGCGCCACGGCCGGCCCTCACCTTCTCCGGCTCCGCGTTGGCACCGGTGGGGAACACGCTACCTTCCACTCGACCTGCACGCCGCACGCGCCGCCAGGGTGTTGCGTCGGCCGACGCGGTCCGCACCCCGAATTCCGGCTCAGCTTGCGGCGGCCTTGCGCGAGGCGATAACCCGGTCGACGATTCCGTACTCCAACGCCTGGTCGGCAGTCAGGATCTTGTCGCGCTCGATGTCGCGCTCGACGTCCTCCGGGGATCGCCCGGTGTGGGTGGCGATGATGCCTTCCATCTCCTTGCGCATCCGCAGGATCTCATTCGCCTGGATCTCGATGTCCGATCCTTGCCCGCCGCCCTCGGTGTACGGCTGGTGGATGAGCACCCGGGCGTGCGGCAACGCATAGCGCTTGCCCGCGGCCCCGGCGGCGAGCAGCACCGCTGCCGCGCTAGCCGCCTGCCCCAGGCAGACGGTCTGGATCTCCGGCTTGACGAACTGCATCGTGTCGTAGATCGCCGTCATCGCCGTGTACGAGCCGCCCGGGGAGTTGATGTAGATGGAGATGTCCCGGTCCGGGTCCATCGACTCCAGGCAGAGCAGCTGGGCCATCACATCGTCCGCCGAGGCATCGTCGATCTGCACCCCGAGGAAGATGATGCGCTCCTCGAACAGCTTGGTGTACGGGTTGTGGATGCGCTCGCCGTTGGCGGAGCGCTCGCGGAACTCCGGCAGGATGTAACGGGCCGATGGGCTGAACACTGAACCTCCCACTGATGCGCCGAGGGCGTCGGGAACGGATGCGTTGATGAAGGATGCGCTGCTCACTTGGCGGTACCGCCGCTGCCGGTGACGTCGGCGGCGGAGCGCACCACCGAGTCGATGAAGCCGTACTCCAGCGCCTCGTCGGCGGTGAACCAGCGGTCGCGGTCGGAGTCCCGCTCGACCTGTTCCAGGCTCTGGCCGGTCTGCTCGGCGATGATCGAGGCCATCTGCTTCTTGATGTGCAGCATCTGCTCGGCCTGGATCTTGATGTCGCTGGCCGTGCCGCCGATGCCGCCTGAGGGCTGGTGCATCATGATCCGCGCGTGCGGCAGGGCGTACCGCTTTCCCTTGGCGCCGGCGCTCAGCAGGAACTGCCCCATGGAGGCGGCCAGGCCCATCGCCACCGTCGCCACGTCGTTCTGGACGAACTGCATCGTGTCGTAGATGGCCATGCCAGCCGTGACGGAGCCGCCCGGGGAGTTGATGTACAGGTAGATGTCGCGCTCGGGGTCCTCCGCCGCGAGCAGCAGGATCTGCGCGCACAGCAGGTTGGCGACCGAGTCCTCGACCTGCGATCCGAGGAACACGATCCGCTCCCGGAGGAGCTTCTGGTAGACGGAGTCGTCGTAGTTGATGCCGCCCGCGCCATTGCCGCGGAGCTCCGGGACGATCAACCCCTGGGTGCTGCTGCTGGAGGTGCCCAACGCCGTTGCCCTTTCCGTCGAGGTGGGTACTACTGCTGTTGGCGACTCTAACGCCGAACCAGCCGTGAGCCTTCCGGCTCACGGCTGGTGTTCGCTGTCGGCTTGCCGAGGCCGCTGCGCGTCAAGCGCGCGGCGACTCGTCGGACTCGTCGGCGTGGGACAGCTCGGCGGCTTCCGCCGCCACCTCAGCGTCCGTCACCTCGATGATGCCCTCTTCAAGCTCCTCGTCCGCGAGCTCCTCGTCCGCGAGCTCCTCGTCCGCGAGCTCCTCGTCCGCGAGCTCCTCGT
>CAYYRC010000002.1:232307-257331 GCA_964474045.1 uncultured Actinomycetes bacterium
AGCTCCTCGTCCGCGAGCTCCTCGTCCGCGAGCTCCTCGTCCGCGAGCTCCTCGTCCGCCAGTTCCTCGTCGTCTGCGGCCTCGTCGAGCGCTGTCAGGTCCACCGGACGCCCGGACGCATCGGTGATTTCCGCGGCCTCCAACACCACCGAGAGCGCCTTGGCCCGGCGCACGTCGCCGATGGCGGCAGTGAGCTGATCGGCCTGCAGCAGCGCCTGCACGAACTGGTCGGGCGACATGCCGTAGCGCGGCGCCTGCTGCATGATCCAGGAGCTGATGTCGTCCTGGGCAACCTCGACGCCCTCGGCCTCCGCGATGGCATCGAGCAGGAACTGGCTGCGCAACGTCTGCTCGGTCTCTGCCACGAACTCCTCGCGGTGCGCCTCGTCGCCGTGGCCGTCGCTGAAGTGCTGGTCCACGAGCTGCGCCAGCAGCTGCTCGGGAACCGGGATCTCCAGGTCGTCGAGCAGGGCCTCCGCCAGCTTGTCGCGGGCCTCGATGCCCTGATCGACCAGCTTCGAGCGCTGCAGCCGCAGGCGCAGATCGTCGCGCAGCTCGTCGATGGTGTCGAACTCGCTGGCCATGAGCGCGAAGTCGTCATCGGCCTCGGGGAGCTCGCGCTCGCGGACACCCTTGACCGTGACGCTCAAGGTGATCTCCCGGTCGGCATAGTCGCCCTCGGTCGGGACGTGGGCGAACTCCACCACATCGCCTTCGGCTGCGCCCCGGACCGCGTCGTCGAACCCGGCGATCATGTTGCCGGCGCCAACCTCGAAGGACATGCCGGCGCCGGAGTACTCCTCGACCTCATCGTCGTCGGCCGTTCCCTTCACGTCCACCACCACGACGTCCCCGTCGGCCACGGCGCGCTCCACCGGCGTCACCTTGGCGAACCTGCCCCGCAACTCCGTGAGCTGCGCCTCGACATCGTCTTCGGCCACTTCGGCGTCGGCCACCTGCACGGCCATCCCCCGGTAGTCGGGCAGGTCGATCTCGGGCCGCACATCCACCTCGGCCACGAAAGCGATCGAGTCGGAGTCGCCGACCTCCGACAGGTCCTGGTCGATCACCACGTTGGGCGTCCCCAGCGCCTCCACACCGTGCTCGTCCAGCGCCTCGGTGATGGCCCTCGGGACGGCGTCCTGCAGCGCCTCCTGCAGGACGACGCCGCGGCCGAAGCGCTGCTCCAGCAGCTTGGCCGGCACCTTGCCCTTGCGGAAGCCGGGGATGTTGACCTGCTGGGCGATCTGCCGGTAGGCCGTCTCGAGCGCGGGCTTCAGGTCCGCCGGCTCCAGCTCGATGCTGATGTTGACGCGGGTGGGAGACACAGTCTCGGTGGTGCTCTTCACGGTGCAGGCACACTCCAGGTAGGGATGGTGGACACGTCGGGGCGGGGAGACTCGAACTCCCGATCTCCTGCACCCAAAGCAGGCGCGCTAGCCACTACGCTACGCCCCGGATCGACTCGCCGGCTCAGTCTACGGGTCTCGCATGGACACCGTGCCGTGGGTCGCGACACGATAGAGCCGCCAAGTGCAGCACCTACGCTGCAGCGCCCGGGACCGGGCTCCCGGCGACGACCTCATGAAGGGGAATTCATGGCGACGAACGACCTCTCCGCAATGCTCAACCAGCTGCTCTCAGGCGCCGGGGGAAGCATCGACACCAGCAAGCTGCAGCAGAACCTGCAGCCGCTGCTTGACCTGATCCAGCAGAACGGCGGTCTGCAGGCCCTGATCGAGAAGCTGCAGGCGTCCGGCCTCGGCGACCAGGTGCAGTCGTGGCTGGGCCAGGGAGCCAACCTCGCCGCAAACCCGCAGCAGCTGACGGAGGTGCTCAACCCGGAGAGCCTCAAGGCTGCGGCGGACAAGGCCGGCGCCTCGGCGCAGGACGTCGCCGGCGAGCTGTCCTCGGTGCTGCCGGGCCTGGTCGACAAGCTGTCCCCGTCGGGGCAGCTGCCCGGTGCGGCCAACCTGGGCGACGCCCTGGGCAAGATTCCCGGCGGCGAGCAGCTGAGCGGCCTGCTGGGCCCGCTGCTGGGGGGCGCGTCTGGCGGCGGCGCCGGAACGGCCGGTGGCGCCGGGGCGGCCCCCTCAGCCTGACATCGCAACACCCGACCCGGCCCTCGCACTTGCGGGGGCCGGGTTTGGCCTATTCTGGGCGAGTGCCCGGCCGTCGGCGCAAGGGAGCGGCGGCGGTCGGTGTGCGGGTGTAGCTCAATGGTAGAGCTCCAGCCTTCCAAGCTGACTACGCGGGTTCGATTCCCGTCACCCGCTCCAAGGTCAAGGACCTGGTCGGAGGCCGATTGGTTTTCGAACGGACGTCGCTGCAGGAGTGCGGGTTACACAGTGGACTGGATCTGGCTCGTGCTCGGGGTGTTGCTGATCGCGATCCTCTGCACCGTCCTATACGCCTTCTTCGTCCTGCGGCCCAGGACGACGAAGCAGGTGACGGCGAGTCTGCAGGTCCTGGTGCGCGAGACGCACGGCGTCGCCGCGGAACTCCTGGCACCGGCCAAGTGCCTGGCCACATCGGCGCCGTCGAGGCAGGATCTGCGAGGACTGGGGGTGCTCGGGGTCACGGCGCAGGGCCTGGTGTTCGCCGCCGCCGACCCGGACCGCTCAATGCTGGTTGCGCGCGACTCGATCCTGGCGGCCGACGCCGCGCCCCTGCCCGGCAGCAAGGGCGCAGGAACCAGGTCGGCCACGGGGCGGCTGGAGGTCCGGTGGCAGGTGCCTGACGGCGAGCGCTCGGCCAGCTTCGCCACAGCCCAGGCGTCCGACTTCGCCACTCTCCTGGCGCCTCCCGGGATCTGATCGGCGCTCCCGCGCGCCCTCGAACTCGTCAGTCGAAGATCGGGCCCACATCCCGGCCACGCTTCAGCTCATAGAAGCCCGGTGTCGTCATGCACCCCACGACGGCATCAAACAGTCGGCCCGCGGCTTCGCCCCGGGGTGCTGGGCTGACGACGGGGCCGAATATCGCGGTACCGGCGATGTGCAGCACGGGGGTGCCGGTGTCCATGCCCACCGGGTCCATCCCCTCGTGGTGGCTCTCCCGGACGCGGGCGTCCCACCCTGGGTCGTGGGCGGCTGCCGCGAGCTCAGCGGGCAGTCCCGCCGCCGCCAGCGCCTCCGCGAACACGGCGTCATCGTCGTCGCGGCCCTGCACGTGGTACCGGACGCCGATGGCCTCGTAGAGCGGCCGCACGGCCTGCGGCCCCACCTCCTCCTCGGCGGCTACCACCAGCCGGACGGGGGGCATCCCCCGCTCCATCAGGGCTGCGTACTGCGGCGGCAGCTCACGGCCCTCGTTCAGCACGGCGAGGGACATGATGTGCCAGTTCACGGCGATGTTGCGCACCTGCTCGACCTCGAGCAGCCAGCGCGACGTCAGCCATGCCCAGGGACACAGCGGATCGACATAGAGGTCCACCACCATCGTCTCGGTCTCTTTGCCATCGACGCCCATCAGCGCTCCATTCGCGTTCGCCGTCCGAGTAAGGCCGCCCCATGCTGTGCACGCAGCCCGAACCGACCCTACGGCAATGATTGGATTGCACCATGCCAGACGAGAACCTGACCCGGGCCGAGGCTGCCGAGCGGTCGCAGCTTGTCAGCCATGTCCGCTACGATGTCGCGCTCGACTTGACGGCAGGACCGCAGACGTTCACCTCCGTGACCCGGGTGACCTTCGAAGCCGCCGAGGGCGCCAGCACGTGGCTTGACCTCATCGCCCCGAACGTTCGACGCGTCGAGTTGAACGGCATGGTCCTCGATGTGGCGAAGGTCGTCGCAGACTGCCGAATCGAGCTGTCCGACCTGGCCGCGTCGAACACGGTGGTCGTTGCGGCCGACTGTGCCTACATGAGCACCGGCGAGGGTCTGCATCGGTTCGTGGACCCGGAGGACGATGCCGTCTACACCTACACCCAGTTCGAGGTCGCCGACTGCCGGCGGGTGTTCGCCGTCTTCGAGCAGCCCGACCTCAAGGCGCCGATGCAGCTGACGGTGACTG
Source organism: uncultured Actinomycetes bacterium (assembly GCA_964474045.1). Taxonomy (GTDB): domain Bacteria; phylum Actinomycetota; class Actinomycetes; order S36-B12; family UBA10799; genus JACJWR01. Next base: position 236,325 of record CAYYRC010000002.1, read on the forward strand.
CGCCAGCTCATTGGCAAGTCGTGTCCAACCGTCCCACGCCGCGCCCAGAGGCGCTGCCGGATGGCGCCGCGATGTGGCGCTTCGAACCCACCTGGCCACTGCCCAGCTACCTCTACGCCCTGGTCGCAGGCGACTACGCCGTCGTGCGCGACGAGTACGCCGGCCCGCACGGCACCTACCCGCTGGGGGTGTTCTGCCGCAAGACCCTGGCGCCGAGCCTGGACGCTCACGACATCCTGACCATCACCAAGCAGGGGTTCCGCTACTTCGAGGAGGCCTTCGACTACCCCTTTCCGTTCGAGAAGTACGACCAGCTGTTCGTCCCGGAGTTCAATGCGGGCGCGATGGAGAACCCCGGTGCGGTGACGTTCCACGAGGACCACTACATCTTCCGCTCGCGGGTGACCGAGGCGGCCTACGAATCCCGCGCCGAGACGATCCTGCACGAGATGGCGCACATGTGGTTCGGCGACCTGGTGACCATGCGCTGGTGGGACGACCTCTGGCTGAACGAGTCGTTCGCGGAGTGGGCGGCGCATGACGCCGCCAGCAACGCCACCCGGTTCGGCCAGGCCTGGGCGTCCTTCGCCAACCAGCGCAAGGCGTGGGCCTACCGGCAGGACCAGCTGCCGTCGACGCACCCCATCGCCGCCGACATGGTGGACCTGGACTCCGTGCACGCGAACTTCGACGGCATCACCTATGCCAAGGGCGCGTCCGTGCTCAAGCAGCTGGTCGCCTTCGTGGGGCGCGAGGAGTTCCTGACTGGGGTGCGGCAGTACTTCCGCACCCACGCGTTCGGCAACACCGAGCTCGCCGATCTACTCGCGGCGCTGGCGGCAGCCTCAGGCGGCCGGGATCTGGGCGGATGGGCCCAGGAATGGCTGCAGACCCCCGGGGTGAACCTGATCCGGCCGGAGGTGCACATCGGTCCCGAAGGCCGATACGAGGCGGTGACCCTGCTGCAGGAACCGCCGAGTGCCCCGGCCGGGGTTCCGCAGACCCTGCGCGCGCACGCGCTGGAGCTGGGGCTCTACGACATCGTGGACGGCAGGCTGGAACTTCGCCGGCGGACCCCGGTCGACGTCGCCGGGGAGCGCACGGAGGTTCCGGCGCTCCAGGGCGAGCCCGCCGCGGACCTCCTGCTCGTCAACGACGACGACCTGACCTACGCCAAGATCCGGCTGGATCCGCACTCCTTGGGCGCGGCCATCGACGGACTCGGCACCCTGGGGGATCCCCTCGCCCGCGCGCTGATCTGGGGTGCGGCGTGGGACATGACCCGCGACGCCGAGCTGCCCACCTCGGAGTTCGTCGCCCTCATCGCAGGTGCGATCGGCTCGGAGTCCGATGTGGGCCTCGTCGGGCAGGTGCTGCGCCAGGCACTGGGCGCGGTCAGCATGTTCGCCGACCCGTCGCAGCGGTCCAACTACTGCACGATGCTGGCGCAGTCGCTGCTCACCGCCGCCGAAGCTGCGCCACCCGGCAGCGACCACCAGCTGGCCTACGTCCGCGGCCTCATCACGTTCGCCGGCGATGCCGAGATCGCCTTCCTGCGTGGGCTGCTCACCGGCTCGCAGATTCTTCCGGGCCTGGCCGTGGACACCGACGTGCGCTGGTCGCTCGTCACCCGGCTGGTGGCGCTCGGCGCCGCCGGCGAGGAGTCGGTAGCCGATCAGTTGCTGCTCGACGACACCGCGGCCGGGCGTCGCCGGGCGGCCACCGCGCGGGCGGCGGCACCGGACCTCGCGGCCAAGGAAGCCGCATGGCTGTCGGCGCTGGACGACCCGTCGCTGCCCAACGCCACCCTGGCCGCCACAGTCGCCGGGATCATGCAGCCCTTCCAGGGCGACCTGGTGCGGCCGTTCATCGAGCGCTACTTCGCGGCGCTGCCGACGATCGTCAGCGAACGCACCCACGAGATCATGAACCAGGTGGTGACCGGGCTCTACCCCTCCCTGGTCGTGGACGCCAGCGTGGTCGAGCGGACCGACGTGTTCCTGCAGAGCAACCCCGACTTCCCCAGCGGGGTCGCCCGACTGCTGGTCGAGGGGCGCGACGGGTTGGAGCGCTCACTGCGTTGCCTGGCCCGCGACCGCGACGGCTGACCGGCCGCAGAGCGACCAGGGCGAAAGCTCAGGCGGGCTCGTCGGTGTTGAGCTCCGGCGGGTGCGCTGCCTGTTCCCCCAGCAGGATGATCCCGGCGCGCAGACCCCCGGCTATGTCGCCGACCGAGAATCGCGAGCTCATTGTCAGGATGGCCAGCCGGCAGCGGTCGTCGGGCAGCCACCGCTGTGCCTGCGGACCGGTCACGACATCCACCGTCCGAGCCTGCGGATCGACCGCGACGAGCACGCACGATTCCGCTTTCGGCAGTTTGACCAGCATGTCCTCGGCGGCATCCCGGCTGGGCACGTCGCCGACGAAGGCGGCGAAGGTCAGCCCGCTGGCTCTCTGGGCGATCTGGGCCGCCTGCTCGATGTCTCCGCGCTGCCGCGCGGTGAAGAACTCACCACCGGCCACGTGCGCCACCCAACACTCCAGGCGCCGTCGCCGCCGATTCCGCCGCGGAGTTCACAGGCCGCATCTCCCCCGGCTTCGCCAGCGTGACCAGGGCTGAGGCCTGCTGGTCCGCCTCGGTCTGACGGGCATCGGGTCCGAACCATTCATCCGGGTCGGACCATGAATCGCCCGGACGCCACCGCCCCGCACGCCCGACCTGTGGGCCGAGCACGATGCCCGCCACCAGCAGGATCACGACGATCGGCACGATCACGAGCAGCGCGATGACCGCGACCGGGCTCATGGTGCCGCCGTGGTCACGGGCCGGGCAACGGCTGCGGACAGGGGTTCCACACCCCTCACCGTAGCGATGCCCGCGCGTCCACGCATGCTGTCTGTCGGGCTCCCCACCGCCGACATCATCCACCCACCGCCGACACCAACCGGCGCAACAGCTCCGAGTCCGCGAGGTCCTCCAGCGTGATGGGATTGCCCTTCCCGTCGGACAGCGGAACCTGCCAGTTGGGATACTCCTCATCAGTGCCGGGTTGGTTCTGGGTGCGGACGTCGCCCACCGTGTCGGGCAGCGCGATGGAGATCAGCCGACATGGCGAGCGGGCCACGAGCCGGTGCAGCGCCACGACCAGGTCCGGCAGCGCCGAGTCCGGCCGCAGCAGACCGCGTCCGGTGAGCTCGGCCCGCCAGTCCGCAAGCTCGTTGGCGAAGGCGGCCCACTCGACCTCCTCATCAGTGGCCAGCTGGCCCAGCTCGGAGCGCAGCCGGATGTGCTCGCCGGCCAGGTAGGCCGCGGTCGGCGGGAGGTCGTGCACCGTCACCGACGCCATCGAGGCCCAGCGCCACTGCTCCACGGGCTTGATCACGTCGCCGCGCTCGAACCATAGGATCGTCGTTCCCAGGATCCCCCGCTCCGCGAGCAGGTTCTGCACCCACTCCTCCACGGTGCCCAGGTCCTCGCCGATGAGCACCGCACCTGCGCGGTGGGCCTCCAGGACGAGGATGTTGACCAGCGCCTCGTGGTCGAACTTCACGAACGTACCCGAGTAGGCGGGCATCCCCTCTGGGATCCACCACAGCCGGAACAGGCCAAGCACGTGATCAAGCCGCAGAGCACCCGCGTTGCGCAGGACGGTGCGGAGCATGTCGCGGTACGGGATGAAGGCGGCGTCCGCCAACGTGTCCGGACGCCACGGCGGCTGAGTCCAGTTCTGACCCAGCTGGTTGTACATGTCCGGGGGCGCGCCGACATGCACGCCCTGCGCCAGCACCTTCTGCAGCGCCCAGGAATCCGCCCCTTCCGGGTGCACGCCGACGGCCAGGTCGTGCAGGATTCCCAACCGCATGCCGGAGTGCAGGGCCGCGTGCTGGCAGTGCGCCAGCTGGGAGTCGGAGATCCACTGCAGCCAGCAGTAGAACTCCACCCGGTCGGACAAGTCGAGGCGGGCCTGCGCGACGGCCTCGGACTCGGGGTCCTGCAGGTCCTCGGGCCAGTCCTGCCAGACGGGACCATTGACCTCGACCAGCGCACACCAGGTGCCGAAGGCGATCAAGCCCTCGCCCTCAGCGGCCAGGAAGGCGCGGTAGTCCGCCTCCCTGCCCGGGCTGCGGCCGACGGTGAAGACGAGCTCCAGCGCCGCCTTCTTCGCTGCCCAGGAGGAGTCCCGGTCGATGAGGTCGGCGTTGGTGTTCGCGTCGGCGACCTCCGAGCCCAGCGCGCGAACCTGTTCGATGGCTGCGAGGTCCAGGTAGGCGAACTCCGGGATGTCCTCCACCCGGATGTACAGCGGGTTGAAGAAGCGCCTGGTCACGGGCAGGTAGGGCGAAGGTGCCATCGGCGCGGTCGGGCCCGCTGCGTGCAGGGGGTTGACCTGGACGAAGTCGGCGCCCAGGTCGTGGCCGCTCCAGGCGGCCAGATCAGCCAGGTCGGCGAAGTCCCCCAGACCCCAGGAACGCCTGGAACGCATGGAGTACAGCTGCACCGCCAGACCCCAGGCCGGCCGGCGCTGGATGCTCTCGGGCAGCTCCAGCCGAGTCGGCGAGACCACGAGCGGACAGGACGAGCTCACTCCGCGGCTCTCGGCGTGGAGGGTGTGCCAGCCCAGGGGCAAGTCGGCGGGCAGCCGGAAGCTCGCCTCGCCCACGGTTCCGGACTCCAAGTACTCAGGAGGGGTCCAGTTGTCGACCTGGGTGACGTCGTGGCGGTATCCGCCGTCCTCGAGTTCGATCCACACCCGCACGGGGTCGCCGTGGCGCACGTGCACCCAGGTGACCGCCTCGCTGTGCTGGCGCATGACGAAGACCGGAGGCAACATCCGCTGCCAGTGGTCCAAGCGCCGCTCGGCCAGAGCTTCCTCGCAGGCCTGGGGGCTGCTGGCATCGACGCCGAACGCTGCCAGCACGGCCTGGACGGTGACGGCCGAGACCTTGCGATGCTTGCCGGCCTGGTCCCAGTACTCGGTGGCCACCCCGAAGGCATTGGCCAGACGACTGAGCTCCGGAGAAACCTCCACGTACGGCGGTGGCACCGGCGGGGCAGGGTCCGCGACGACGGCCGCCTCGGCCGCCTCGGCCGCTGCCACCGACTCCCGGCTGCGGGCATCCGGCTTGGCTGGCTTCTTGGACGCTGACTTGGCTACCAGATCGTCGGGCGGCGGTGGTGCCACGGCGATGCCTCCTCCAGTTGTGCGGCGAGTTCGATCAAGACGTCCTCCCGGTCCCTCCGGCCGGCGAACTGCACCCCGATGGGCAGGCCCTCATCGGTCCAGTTGAGCGGAACGCTGATGCTGGGTTGGCCGGTGATGTTGTAGATGGCCGTGTAGGGAGACCACTGCTTCTGCGCCTCGAAGTCGGCAGCCGGGTCGTCGTCGTCGCGCATGCTGCCGACGGGGAAGGGCGGCGCGGCGGCTGTGGGACAGAGAACGGCGTCGAACGCGGCGGTGGCGAGCATGGCGCGCCGCGCGTAGCCGCGGATCTCGCTGAGGGCGGCGACGAACTCGCCCGCAGTCGGCCCCTGGCTCCGGCCGCACAGATACCGGGTCAGGGGGGTCAGATCCTCCCAGACTTCCTCCGCGAAAGAGGCGCTCCCCGCCAGTCCCGCCCACATGACCTCGAACAGCGGCACCGCAGCACGGTCCATCGGGGCGGCGATGGGCTCCACCTCGTGGCCCAGTTCCGTCAGCAGGTCCGCGGTCCTGGATACCGCCAGCTCGACCTCCGCGGTGGGCGGCGTGTTGCCCAGGATGGGCTCGGTGAAGACGCCGACTCGGAGCCGCCCGGGGTTGCGCCGCAGCGCGGCGGCCAGGAACGTGCCCTCGACCGGCAGCGCGCGATAGGGGTCGCCGACGAACGGCGCCGACATCACATCCAGCAGGGCGGCCGCATCCGACACCGTGCGCGCCAACGGCCCGTAGCAGAGCAGGTCGCCGGGATCGCCGGAGAACGGACCGGTGCTGACCCGCCCGCGGGAGGGCTTGATGCCGACGAGGCCGCAGACCGACGCCGGCAACCGAACCGAGCCGCCGCCGTCGCTGCCCTGCGCGATCGGCGCGAGTCCGGCCGCGACCGCGGCAGCCGCACCGCCGGAGGAGCCCGCCGCGGAGCGGGAAAGGTCCCACGGGGTGCGGGCGGGAGGGGCATGGTCCGGCTCGGTATAGCAGGGCATGCCGATCTCGGGTGTGTTCGTCTTGCCGGTGAATACCAGTCCAGCGGCTCGCATGGCCGCCACGACGTTGCTGTCCACCGGCATCGTGGTCGTCAGTCCAGGGGCGCCCGAGCCAAGTTGCGACGGCACACCCGCGATGAACTCCAGATCCTTCACCGGACACACCACGCCCAGGAGCGGCGACGCGTCGGCGGGCAGGCCGGCGGCCGCGGCTTTGTCGACCGACCTCGCCTGCTCCAGCGCGAGCTCGGGAAGCAGGGCGGCGAAGGCACCCACGACGTCGTTCAGCTGAGCGCTTCGATCGAGGTAGTACTCCGTCAACTCCAGGGCGGACAAGTCGCCGTCGGCGATCGCCCGGCCCTGCGCCAGCGCCGTCAGATCGTGCAGTGCCTCCATAGCGCCTCAGGCTAGGGACTGCGGCGGCGCTATGCGGGTATCACGGCGAAAACGGCTGGCGCCGGAACCTCGAAGTCAACCTCGGAGTCCACAGCCGCGGCTACTTCGCCTTTGCCTTGCGTGCCCCCGCCTGCTTGTCGCGCCGGCTGCGAAACATGATGAGGCCGCCTCCCACGAGAAGACCGATGATGAAGACCACCAAGAGCGCGACCACCAGCGGTGCCGTGGCCTCGAAGAAGACGAAGTTGATCTGGGTGGAGTCGCGGTTCATCAGCAGGAAGAGCACCACGTAGACGATCAGGATGCCCCAGAGGGTCGGCTTGATGTAGGCCGTCATCTTGCGCGCGGACGGGTTGCGGCCGTAGACCTCGGCGTTGGGGTCGTTGGCGCCGGTCTGGCTGGTGTTGTCGCGCCCCGCAGGCTGGATGCCGCCTGCGCCCCCGCTGGACGAACCGCCTCGGCTCATGGTGCCTCCTCACTCGGCCGCACACCGCCTCACGCGGCTCGTGCGTAGACAACCACCTTAGGGCGTCCGCATCGGATAGGGGGCGGGGTGCGCGTCAGGTGGCGGCCCAAGCTGTCGCAGGGCTCGCCCCACTTCGCCGCTCGCACTGGCGATGGGGCCGGCGAGCCCTAGGATCAACATGCCACTCCGGCGACCGGGAGGTGGGATGGGAATGATGGGCGCATTGGTGACGCCCCTGTTGGCCGTCTCACTGCCGTGGGCCACGCCGTCGCCGCAGCCGACCGTGACCGTGACTCAGACCGCAAGCCCGGTCCCGAGCGCCGCTGGCGTCACCGCCGAACAGGTCGCCGAGGTGCAGCACTCCTTCTGGTTCAAGGCCCTGCAGTGGTTCCTCGGGGTGCCGCTGCAGATCCTGATCGTGGTCGTCGTCACCATCATCGTCATCGGCGTGAGCCATCGTCTGATCGACCGGACCGTCAAGAAGATCAGCGACCGCGAGGCCGAGGTCGACGAGGAAGAGGAGCCGGACCGCGTCCGACGAGACCGCGAGCAGTTCGGTGAGGCGTTGCTCAACCAGCGGCGCACCCAGCGCGCCAGCGCGATCGGGTCGCTGCTGCGAAGCATCGTCACCGCTGTCGCGGTCGGCATCGCGATACTCACCATCCTGCCGTTCCTGGGCATCAACATCGGCCCTTTGCTGACCTCCGCCGGCGTGCTGGGCGTGGCGCTCGGCTTCGGGGCGCAGAACCTGGTGAAGGACTACCTGTCGGGCATCTACATCGTCCTCGAAGATCAATACGGCGTAGGTGACATGGTCGAGGTGGGAAATGTGGTCGGCCGTGTGGAGGAGGTCACGCTGCGGGTCACCCGACTTCGCGACCAGACGGGCGTGGTCTGGTACATCCGCAACGGCGAGATCCTGACCGTCGCGAACCGCTCGCAGGGCTGGACACTCGCCTTTGCCGACATACCGATCGCCGCCGACGTCGACCTGGAGCGGGTTCGTGCCGCCGTCGCGACCGTGGCCGAGCAGATGATGGCCGACCCCGAGCTCGACGACTCGCTGCTGGACGAGCCCCGCTACGCGGGTGTCGAGTCGGTGTCCGGCGAAGCCGTCGTGGTGCGGGTGGTCGCCAAGGCCGCACCCACCGATCAGACTGCTGTCTCACGCGAGCTGCGCGCACGGATCAAGCAGGCGTTCGACGCCGACGGCATCCGAATCCCGACGGTCATCCGGCTGCCAGGATCTCCGGAAGCCATTGCCGGCGGGAAGGGATCCAAGGGATGAGGCCATGACAACTGCATCCGAGGAAGGCGCGGGCATCGCCAAGCTGTGCCTGGTCACTGGTGCGACCGGCTATATCGGCGGTCGCCTGGTACCTGAGCTGCTGGCCGCTGGGTACCGGGTGAGGGTGCTGTCGCGGCATCCCGAGCGGCTGCGTGATGTGGACTGGTTCGACGACGTCGAGGTCGTCCAGGGCGATGCAGCGGACCCGATCGCCATCGCGGCCGCCCTTGCCGCCGTCGACGTCGCCTACTACCTGCTGCACTCGCTGCAGCTCGGGGAGGGCTTCGAGGACGTCGAGCGCGACATGGCGAAGGTGTTCGGCCAGGCGGCCGATCAGGCCGGCGTCCGGCGACTGGTGTATCTGGGAGGGCTTACCCCCGGCGGCTCGGCCGAGGAGCTCAGCCCGCACCTGCGCTCTCGCGCCGAGGTTGGACAGATCCTGCGTGACTCCGGCGTGCCGACAGCGGAACTGCGCGCGGCGGTCATCATCGGCTCGGGATCGGCCAGTTTCGAGATGCTGCGCTACCTGACCGAGCGCCTGCCGGCGATGGTCACACCCAGGTGGGTCCGCAACCGCATCCAACCCATAGCCATCCGTGACGTCCTGCGCTACCTGGTTGGCTGCGCAGAGCTGCCGCCGGACGTGAACCGGTCCTTCGACATCGGCGGTCGCGACGTGCTCACCTACGAGCAGATGATGCAGCGCTACGCCGCCGTGGCGGGTCTGCGCCGACGCATCATCGTCCCCACCCCGGTATTGAGCCCATGGCTGAGCGGACACTGGGTCGGTGTGGTGACGCCGGTCCCGGCGAGCATCGCCAAACCGCTGGTCAAGTCCCTGCGCAACGAGGTGGTGTGCACCGAGAACGACATCCAGCGCTACGTGGACCTGCCGCCGGAGGGGCTGCTGACGTTCGAGCAGGCGGTACAGCTGGCACTGGTGCGCGTGCGCGACGCCAACGTCATCACGCGCTGGTCAAGCGCCTCAGTCCCCGGGGCACCAGCCGAGCCGCTGCCGACCGACCCGGACTGGGCCGGCGGCAGCCTGTACGTCGACGACCGCTCGACCACTGTCGATGCTTCACCCGCCGATCTGTGGCAGATCATCGAAGGTATCGGCGGCGAGAACGGCTGGTACTCCTTCCCACTCGCCTGGGAGGTCCGGGGATGGGCCGACCGCGCGGTGGGCGGGGTCGGGCTCCGGCGCGGGCGCCGCGACTCCGCGCAGGTGCTCGCCGGCGAGACTGTCGACTTCTGGCGGGTGGAGGAGCGCCTCCCGGAGCAGATGCTTCGGCTCCGAGCCGAGATGCGAATGCCCGGCCTTGCCTGGCTGGAGCTCCGCGTCGAAGTCGACGACCGTGGGCGCACCGTCTACCACCAGCGGGCGATCTACCACCCGCACGGGCTGCCCGGGCACGGTTACTGGTGGTCGGTGGCCCCTTTCCACGGCATCGTGTTCGGGTCCATGCTGCGGAACATCGCCAAGGCGGCCGAGCCCGTGGCGATCGAGCGGCAGGACGGCCCGGCCTAGGCTGTGCCCATGGTGGATCGCACGCTGTACGAGCAGTTCGGCGGCTCGGAGTTCTTCTCGGCGCTGGTGGCTGATTTCTATGCCGGAGTGGCTGCCGACGACGTCCTGCGGCCCATGTACCCCGAGGATGACCTGGGCCCCGCCGAGGACCGCCTGCGGATGTTCCTGGAGCAGTACTGGGGCGGCCCCAAGACCTACGGCGAGCAGCGCGGCCACCCTCGGCTGCGGATGCGGCACCAGCCGTTCGCCGTCACCCCCACAGCCCGCGACCGCTGGTTGGAGCACATGCGCGTGGCGCTCGACGCGCGCCGCCTGCCGCCGGATCTGGATCATGAGATGTGGAACTACCTCTACATGGCCGCTGCGGCGATGATGAACACGGAGGAGTAGCAGCGTGAGCCGAGCAGCCCATGCCCCCGACTGGTGGCGCAGCGCAGTCGTGTACCAGATCTACGTCCGCTCGTTCGCCGATGCCAACGGCGACGGGGTCGGCGACCTGCGCGGCATCACCGACCGCCTCGACGCCGTCGCCGACCTCGGAGTGGACGCCGTCTGGCTCACCCCGTTCTACATCTCACCCCAGCACGATGGCGGGTACGACGTCGCCGACTACCGTTCCGTGGACCCCACCCTGGGCACCCTCGAGGATGCCGAGCTGCTCATCCGCCGCGCCCACGACCTGGGCCTGCGGGTCGTGCTCGACATCGTCCCGAACCACACCAGCTCGATGCACCGCTGGTTCGCCGAGGCCCGCGCCTCGGACCCGGCCGACGAGGCCTGGGACCGATACCACCTCGTGCCTGGGCGCGGGCCGGAGGGCGCCGAGCCGCCCAACGACTGGGAGTCCGTGTTCGGCGGACCGGCCTGGTCGCAGGTGCTCGCGCACGACGGCTCCCCCACGGGCCACTGGTACCTGCACCTGTTCGACTCCTCGCAGCCTGACCTCAACTGGGACCACCCCGAGGTCCACCACGAGATGGCCGACACCCTGCGGTTCTGGTTCGACCGCGGCGTCGACGGCTTCCGGATCGATGTCGCCCACGGCCTGGTGAAGCAGCACGGCTATCCCGACGAGGGCAGCGGCGGCCATGACGTCACCGCAGCCGGCACCAGTGAGCTCTTCGGCGAGATCCGGCCCAGTCCGCAGTGGGACCAGCCGGGGGTGCATGACATCTTCCGCTCCTGGCGCTCCATCGCCGACGCCTACGACCCGCCCCGGACCTTCTGCGGCGAGGTGTGGGTGTCCACCCCGGAGCGGCAGTCGCACTACGTCCGCCCCGACGAGCTGCACACGGTCTTCAACTTCGACTTCCTCAAGTGTCCCTGGGATGCTGCGGGCATACGGACGGTGGTCGAGCACTCGCTGCACTCCAACGGGCTGGTGGGCGCGCCGACGACCTGGGTGTTGAGCAACCACGATGTGACCCGGCACGCCAGTCGATATAGCGACGCCCCCGACGTCGGGCTGTTGCGCGCCCGTGCGCTCACAGCCTTCATGCTCGCCCTGCCCGGATCGGCCTACCTCTACCAGGGCGAGGAGCTGGGCCTCCCCGAGGTGGTCGACATCGCCGAGGACATGCGCGCAGACCCGATCTTCCGCCGGACCGACGGCGCCGAGCTCGGCCGCGACGGCTGCCGGGTGCCGCTGCCCTGGGAGGCCGACGCCCCGTCGTACGGCTTCGGTCCCGGGCATCTGGCCTGGCTGCCACAGCCCGAGACCTGGGCTGACCTGGCCCGCTCCGCGCAGCCGACCGAGGACGTCGCCGAACCGTCGCCCCGGTCCACGCTTTCCCTCTACCGGCGGCTGCTGCGGCTACGCGCGGACTTGCCGCAGCTCGGCGCGACTCTCGGGCTGCAATGGGTGGACCTGGGCGCGGGGTGCGTCGCCATGGAGCGCACCGCCGAGGACGGCGCCCACGCCGCGCTGCGAGTGGTTCTGGTAACCGGCGAACACGCGGTCACCGTGCCGGGGCGCTGGCAGGTGCTGCTCCGCTCCGACGGGCAACCATGCGCCGCCCAGACCCTGAGCGACCCGGTGGTTCCGCCCGATGCCTGCCTGTGGCTGCTACCCGGCTAGCTCCGAGTACTCCGCCAGCGCCGCCCGAACGGGATCCGAGATCGGCACCGGCGATCCGGTGCCGACGTCGATGGCGACGATGACGGTGACGATTCGGGCGTAGGGGGCGCCGTCGCCCGCAGGCTCGCGGACATCGCCGGCCAGGGTGAAAGACGTCGTCCCGATGCTGCGCACGGCCGTGTCGACGGCCACCGGCTCAGATCGGTAGACCAGGGGTCGCAGGTAGTCGATCTCATGTCGGCCGACGACGAGGCTGGCGTCGGGGCGGTGCGGGACGCCCATGAGCTCGAAGACAAGGCGCGCGCGGGCGAGCTCGAAGTACTGCAGGAACGCGGCATTGTGGACATGACCCAGCGCGTCCATGTCCGACCAGCGCATCTGCGCGAGCGTCCGATAGGGCGCCACCCGGCTCAGCCCCGGGTGAGCTTGCGGTAGGTGGTGCGGTGCGGGCGCGCGGCCTCGGGGCCCAGCCGGTCGATCTTGTTGCGCTCGTATCCCTCGAAGTTGCCCTCGAACCAGAACCACTGCGAGTCGCCCTCATAGGCCAGGATGTGCGTGGCCACGCGGTCGAGGAACCAGCGGTCGTGGGAGGTGATGACCGCGCAGCCAGGGAACTCGAGCAGAGCGTTCTCGAGGCTGGCCAGGGTCTCGACGTCCAGGTCGTTGGTCGGCTCGTCGAGCAGCAGGAGGTTGCCGCCCATCTTCAGCGTGAGGGCCAGGTTGAGCCGGTTGCGCTCGCCGCCGGACAGCACGCCGGCGGGTTTCTGTTGGTCCGGTCCCTTGAAGCCGAATGCCGACACATAGGCCCGGCTGGGCATCTCGACCCGGCCGACGTTGATGAAGTCCAGGCCGTCGGACACCACTTCCCAGACGTTCTTCTTGGGATCGATGCCGCCGCGGTTCTGGTCCACGTAGGACAGCGACACCGTGTCCCCGACGCGGATCACGCCGTTGTCGGGCACTTCATCCTGGCCCTCGGGCGCCGCTCCCGCAGCGGTGACGATCATGCGGAAGAGGGTCGTCTTGCCCACGCCGTTGGGCCCGATGACGCCGACGATGCCGTTGCGCGGCAGCGAGAACGACAGGTCGTCCATGAGCAGCCGATCGCCGAAGCCCTTGGTCAGGTCCTCCACCTCGACCACGACGTTGCCCAGCCGCGGGCCGGGCGGGATCTGGATCTCCTCGAAGTCGAGTTTGCGGGTGCGCTCGGCCTCCGCGGCCATCTCCTCGTAGCGGGCCAGCCTGGACTTGCTCTTCGCCTGTCGGGCCTTGGGGTTGGACCGGACCCAGTCGAGCTCGTCAGTGAGGCGCCGGCGCAGCTTGGCGTCCTTGGCGCCCTCGACCTTGAGCCGGGAGGCTTTGGTCTCCAGGTACGTCGAGTAGTTGCCCTCGTAGGGATAGGCCCGGCCGCGGTCAAGCTCGAGGATCCACTGTGCGACGTTGTCCAGGAAGTAGCGGTCGTGGGTGATGGCGACCACAGTTCCGGGGTACTTCTCCAGGTACTGCTCCAGCCACAGAACACTCTCGGCGTCCAGGTGGTTGGTGGGCTCGTCGAGCAGCAGCAGGTCTGGCCCCTGCAGCAGCAACTTGCACAGGGCGACTCGGCGGCGCTCACCGCCGGACAGCACGGTGACATCGGCATCCGGCGGCGGGCAGCGCAGTGCGTCCATCGCCTGCTCGAGCTGGGCGTCGAGGTCCCAAGCGTTGCGGCGGTCGAGCTCCTCCTGCAGTGAGCCCATCTCGGCCATCAACTTGTCGAAGTCGGCGTCCGGGTCGGCCATCTCCGCCGAGATCGCCTCGAAGCGGGCGAGCATCGCCTTGGTCTCGGCGACCCCATCCTCGACGTTGCCCAGAACGGACTTGTCGGGGTCGAGCTCGGGCTCCTGCAGCAGGATTCCCACCGACGCGCCGGGGGCCAGCATCGCGTCGCCGTTGCTGGGCTGGTCCATCCCGGCCATGATCTTCAGCAGGGACGACTTGCCGGCGCCGTTGGGGCCGACCACTCCGATCTTGGCGCCGGGCAGGAACGCCAAGGTGACATCGTCCAGGACGACCTTGTCGCCGTGGGCTCGACGCGCCTTGCGGAGGGTGTAGATGTACTCGGCCATGATGCGAACCCTAACTGCGGCGCCGAACGTCGGTGCGAGCCCCCGGTGGGTGCGGCCCGCGGCCGCACCCACCGGGGGCTTCCCCTCCCCGGCTGCTGGCTCCCCGGCTTTCCCGGTTCAGGCGACCGCCGCCGCAGCCTCCCCCTCTGGCTCGGCGACGGCGCCGGCATCCGACTCCGCGGGGCCCGCGTCGCGTGCCCGGCCAGCGCCCTCCTCGACCGGCCGCACCCGCCTGGCAAACCTCGAGCTGCCCCGGGCCAGGTCGTGGCCGACGGACCTGGCGTCGATCTCGACCGACGTGCGCGTCCGCCCCTCCTGTTCCCACTCCCGTACCCGAAGCCGGCCGATCACCAGGATCGGATCGCCCTTGCGCAAGCTGACCGCCACGTGGTCGGCCATCGCCCGCCACGCCGTCACGGACAGGAACGAGGCCTCGAGATCGACGAACGATCCGGCGTTCGAGTCGAACCGGCGCGGCTGGGACACCATCCGGAACCGGGCCACCGAGATACCCGCCGGTGTGATGGAGTGTCGAACCTCGGTGACGATCGTGCCGATCGCAGACGCAGTGATTTCGTGCATTCGTGTCCCCCTAGTCCCCGACTCTTCCCGTCGGGCCGATGTTGAGCGAGCTGTGGTGTGTGCGACTCCTCCGAGCAGCGCCTCCAGCCTGCCCCGTGCGATGGATTGGGCGGAAGACTTCGGCCGCCGACTGTGGATAACCAGGTACGCGGGTCAACCGCCGACACGGACCCGCACGTTACTGTTGTCCCGTGACCGCCGAGGGCAGCCAGCAGCAGCCGCAGGGCTCGCACACGCCCGGTCGCAGCCGCTCGAGCCGGCGCCGGATGATCGGCGTCGGCGTCGCCGCCGTCGCCGCGATCGGGCTGGTGCTGGGCTACCAGCAGCTGCAGACCACGGAAGGGCCCACGTCGGCCGCCGCCTCGACGACGCAGTCGTCTTCAGCTTCGCCCGCCGCCGACGGGTCGCCGACCGACGGCGCGAGGCCCTCCGTCGCCGCGAGAAGCTCTGCGGCGACCGTCGGCCAGGCGCCGAGTGCCCGGACCTCCCAGAGTGCCCCGGCCAGTCCGAGTGCTCCGGCCGGCCCGAGCAAGTCGGCGAGCGCCACGAGCGCAGGCGGCGCATCGACGGACACCACAGTGATGGCCGACACCACCGGACCCGTATATGGGGACACCGCGAACGGCCTCGTCACCTACACAGTTGAGGTGATGCCGGCGCTCAGGGACCAGCTGCAGCCCTTGCTCGCCGTTACCGACGAGGTCTTCGGCGACGGCGCCCGAGGCTGGACCGCGCGCGGCGGGCGGGCCCTGCAGCGGGTGGCGGAACCCGACCAGGCGCAGATCCGCATCATCCTCGCCTCGCCGCAGCAGGTCGACGACTACTGCGGCGACGCCGGGCTGGACACCTCCGGGCTTTACTCCTGCTGGGACGGTGCCCACACGATGCTCAACTCCGACCGTTGGTTCCACGCCACCGCAGAGTTCACGGACTTGGCCGTCTACCGCGAGTATCTGGTCAATCACGAGTTCGGCCACGGGCTGGGCTACGACCACGAATACTGCCCCGGACCCGACGAGGTCGCGCCCGTGATGCAGCAGCAGTCGATCAGTCTCCAAGGCTGCAGGTCCAACGGCTGGCCCTACCCCGCCTAGCCAGATCTGCCTTGGCGGATCACGGGTCTCCGCGCCGCGGGTAGGCTGACGACAGCTGGTACGCGCCGTTACCGCCGCGTGCACAGCCTGCGCCCGTAGCTCAATGGATAGAGCGTCCGGTTTCTACCCGGCCGGTTGGGGGTTCGAGTCCCTCCGGGCGCGCCCCTGAGCGCGCGGCGCCGACTACAGTGAGCGACGTGGTTGATGATCTGCTCCTGCGCGTGGAGCTGCCCGCACCAGTGCCGCCCCGCATCGCCGTCGAGGCCGTGCGGGACACCATGCTCGCGGCCGGCGGGGGCGAGGACCCGGTGGAGCGGATCACCGAGGTGGTCGCCTCGCTCGTGCGCGAGGCTCGCGACCGGGAACCGTTCGCCGGGGGGTCGGACCGCATCACCGTCGATCTGACCCGCCACGGCGACCGCTTCAGCGTGCGGGTCACCGACCGGCGGATGCCCGCGATCGGCTCGGCGGCGGCAAGCCGCGAGAAATCCTTCCAGCTGGCCGAGCAGGGCGGGATCGCCGATATCCGGCACAGCTCCAACGCCGACGGCAACGTCGCGGAGTGCTCGATCCACGTCGCCGAGGACGAGGCCTGGCTGGCGGCCGAGACCCAGCTGGACGAGTCCGCGCCGCGGGTCTCGGACGAGGAGGCAGCAGCCCTGGCCCTGCGCCCCGGCACCCCGGAGGACGCGCGCGGCATCGTCCGGCTCACGTTCCGCTGCTACGGCTACACCTACGTCGATAGGACCCTGTACGCACCCGACGCCATCGCCGAGCTCATCCGCAGCGGCACGATGGCGTCCCAGGTGGCAGTCGCCCCGGACGGCAGCATCGTCGCGCATCAGGCCATCACGTCCGATCCCAACCGGCTGGTGCCCGAGTACGGCAGGTTGATGGTGGACGCGCGCTACCGGGGGCGCCAACTCGCCGAGCTGCTCGGGAGGCGCTCGCTGGCCGACGCCCGCGCACGCGGCGTGCCAGGTGTGTGGGCGGAGTGCGTCGCCAACCATCAGGCGTCCCAGCGGGCCGTCATCGCCGCCGGCGGCATCGAGATGGGCCTGCTGCTGGGCAGCTCGCCGGCCACCGTCGCGATGGCCGGCTTCAGCAACACCCTCGACGGGCGGATGAGCCTGGTGCCGCTCTACATCCCCCTGGCGGTCGACCCGGCGCCGGCCGCGGCCTACCTCCCCGAGCACCTGACGGAGGTCTATCGCGGACTCGTTGAGCGGACCGGCCTGCAGCGCGACATCCAAGCCTCAGACGAGGCCGCCACCGGCGAGGCCCTGGTGGAGGTGGCCGTCATCCCGGGCAAGTCGGCCGCCGTCATCTCGGTCCTGGCACCGGGCGCCGACGGCGGCGCCCGGGTCGTGGAGCAGTTCCGCGCGGTCTCCGGGCGCAACCTGGCGGTGGTGTACCTGGACCTGCCGCTGGCCCACCCGTCGACGCCGCACGCCATCCGGGTAGCCGAGCGCTACGGGTTCTCCTGGGCGACCCTTCTGCCCTGTGCGCGAGCCGACGGCGACGTCCTCCGACTGCAGTGGCTCGGCGCCCAGAACCCGGACATCCACGACATCGCCTACGCCTCGGACAACGGCGCCGCGATGGGCGGCTTCGTCATCGCCGAGCGCCAGCGCGTGCTCGAGGCGATGGTGCCCGGCGCCCCGGCGTAGACGACCGAGCCGAGGCAGGAGGACGGGCCATGAGACAGCTGTTGAACGCGACTCCGCCGTGGTTGCTGATCGCGATGTGCTTCCTGCTGTTCGCCGGCATCTGCGCCGCGACCAGGGCCATTGTCCGGAGGCGCACCACGGGCCAGCGCCGCGAGGATGTCGCCGACTACGCCGGCTCGTTGCTCTCGGCGATCGGGGCCACGTTTGCTTTCCTCGTGGGCTTCGCGATCACCATGGCCTGGGGTGCGGTCAACTCCGGCCAGGATGCCATCGACTCCCTGGCCGCCTCTTCCCAGCAACTGTCGTGGAGCAGCGGCAACATCGCCGACACCCGCGGCGCGGCCCAGATCAACGCCGACCTCACCGCCTACCTCAACGCCTTCGTCGCCCGCGACGGCGCGGCCTTGGCCGACGGCGAGGTCACCCCGCTGCCCACCGCGGCGGAGTTCGGCAAGCTCCAGGACGATGTGCACTCGGTTGCCTACCGGAGCGGGGACTCGGTTCCCGAGGCTAGCGGGATGGTGAGCGCCGCGGCCGCGCTCACAGCGGCCCAGAGCAAAGTGACAGCAGTCGCGCAACGCACCCTGCCGGCGCTGCTGCTGGTGCTCATCTTCATCTCCGGCGGCCTGCTCGCGGTGGCGATGGGTACGGCGGCTGCGACCGTGGAACGCCCGACGCTGATGTACGGATGGGCCTTCGTGGGCGCCCTGTCGCTGGCGCTGGTGCTGCTGCTGGACTATCCCTTCGGCGGCGGCATCTCGGTGAACCTGGAACCCGTGGCGCAGGTGGCGAGGGCGGTCGCGGGGTAGCCGCCGGACCTAGACTGGCGCGGTGGAACAAGACGTCACCATCGTTGCGAGCCGAACCGATGGCGCCGGACTGGAGCTGTACAGCTGCGGCTCGGGTCCGGGAGTCGTCGTCATGCACGGCGGCGGCACCGACGCCGAGGTCTACAAGCGGCTCGCCGAGCGCCTCTCAGCCGCGGGCTTCGCGGTGCACGTGTACAACCGGCGCGGCCGCGGGCAGAGCGGGGAGCGACCATCCGACTACGGCCTGCAGACCGAGGTCGACGACCTGGAGTCGGTCCTGCTGGCGACCAACTCGGACCGGGTGGTGGGCCATAGCGGCGGCGGCTTCCTGGCGCTCGCGGCAGCGCGGGCGCTGCCGATGGCACGACTCGCGCTGTTCGACCCCACGGTCAATGTCGACGGCAGCTTCCCGACCGAGTTCATGCCCGAGTTCGAGCGTCTCATCGACGCCGGTGACACGAACGGGGCGCTGCTGGTGATGTCGCGCGGGCTGCGCAACCCGGGCTCGGACTGGCCGGAGCCGATGCAGCGCGCGGCCCTGCGTGCGGTGCTGTTGACTCCCCCGGGCAAGACGATGGCCAGGCTGCTGCACACGGTTCCCGCCGAGGTTCAGCCCGCGTTCGAGGCCGACGGGCCAGCGAGTGACTGGGCCGACGTCAAAGCGGCTGAGACCCGCTTCTACATCGGGGCGAAGAGCCCGGACTACTACCTGCCGATGGCGCAGCAACTGGTCCGGGCGATGCCGAACGCGAGCCTGGAGGTCATTCCCCGGTTGGGGCACGACGCCCTTGCCCGCGCAGGCGCCAAGTTGGTGGCGTCGCTCGCACGATTCCTCGCCTGAGCTGAGTGGCGCCTCAGGCGTGCGGCTTGATCTGGCGCTTGAGGATCTTGCCGGTGGCCCCCTTGGGCAGGCCCTCGGGCTCGAACCAGACGATCCGAGGGTATTTGTACGCCGCCACCCGATCCTTGACGAAGGCGCTGAGCTCGTCGGCTGACGCCGTTGCCCCAGGCTTGAGCACGACGGCGGCGCCGACCTCCTCACCCAGGTAGTCATCCGGGATCCCCACGACGGCAGCCTCGGCGACAGCCGGGTGCTCGAACAGGACCTCCTCGATCTCGCGGGGATAGATGTTGAGGCCGCCGCGGATGATCATGTCCTTCGCACGGTCGACGATGAAGTAGTAGCCGTCAGCGTCGCGTCGGGCCAGATCGCCGGTGCGGAACCAGCCGTCACGGATGGCCTCGGCGGTGGCGTCGGGCCGTCCCAGGTAGCCCTTCATGACGTTCGGCCCCTTGATCGCGATCTCGCCGACCTCACCGTCGGCGGGCTCCTGCCAGGCCGGGTCGATGAGCTTCATCTGGACGTCGCGGATGGGCGTGCCGATCGATCCGGGCTTGCGCTCCTGACCAGGCTGGTTGAAGGAGGCCACCGGGCTGGTCTCGGACAAGCCGTAGCCCTCATAGATCGCCGACCCGAACTCGCGCTCGAACCCGCGCAGCACCTCGACCGGCAGCGATGCCCCACCTGAGACGCTCAGCCGCAGCGACGAGGTGTCGTAGGAGTCGTGTTCCGGATGCCCGAGCAGCGCCATGTACATCGTCGGCACAGCTTCCAGGATCGTGACGCGGTCGCGCTGGAGCACCTCCAGCGCTTTCGTCGGCTCGAACCGGGGAATGAGGGTCAGACGTGCGCCCACGGCGACCGCCGAGTTCAACCCGCACGTCTGCCCGAAGGAGTGGAACAACGGCAGCCCGCCGAAGATCACATCGTCATCTGTGGCCGAGAAGAGGTCCACCGACGCCGCGACGTTGGACGCGATGTTGGCGTGCGTCAACTCCGCGCCTTTGGGGCTGCCCGTGGTGCCGGAGGTGTACAGGATCACCGCCGTGTCGCCAGCGGCGCGGTCCACCACCGCAGCCGCCGGGGGCTCGTGATCGGCGAGCTGCGCGACGAACCTCGCATCGACCAGGACCAGCGCCGCGCCGGCCGCGTCGCTACCCGCCTCGGCTTCCGCCGCCAGCCCCTCCCAGGCGAACAGCACGGACGCGCCGGAATCCGTCAGGTAGTACTCGATCTCGCGCCGCTTGAAAAGCGGGTTCATGGGCACGACCACCGCACCGGCGCGCAGCACGCCGTAGTAGATGATCGGGAACTCGACCAGGTTGGGCAGCATGATGCCCACGCGCCCCCCGGGCCGGACGCCGAGCTCTGCCAGCCAGCCGGCCAGGCGGGCGCTGGCATCGTCGAGCTGGGTGTACGTGAGGTGGATATCGTCCAGCGACAGCGCCACCCGGTCGCCGCGGACGGCGGCAGTGCGGACGAGGTTGTCGGCGAGGTTCATCTACGAGCTCCTGCTCGGTCGGCGGGCAGGAACATCACGGCTTGCACGACCACGGCCTCCAGCCGGCCTTCTTCCAGTAGGTCCACGCCACGAAGTCCTGCTGGTCCTTGGTCGCCTTATGAGGGTAGTCGGCGAACTCAGCACCGCCGTTGGCGAGCCAGCTGGGTCGATCGAACTGCCAGGCGCCGTAGTAGCCGTTGCCGGTGTTGATCGTGTAGGTGTTGCCGGACTCGCACATGCGGACCCGCAGCGGTCCCGCCCCCGCAGCCCAGGTCCGCGACTCGTTGAAGCGGTCCGCGAGCGCCGCCTGCTGCGCGGCCTGGACTTTGGCGATGGTCTCCGGGTCGCAGCCGGTGATGGCGATCGCCGCAACCACGAGGGCGCCGATCCCCAGCGTCTTGGTACCGATGATCACTGCTGCGCCTCCGTGCTGCTCGTGCGATCAGTTCCGGCGGGTGCCGGG